>JACRFY010000110.1 GCA_016212565.1 Magnetospirillum sp. | reverse complement strand
CGACTATCCCAAGGGCCTCAAGGTCACCGACGCCGAGATGGACGCAATCGCCATCAACGGCTGCGACTTCCATCCAGAGTGGAACTACACCATCTCACCCCGAAAGCCGGATCGTGCGGTTGTTTTGGCGTAGATCCTTAAACCCGGAACGATCAGTTCCGGCAGCGACTTGGTTTCGTGCGCCTCGACCAGAAAGGTCTTGTAGGTCTGTTCCGCTGCCATCTCCTCGATGCGAACGAGAAGAACGGTCTTCCCTACGCCCCGCAAGCCAACCAAAATCGAACTCTGAGCCGGACGGCCAATGGCGACGCGCCGTAGGGCGACATTCGCATCGTCCAATACGGACGCGCGGCCGGCCAGCTCCGGCGGCGGGTTACCGGCTCCTGGCGCGAAGGGATTGCGAACGGGATCCATGGAAGATTGCCCCCCGACGTCGAATATGAAGGCTTTACCCGTTTTGAGTCGAAACCCGCTAAAAACACATAAAGTAACTATAAGCCACTCCCCGCCCCCGTCAACACGCGTGCCGCGGACACGGCCCGGTGAGCGGGCACAGCCGGATGCAGGCAGAGCGCCGGCAGAAGTGTCGAAGCCGCGAACCGTGACGCCCCGGCCCCGTCCATCCATCACCAACGTCCAGATTCCCCCCCTCCCGTATTGGACATTGCCGTCCGAGTGGGCTAACACTGTCGGCCCTGCTGCAAGCGATCCTGGGATGTCCTTCAAGCCGAGCCTTCACCGCGGTCATATCGCCTTCGCCCATGATCTGGCGATGGCAGCCATTTCCTTTCACGTCGCGCTGTTCCTGCGCATGGGCGACGAGTGGCTGCGCGGGTGGGACCCGGCCACCGTGGCCCTCTCGACCCTGGCCTTCACCGCCGTTTCCGCCGCCGCCTTCCGGTCGGCGCGGATGTACAAGGGGGTGTGGCGCTACGCGTCGATCAACGACCTGCTGTGCCTGACCCGTGGCGCGACGCTGGCGATTCTCGGTTTCTCGCTGGTGATGTTCCTCACCACCCGCCTGACCGACCTGCCGCGCTCGGTACCGGTGATCAACTGGTTCGTGCTGCTGGCCCTGCTCGGCGGGCCGCGTTTCCTCTACCGCAATTTCAAGGACGGACGGCAGGCGGCCAAGCTGGCGGCGCGCGGCCAGGGACGGGTGCCGGTGCTGCTGGTCGGTGCCGGCGACGAGGCCGAGCTGTTCCTGCGCGCCACCATGGCCCCCGACGCCGAATACCGGGCCGTCGGCGTGATCAGCGAAAAGGGCTCGCGGGTCGGCCGCAACATCCATGGCGTCGACGTGCTGGGTCCCATCGACGAGCTCGACGCGGTGGTCGCCGAACTCAAGCGCCGCGGCGAGACTCCGCAGCGGCTGATCGTCACCGACCACCGCCTCGACGGCGCCATCATCCGCGGTCTGCTCGACGACGCCGACCGGCTGGGGATGCCGCTGGCCCGCATTCCCCGGCTGACCGACCTCCAGCACGGCGTCACCGAGCAGGTCACCATCCGCCCCATCGCCGTCGAAGACCTGCTGGGACGGCCGCAGACGGTGCTCGACCGCGACGGCATGGCGGCGATGATCGCCGAGCGCCGGGTGCTGGTGACCGGCGCCGGCGGCAGCATCGGTTCCGAGCTGGTGCGGCAGATCTCGGACTTCGGCCCCGCCGAGCTGGTGCTGTTCGATTCGTGCGAGTTCAACCTCTACGCCATCGACATGGAGTTGGGCGTCCGCCATCCCGACCTCGTCCGCCGGCCGGTGCTGGGCGACGTCCGCGACCTGGCCCGGCTCCAGGCGGTGATGGGCGAGCATCTGCCCGAACTGGTCTTCCACGCCGCGGCGCTCAAGCACGTGCCGATGGTCGAGCACAATCCCGCCGAGGGCGTGTTCACCAACGCCGTCGGCACCCGCAACGTCGCCGACACCTGCCGCCGCGCCGGGGTGCAGTTGATGGTGCAGATCTCCACCGACAAGGCGGTCAATCCCACCAACGTGATGGGGGCGTCGAAGCGGATCGCCGAGATGTATACCCAGTCCCTCGACCTCGCCGGCGCCGAAAGCGGCGGCACCCGCTTCGTCACCGTCCGCTTCGGCAACGTGCTGGGCTCGACCGGTTCGGTGGTGCCGCTGTTCCAGAAGCAGCTGGCGGCCGGCGGCCCGCTGACCGTCACCCATCCCGACATGACCCGCTACTTCATGACCGTGCGCGAGGCGGTCGAACTGGTGCTGCAGGCGTCGTCGTTCGGCCTAGCCAGCCCGGCCTATCGCGGCAAGATCTTCGTCCTCGACATGGGCGAGCCGGTCAAGATCGTCCATCTTGCCCGCCAGATGATCCGCCTCGCCGGATTGCGGCCGGACGTCGACGTCGGCATCGTCTATAGCGGCCTGCGCCCCGGCGAGAAACTGTTCGAGGAGATCTTCCACGGCGCCGAACCGCCGGTGCCCACCGAAAGCAAGGGCATCCTGCTGGCGGCACCGCGCTCGGTCGACGCCGAGGAATTGGGCGTCGCGCTGTCCGATCTCGCCGAGGCGTGCGCCGCCCACCGCCCCGAGCGCGTGCTGGCGATCCTGCGCCGCCTGGTGCCGGAATACGCTCCGCAAAGCGAGATGGCGACAACGGGCGTATAGATCGGCAGATCGTTGTCCGTCATGCCTGGGCTTGACCCGGGCATCCCTTCCTCATCGGCCCTCGACACATGGATGGCCGGGTCGAGCCCGGCCATGACGATTGAGGTCTTCATGCTTCATCTCTTCCGCCACGCCCTTCGCCTGTCGCCGCGCCAGTTGGTGCGCCAGGGGCTGCGCTTCCTCGGCCGCCGCGTCAAGCAGCGCCTGCTCGGCCGCCTGCTGCGCAATCACTGCACCTATCCGCCGCAAGCCCAGGTGGGCGGCCCGTTGGCCCGCCGGCTGGGGCCGATCGATCCCGCCCTGCTCGGCCCCGTCGCCGCCACCCTGCGGCCGCTGGCCCGCGCGTGGCGGCGGCATGCCTTCGACGTCCTCGGCTCCGGCTGGACCGCGGTCGCGCCGCCGCCGGCGGTCCCGCCGTGGCGCGGCAATCGTGCCGCCGCCGCCGCCCTGGCCGCCAATATCGATCCCGCCTACCGCCGCATCGACTGGCAATTGGACATCCGCTCCGGATGGCGCTGGGACGTCCGCACCTGGGGGCCGGCCAGCCCCTACGCCCATCGCCCGGGCGTCGACATCAAGGTGCCGTGGGAGCTGGGCCGCCTTCAGCATCTGCCGCCGCTGGCCCTGGCCTGGGCGCTCGACCGCGACCCGGCGGTGGCCGACGAGGCGCGCAACCAGATGCTCGATTTCATGGCCGCCAACCCGCCCGGCTGGGGGGTCGACTGGGCCTGCGCCATGGACGTCGCCATCCGCGCCGTCAATCTGCTGACGACGCTCGACCTGTTCCACGCCCACGGCCACGCCTTCGACCGCGGCTTCGAGGATGAACTGGGCGCCTATCTCCTCGCCCACGGACGCCACATCGTCGCCTATCTCGAATACACCGGCGACGACCGCGGCAATCATTATCTGGCCAATCTCACCGGGCTGGCGTTCCTCGGCGCCCTGCTGCCGCGTGCGGCGGAGACCGATCTGTGGCTGGCCTTTGCCGTCCAGCAGTTGCAGGTCGAGATTCCCCGCCAGTTCCTGCCCGATGGGGGCAATTTCGAGGCCTCGACCGCCTATCACCGCCTGTCGCTGGAGATGGCGCTGCTCGCGGTGGCGGTGGTGCTCGGCCTGCCGGAGCGGCGCCGCGCCGCCCTGAGCGACTACGACGCCCGCCAGTGGCATCACGCACCGGCCCTGGCCCCGGCGCCGATGGCCTGGCCGCCCTTCGACGGCGCCGTCGGCGAGCGCCTGGCCCGCGCGGTGCGCTTCGCCGCCGACGTCACCAAGCCCTCGGGCGACATCGTCCAGATCGGCGACAACGATTCCGGCCGCCTGCTCAAACTGGCGCCGCTGTGCGATCTTCGTCCCAGCGGCCCGCGCGAGCGCGGACTCGACGTCTCGCACCTTCTCGGCGCCGCCGAGGGTCTGTTCGGCGGCGATTTCGCCGCGCCGGCCACGGCGGCGCTCGATCGGGCGGTGGTGGCGATGCTGGCCGGCGGCCATCGCCTGCCGAGCGGCGATCCCCGGCCGCGGCGCCTTGCGGCGAGCGCCGCGCCGCTGCCGGCGGCGCGCACCCTGACCCGGGTGACGCTGGTGCCGCCCGATCCTGCCGCCCTGGCGGATCTGGAGGCCATCGCCTACCCCGATTTCGGCCTGTTCCTGTGGACGGGCCGCCGCGCCTTCGTCTCGGTGCGCTGCGGCCCGATCGGCCAGAACGGGCGCGGCGGCCATGCCCACAACGATCAGCTGGCGGTGGAGATCGAGATCGACGGCACGCCCTGGGTCCGCGATCCCGGCACCTGGACCTATACCGCCGACCTCGCCGCCCGCAACCTCTACCGCTCGGCGGCCGCCCACTTCGTGCCCCGCTTCGGCGAGGCGGAACCGGCGCGGCTGGATCTGGGACCGTTCCGCCTCGAAGACCGGGCGCAGGCGCGGGCGCTGCGCTTCACCGACACCACCTTCGTCGGCGGCCATGTCGGCTTCGGCGTGCCGGTCTACCGCCGGGTGCGGATCGCCGACGGCGCGCTGACCATCGAGGACGGCATCGGCGGCCTCGACCCCGCCGCCGCCGCGGTGGCGCACGTCGTCCGCACGCCCGCCGAACTGGCGACGCTGTGGGGTCTGGAGGTGCCGTTCTCGCCCGGTTACGGGCTGAGGGACTGACTCAAACGCGCCAGCTCGGCCTCGCTGCCCGGCAGGCCGAAGCGCAACAGGCCCGGGCGCTCGGCGAACGACCGCACCAGGATGCCGGCACGGCCGAGGCGGTTCCACAGCGTCCCCGCCTCGGGATGGCGGGCAAGGCGGAACAGCGTGGTGCCGCCGACCACGGTCAACCCGGCCTCGCCCAGCACCGCGTCGAGGCGGGAGGCCATGGCGGCGAGATGGGCTCGGGTGGCCAGGGCCCAGCCGTCGTCGGCCAGGGCCTTGGCTCCCACCGCCAAGGCCGGCCCCGACACCGCCCACGGCCCCAGGGCGGTCGCCACGGGCGCCAGTTGGGCCGGCAGGCCGAGGGCGAAGCCCAGCCGCAGGCCCGCCAGGCCGTAGAATTTGCCGAACGAGCGCAACACCACCATCCCCGGCCGCAGCCGCGGCACCACCGAGGCCTCGGGGACCACGTCGCCGAACGCCTCGTCGACCACCAGCAGGGTGCAACGCGTCGCCGCCACCGCCTCGGGGGACAGCAGGCGGCCGTCGGGGTTGTTGGGATTGACCACCACCACCACCGGCGCCCCGGCGGCGGCGGCGAGGCTCTCGACCGGCCGGACCTCATGGCCGGCGGCGGTCCAGGCGCGGGCATGCTCGCCGTAGGTGGGACCGACCACCGCCACCGGACCCGGCGGATACACCCGCGGCAGGGCCTGGATCAGCGCCCCGCTGCCCGGCGCCGGCAGCACGAAATCGGCGCCGGGCAGGCGATAGCGATAGGCGGCGGCGCGGCGCAGCGCCCCCTCTTCGGCGGTCCCCGGCAGGCGGTGCCACGCCGAATCGGGCAGCGGCGGCAGCGGATAGGGCCAGGGATTGACTCCGGTCGACAGGTCGAGCCATCCCGCCGACGGCCGCCCCCAGCGGACCTCGGCGGCGGCGAGATCGCCGCCGTGGAGCGGCAGGGTCATCGCCACGACGCCACCACCGCGGCGGGATCGGCATCGACGAACCGCCGCCGCTTCCTGGCCCGCGCCCCGTCCATCAGCATCGGCAGCAACACCTCGGCCAGACCGTCGTCGCGCTGGACCAGATCGCGGGCGCGGGTCTGCGGATGAGACAGCACCTCGGCCGGTTCCAGCACCGGCTCGACGCAGCAATCGGCGGGCGCCAGCAGCGCCGCCCATTCGTCGCGGGTCTTGGTCAGCAGCAGGGAGTCGAGATCGGCGATCAGTTCGTTCTGCGGCATCGGCTCGGCCTGGCGGTGGATCCACTCCTCGCGGCCCAAGGCGGTGCAGAAGGCAGCCCAGAACTTCGCCTCCAGCGGCGCCACGGCGAGGAAGCGGCCGTCGCGGCAGCGATAGATGCGGTAGAAGGCGGCGCCGCCGTTGATCGGGCCGGTCTCGCGCCCCAGGGCCAGGCCGCGCTCGGCCATGGTCAGGATGCCGCCCATCCACCCCAGCGCCGCCTCGGACAGGCTGACGTCGAGATGCGTGCCCTTGCCGGTACGGCCGCGCCTCAACAGGGCGGCGAGCACCGCGGTCACCACCATCCCCGCCCCGGCATGGTCGGCGAGCGGCGGAAAGGTCATCACCGGCCGCGCCTCCGGCCCGGTCGCCCACAGGGCGCCGGCCAGCGCGGCATAGGTGAGGTCGTGGCCGGCGCGCTTGGCCCACGGCCCGGTCTGGCCGTAGCCGGACAGGCCGCAATGGACCAGGCGCGGATTGAGTTCGGCGAGACGGGCGGGGCCGAAGCCCAACCGCTCCAGGACCCCGGGGCGGAAGCCCTCGACCAGGACGTCGGCCTTGGCCACCAGAGTCTCGAACTGGCGATGGCCGCGCTCGTCCTTGAGGTCGAGGGCGATCACCGTCTTGTTGCGGTTGGCCAGCTTGTAGAACGGCGTCGAACCGTCGGCGTCCACCGGTCCCATGGTGCGCATCGGATCGCCGGCCGGCGATTCGACCTTCACCACCTCGGCGCCGAGGTCACTCAGCCATTGCGTCGCCAGCGGCCCGGGAATGAACAGGGTCAGGTCGAGCACGCGGGTGCCGGCAAGGCAGTCGGACAGCATGGGGCCTCCGCAGGACAGCCCCGGATGCGTCATCCCCGCGCAGGCGGGGATCCACGGTGGGGCGAAGGGGTTGCTGGACGGCATGCGCGATGCCGGTGGAGCCATGGATCCCCGCCTGCGCGGGGATGACGGCATTGTTGGTCATTCCTCGGCCCAATCGTCGAACACGTGCCGGCCGCGGCGCTGTTCGGCCAGGCGCTTGACGTGGCCGAGATTGCGCATCGCCACCTGAGCCGGACCCTTGCGGCCATAGGCATGGAAGATTTCGTTCGCCGCCTCGAAGGCCGCCGCCGCTTCCGGCAAATGGCCGACACCGTCCTGGTGCTTGTCGAGGAGGAACAGGGCCGAGCCGAGGGTGTTCTGCGCCGCCGCCCAGGCCAGCGGCGTGCGCTCGCGCGATTGGACCTCCAGCACCTGGCGGCAGGTGTCGACGGCACGGCGCAGCACGTCGGCACTCTTCAACTGGTCGCCATAGACCTCCAGCACCTGGGCGATGTCGTGCATGGCCTCGGCCCAGCGCACCGGCGTCTCGGTGCGGGAATAGACCTGCAACGCGCCTTGCAGCGCCGGCAAGGCCTCGCGCAGCAAGTCGGTGTCGCCGGTCGCCAGATCGAGGCGATAGAGCATGCGGCCCAGCCGCACCTGGGCCTGGGCCCATTCCTGGGGCAGCACGTTGCGGGCCAGCCCCGCCACCGCCTCGCGCCACGCCGCCACCGCCTCGTGCAGCAGGGTCAGGTTGCCCTTGTCGCTCTCGGCCCGCGCCGACAGCAGCAGGGCGATGTGCTTGTGGATCAGCCCGGTCTCCCACGGCGGATCGGTGCGCGCCAGCCGCTTCTCGGCCGAGCGGTAGGCGGCCAGCGCCTTGTCGAACCAGCCGCCGGCCTGGGAGGGCGGCACCCAGCGGGCACAGGCGACGGCGATGTGGCCGAACACCATCTGCACCGAGCGCTGCTGGGGCATCGACATCGCCACCGGCGGACGCAGCGCCAGCGCCTCGGCCTGGAGGGCGGCGGCCGGCAGATGGCGGCGCAGCGCCCCCTTCTGCACCTCGCCGGTCGCTTCCGCCGCCGCCAGCACCGCGGCGTGCAGCATCTGCGCCGCCGGCTCGGGGAAGGCCAGGGGCAGTTCGATGCGGGTGGTCATGCCGAAGGCACCCGCCCGCTCGTCCTCGCCGAAGGGCGTGGTCAGGTGGAGGTGATAGCCGTCGCGCGACACCATCCCCCACAGCAGCACATCGGCCTTCTCGCCGGCCACCGCGTGGCGGGTCGCGGCGGCGGCGGCGGCGGTCTGGGCCGGGTCTTCGAGGCTGTCGAGGGGAAAGGTCTTGTATAGCGCCTTGACCTTGAGGCCGGGACGGCTGTCCAGCGCCGCCATGATGTGTCCCTGGCGCCCGCCGTCCTCGCCGATCAGGGCGGCGACCGCCAGGGTGAAGGCGGCCGGTTCGACGGCAACGGCCGGCGCCGGCGGCAGGGCCGGCGGCCTGGGCTGCAACATGCGGGCGACGCTGACCAGCATGCCCGCCAGTCCCCCGGCCGGCGGCGGCGCCTCGGCCGGCATGGCCGGCGCGGCCACCGGAACCGGCAATTGCGGGCGGGCCGCAGCCGCGGGCGGCGCGGCCGGCACGTCGGCGCGCTGCGACGGCAGGGCCAGGGTCCCCGGCCGCTGCAATGGTTTCCTGAATTTCTCGCGCAGATCCTCGCTGTCGCTCATCGTCGGTCCCGAAGGCAGACGTCCAGCCTATACGGCAGCCCGGCGAGGGGCAACATCAGCCCGGTTCTTCCGCCGCCCCGTCCGCCGCGGTGACGATCAGATCCCCGAATTCGCGCAGGAACACCGAGCCCTTGACCGTGCGCATCACCAGCACGCTGCGACGGTCGCTCTCGTCGATCTTGCGCTTGACCAGCCCCAGTTCGGACAAGCGGTCCAGCGCCCGGGTGATGGCCGGCTTCGAGACGTTGAGCGTCTGGGCCAGGCCCCGCACGGTATGGGACGGCGGCGTCAGGTAGACGGTCAGCAGCAGCGCCATCTGGCGCGCCGACAGGTCGGGCCCGTCGCGGCGCACGCTCTCGACGATCGCCCCCCGCCACAAATTCAACGCCTGTACCGCCTTCAACTCGTAGCCCATCCGGGTCCCCAATCGTTGCGCCGACGGAATATAAGCCGCGCCCCGGCGGAGAGCAACGTGGAAAGCATTCAGCCGCCGCCGAACCGCGCGGCAATGACCGAGAACAAGGCGCGCAGGCCCATGGCCTCGCCGCCCTCGGGGCGGCCGGGCCGGGCCGCGCCATTCCAGGCCAGGATGTCGAGATGGGCCCAGGGGACGGCGTTGGGGACGAACTCCTGGAGGAACAGCGCCGCGGTGATCGCCCCGGCATAGGGGCCGTCGGAGACGCTGGAGAGGTCGGCCACCTTGCTGTCGAGCATGCGCCGGTAGGGCTTGTGCAGCGGCAGCCGCCACAGCGGGTCGGCCTCGGCCTCGCCGGCCTTGAGCAGGTCGGCGGCGAGGCGGTCCTCGTTGCAGAACAGCGCCGGCAGGTCCGGCCCCAGCGCCGTGCGGGCGGCGCCGGTCAGGGTGGCGACGTCGATCACCATCTCCGGCTTCTCGCGCACCGCCTCCCACAGGGCGTCGGCGAGAACCAGCCGGCCTTCGGCGTCGGTGTTGCCGATCTCCACCGTGGTGCCCTTGCGGCTTTTGACCACGTCGAGCGGCCGCATCGATTCGCCGGAGACGGCATTCTCCACCGCGGGAATCAGCACCCGCAGCCGGATCGGCAGGCCGGCATCCATGATCATCGACGCCAGGCCGAGGACGTGGGCGGCGCCGCCCATGTCCTTCTTCATCAGCTTCATGTTGGCCGAGGGCTTGATGTCCAGCCCGCCGGAATCGAAGCACACCCCCTTGCCGACCAGGGTGACGCGCGGCGCGGTCTCGGCGCCCCAGGTCAGGTCGACCAGCCGCGGCCGACGGGGCTGGGCGGCGGCACGGCCGACGGTGTGGATGAGGGGAAAGTTCTCCGCCATCAGGCCGTCGCCGACGGTGGTGCGCACGGTGGCGCCGAAGCGCGCGGCCAGCGTCTCGGCGGCCTGGGCCAGCTCGGCCGGCCCGAGATCGGCGGCGGGCGTGTTGACGAGATCGCGAACCAGCCCGGTGGCCTCGACGGTGCGACGGACCTGGGCGCGGTCGGCACCGGCCGGCCATGCCAGCGACGGCCATTCGCGCCCGTTGCGGCTCTTGTAGCGCCCGAAGCCATAGGTCGCCAGCGCCCAGGACAGCGCCGCCCACGTGGCGGCCGGCCCCGGCATCGGCGCCGCGATGCGCCACGGACCGGCGGGCAGCTTGGCCGGCAATTGGGCGAACAGCCAGGGATCGTCGTCCTCGCCCATCCCGACCAGGGCCCAGGCCAGGCCGCCTTCCGCAGCCGGCATCAGGCAGACGCTGCCCGCCTCGGCGGTGAAGCGGTTGGCGCCCGCCCATCGCCGCACCGCCTCCGGCTGGCCGGCCAGCCAGTCCGTGCATTCGCTTTTGCGTACCGGCACCAGGTCGACGGCCGAGCCGTCGTCTTCCACCAAAACCTCAAGCACCGCCGATCCTCCCAACAAAAAACAAGCCCTCGCCGGGCGGGGCCGGCGGCGACCTCGGTTGACGAGCGCAGAATGGCGCATTGCGGGCACGAACGTAAAGCCGCCCTTGCGGGCGCGGACGGAAGGCTGCCCTTGCGGCCGGGGGTGTCGGCGGCGATCATGGCGACCATCCTCAGCCGGGAGCCCGCCCCATGTCCGAACCGCTTACCCTCGTCGTCGGCAGCCGTCGCTATTCGTCGTGGTCGCTGCGGCCCTATCTCGCCCTCGCGGCGGCCGGCGCCGCCTTCGACACCGTGGACATCGCCCTGCGCCAGCCCGATACCAAGGCCAACATCCTGGCCTGGTCGCCCTCGGGCAAAGTGCCGCTGCTGGTCCACGGTCCGGTGAAGATATGGGATTCGCTGGCCATCTGCGAATACGTCGCCGAACTGTTTCCCGCCGCCCGACTGTGGCCGGCCGCGCGCGAGGCCCGCGCCGTCGCCCGCTCGGTCTCCGCCGAAATGCACGCCGGCTTTCCCAATCTGCGCAACGCCTGCGCGATGGACCTCGCCCTCGACGCCCCGCTGACCGAGATTCCTCCCGAGGTGGGCGCGGAACTGGCCCGCATCGCCGCCCTGTGGAGCGATTGCCGCGCCCGCTTCGGGGCCGGCGGCCCGTTCCTGTTCGGCGCCTTTACCATCGCCGACGCCATGTGGGCCCCGGTTGTCACCCGCGTCCACACCTACCATCTGCCGGTCGACGAGGTCGGGGCGGCGTACTGCCGCGCGGTGCTGGCGCTTCCGGCGCTGGCGGCCTGGACCTCCGGTACCCCTTGAACCGGGGGCCCCGCCACCCCTTATGACGAAGGACGCATAGCGCGTCCATAAGGCTTCGACGTTCGGGGAGGAGCAGTCATGATCGTCAAAACGATACTCAAGACGAAAGCGCGCGGGGCCGGTGTGGTCACCGTCTCGCCCGATTCGTCGATCGCCGAAGCGGCGCGGCAACTGGCCGCCCATCGCATCGGCGCCCTGGTGGCGGTGGACGCCAACGGCACCATCGCCGGAATCATCTCCGAACGCGACATCGTCCGCGGCATCGCCCATCAGGGCAACACCTGCCTGTTCGGCCAGGTGCGCGACCTGATGACCGCCGACGTGCAGGTGTGCCGCGAAAGCGACAGCCTGGAAAGCCTGATGGCGATCATGACCGAACGCCGCATCCGCCACCTGCCGGTGGTCGACGACGCCAACCGGCTGGTCGGCATCGTCACCATCGGCGACGTGGTCAAGACCCGCCTCGACCATGCCGACATGGAAGTCGACAACCTGCGCCACTACGTGGTGGCGGCGCGATAGGTCAAGGCCCCTCTCCCACGACCGGGAGCGGGAGCGGGGCTTCTCCTGAGAAAGCCGTTGCCCTCGCCGGGCGCGCGCTCTGCTCGCTTGGCCGCGGCCTCAACGGCCGCTGGTGTCAGTCCTCGCGGGCCGCGGCCCCGGTAGGCGGCTAATCCCAATACAGTTCAGTTAAGCAAATAACCGTTATGTATCAAATGGGTGTCGTCATGGCCGTGCTTGTCACGGCCATCCACGCGGTGCCATTCCCGATAACGGTGGAAATTGGGGATCGGCGT
>JACRFY010000109.1 GCA_016212565.1 Magnetospirillum sp. | reverse complement strand
GGCTGGTGATTACCGCCCGGACGGTGGCCGGCGACCTCGAGCGGGTGGCCGACCATGCCAAGAGCACGGCACGCCGGGCGCTGACTCTGAGTCAGATGCCGCCGGCGGCGCCGATGGCTTCGGTGGTGCGGCTGGGGCATCTGGTGTTGGAGCTGCTCAAGGATGCCCTCGACGCCTACCTGGCCAACGACGCCGCGCGCGCGCTGGCGGTGCGCGACCGCGACCAGGAAGTGGATTCGCTCTATTCCAGCCTGTTCCGCGAAATCCTCACCTACATGATGGAGGATCCGCGCACCATCACCGCCGGGTCGCACCTGATGTTCATCGCCAAGAATATCGAGCGGGTCGGCGATCACGCCACCAACATCGCCGAGATGAGCCATTTCCTCACCACCGGCCAAGCGCTGACGGACGAGCGTCCCAAGGACGACCGCTCCAGCTTCGAAGGCGGAATGGTGCCGGCCGCGGACGGTTAAGCGCCGTCGAGGGTTCCCTCGCCCCACGCTTCGGCGGCGTCGTGGACCCACGGTTCGCTCTGGTCCAGGCGTGTCACCAGCGCATGGGCGACATCGCGGATCGACACCATGCCGACGGCGCGCCCCTTTTCCATCACCGGCAGATGGCGGCAGCCGAACCGGGCCATCAGGCGCAGCGCCTCGGTGATGTCGTCGTCGGGCTCGACGCTTCCCGGGGCGAAGGTCATGATGTCCTTGAGCCGCGCGGTATCGGGATCGACCCCCGCGGCGACCACGCGGACGGTGATGTCGCGTTCGGTGACGATGCCCAGCAGGCTGCCGTCCTCGACCACCGCGACCGCGGAGACTTCATGGGCGGCCAGCCAACGGGCCGCCTCGCGGACGTCGATGTCCGGACCGAGGCTGACGATTTCACGGCGGGCGACGACGTCGGGGATGATTTTGGCTTGCATGGGTCGGCATCATAGCCGATTGGCGAAAACATGCAACCGGACCGCGTTATCCTTTTTGTCTCGGCGGTCAGCGTCGCCCCGGATTCTTGGTCGGGAAGCGCGGCCGGTCGGCGTCGTCGATCAGCCCCAGCATCACCTGGCGGAATCCCTCCACCGCTTCGGCGCCGGCTTCGCGGTAGGCGCGGGCGAAGCGGGCGCGCTGGCGCTCGGTGAGCTGACGCTCCAGCTCCAGGCCCTTTTCGGTGAGTTCCAGCAGGCGCTGGCGGCGGTCGCGGGCGCCGGTACGCTGGGTGACGAAGCCCTCTTCGACCAATTGCCCCAGCACCCGCGACAGCGATTGCTTGGTGATCTTGAGAATCGCCAACAGATCCGACACCGTCATGCCGGGATGGCGGCCGACGAAATAGATCACCCGATGATGGGCGCGGCCGAAACCGTATGCGGCGAGGATGGCGTCGGGCTCGGCGGTGAAATCGCGGTAGGCGAAGAACAGCAGCTCGATCGCCTGGCGCAGCTCCTCGTCACGCAGGAACAGGGGATTGATGCCGGTTTTTAAGTCAGTCATGTTGACATATTGGCCGAAAAATGTTACCCGGTCAAACCCAACACGGTAATTTTGTTTCCCCCTGCTGCGAACGGACCCTCCCATGGCTGTGATCCCCTTCGACGACCGCGACGGCTTCATCTGGTACGACGGCGAGCTGATCGACTGGCGTAGTGCGAAGATCCACGTTCTCACCCATGCCCTTCATTACGCCTCGTGCGTGTTCGAGGGAGAGCGGGTCTACGGCGGCAAGGTGTTCGAGCTGACCCGCCATTCCGAGCGCCTGATCGCCTCGGGAGAGATCCTGGGCTTCCAGGTTCCCTACACCGCGGCCGCGATCGACGCCGCCACCAAGGCCACCATCGCCGCCAACGACATCGTCGACGGCTATGTCCGCCCGGTGGCCTGGCGCGGCAGCGAGATGATGGGCGTCGCCGCCCAGTCGTCGCGCATCCATGTCGCCATCGCCGTGTGGCAGTGGCCGTCCTACTGGTCGCCAGAGGCACGCATGCGCGGCATCCGCCTCAACATTTCGGAGTGGAAGCGCCCCCATCCCGAGACCGCACCCACCGCCTCCAAGGCGGCCGGCCTGTACATGATCTGCACCATGAGCAAGCACAAGGCCGAGGGTCTGGGATATGAGGACTCGCTGATGCTCGACTGGCGCGGGCAAGTCGCCGAAGCGACCGGCGCCAATGTGTTTTTCGTCATCGACGGCAAGCTGCACACGCCGAAGCCCGACTGCTTCCTCAACGGCATCACCCGCCAGACGGTGATCGCCCTGGCCCGGAAGCGCGGGTTCGAGGTGATCGAGCGCGCGATCATGCCCGAGGAAATGGCCACCGCCAGCGAGTGTTTCCTGTGCGGAACCGCGGCCGAGGTCACGCCGGTGCGCGAAATCGGCCCCTACACCTTCACGCCGGGCGAGATCAGCCGCTGCCTGATCGAGGATTACGAAGCGCTGGTGCGCGCGTGATCGAAATCAAGGGAGTCTTCATTCTTTTCGTGTCACCTATCGAATGGCCGGTATTCCCATGGCCGGTCAATTCGTAATAGTCTGTATTTGATGGCAGGGCGGGGGCGGAGGGGGCCCTTGCGACCGGTCCGGAAAAGGTGACTCGCCCAGTGTCGCACCTCTGGCGTAATATGCGGCTCTCCAGCCGCTTCATGATCATCGTCGGCCTCGGCGTCATTGCCTTGATCGCCAGCGTCGTCATCGTCATCGCCCGCTTCGAGCGATCCGAGATGGAACGCCAGCTTCAGGTGCTGTCGGCCAACGAGATGACCTCGCTGCACGCGTTGATCCTCAACGTGATGGCCAAGCGGCCCGAAGATGGCGAGAACATCGGCATCCAGGTCTTCAACAACTGGTTCGACAGCCGCAACGTCCATTATCCGGGCAAGGTGTGGAGCGCGTGGGGTCCGAAGGTCACGACCTATATGGCCGAGATCGAGCCGACCCGTCCCCCCAAGGTGCCGCGCGACGATATCGACCGCGAGGCCTTTGCCGCCAAGGAGCCGGTCGGCCGGATGGTCGATGGGTTCTACCGCTATTCCTATCCCATCGTTCTCGGCGTTACCGACGGTGCCAAGGAAGAGGTCTGCTTCACCTGCCATGGCGGCATGGGCATGGAAAACGGCGAGGTCATCGCCGTGCTGTCGTCGTCGCTGTCCACCGCCGATGCCGAAGCCAAGCTCAACACCGTGCTGACCTGGCTGATCGTCGGCGGCATCGTCGCCACCTTGCTGTCGGTGCTCAGTGTGCGCTGGATTCTGGTGCGGGTGATCACCCGGCCGGTCGGCACCATGACCATGCTGATGGGCAAGCTGTCGCGCGGCGACGTCTCGGTGATGGTGCCGTCGCTCGACCGCAAGGACGAGATCGGCGACATCGCCCAGGCCGTGCAGGTGTTCAAGGAAAACACCGTCGCCAAGCAGGCGATGGAGGAAGAGGCGCGCAAGGCCGCCACGGCGCGCGAAGCGCGCATGAACCGCCTCGAACAGTTGATCCGCACCTTCGAGACCGCGGTGGCCGCGGTTCTCGAAACCGTCGGCGCCTCGGCGCAGCACATGATGCTGACCGCGCGCAAGATGGTCGACTTCGCCGACAACGCCGCCGACAGCGCCCACAGCGCCGCCGAGCATGCCAGCGAGGCCAACCAGAATGTGCGCACGGTCGCCGCTGCCGCCGACGAGCTGTCGAATTCGATCCGCGAAATCGCCCAGCAGGTGGCGATGTCCAACGACGTCGCCGCCAGCGCCACCCGCGAAGCCGAAGGCGTCAACGGTCGCGTCCAGGGCCTGGCCGGGGCGGCGGAGAAGATCGGCGAGATCATCGAGCTGATTACCGGCATCGCCGAACAGACCAACCTGCTGGCGCTCAACGCCACCGTCGAGGCGGCGCGGGCCGGCGAGGCGGGCAAGGGCTTTGCCGTGGTGGCGGCCGAGGTCAAGAATCTCGCCCGCCAGACGGTGCGGGCCACCGAGGACATCTCGGCCCAGGTCTCGACCATCCAGCGCGAGACCCACTCGACGGTTTCAGCGATTCGCGGCATCAACCACACCATCTCGTCGATGGACGGCATCACCACCGCCATCGCCGCGGCGGTCGAGGAGCAGGGGGCCGCCACCGCCGAGATCGCCCGCAACATGGATACCGCCGCCAACGGCACCCATGTGGTCCACGAAAACGTCACCGAAGTCAGCCAGACCATCCACGCCACCGATCAGGCCGCCCGCGAGGTGCTGATTGCCGTGGAATCGCTGCAAAAGCAGGCGGCGACGCTGCGGATGGAAGTCGATCGCTTCCTGGCCGGCATTCGCGAGGTATAAGGGGGACGGCCTTTCGTCCACTGGCCGTCCGCCCGGTATCCGCCTCGCCGCCGTCGCGGCATAGTGAGTGCGGATGCCGTCGCACCCAACGGCGGCAGCGACGAGGACGGCCTGACCCCCCCAATCCCCCCTTGGGTCGCCCTCATCCCCTCCCCGGATCGTCAGGCTCTGCCTGGCGGTCCGGTTCATTTTGGGGAAAATTCCGCCCAGTCGCCGGTGAAAGTTGCGCGGCCTTGGTGTCTTGGCGGTGAACGTGTCGCAGGCCGACCCTCCGGCACGCACTTATACCAACGGCCGATGAGGTTGTCTCATCGGCCGTTGGTTAAGCCCAATAACGTTCACTTAACGACAGCGATGACGGCTGTGATGTCGAAGGCGGGGAGAGGCGGGTCGCCTTTTTTCCGCAGATTGTAACCGCTCATCTTGCGCTTGACGCCGCGCGGGTTTCGCCGGTTGCGGCTTGAGGAT
>JACRFY010000105.1 GCA_016212565.1 Magnetospirillum sp. | reverse complement strand
TCGGGAGCGGCTCGCGGATCACATCATGGCCAGCGGTCAGGTGAACCGCGCAAACAGGCCGGACACATGACTGCACCCAGGCCGGTTACGCAGAACGCTCACATTTCCCTTGCAACGCAGGGGCCGTCCACACATGGCCGCTGGTCATATGAACGCGGCGCTCTTGCGAGCATTGAGCGAGCGGCCGTGCCGCCCCGAAGGGGCAAACGACGCCCGTCAGGGCGGCCCGGAGCAAAGCGACGGGTGGGCGAAGCCCACAAGCGGCCGGACGGCCGCGCCCGGCGAGGGCGAAAGCATAAAACTGAGCGTGATGCCCATTTAGGGCATCACGCCATAGTGTAACTTCGGCTACAGACCCGCCGCAGCCGCGGACCTTAGGCTGCATGGCATCACAAGTTCGGAGGATGCCATGGATGCCGATCTCTCTCAGATTCTGCTGTTCGGCAGTCTGGTGACGCTGTTCGCCGCCACCGCCCTGGTGCTGCTGGTGCGCGGCGACCTGGCGCCGGCCGGACGTCCGGGCGGCAGCCTCGGTGGCGGCGGACGGTGGTTCCTGGGCGCGGGACTGGGGATCGGCGTCATCGCCTTCACCATCAAGCTGGTCATCATCCTCGCCCTGTCGAGCTTTCCCGGCCAGACCATCGAACCGTTGCTGCCCGATGCCGCGTCGCGAACCCCGCCGCCGGGGGGCGAGGATCCGTTCGCCGGCCTGCCGGGGGATGTCGACCGCTACGCCTGGCAGGCCCTGCCCGAGGTGGCCCCGGCCCCGGCCGACAATCCCACCACCGCCGAGAAGGTGACCCTCGGGCGCCGGCTGTTTCACGACCCGGCCCTGTCCTCGACCCGCACGGTCGCCTGCGCCTCGTGCCACGACGTCGCCCGCGGCGCCGGTACCGACGGGCGCGCCACCGCGGTGGGCATCACCGGCATTCCCGGGGCGCGCAACGCCCCGACGGTGTGGAACGCCGCCTTTCAGAGTCGGCTGTTCTGGGACGGGCGGGCGGCGTCGCTGGAAGATCAGGCGTTGGGGCCGCCGCTCAATCCCGACGAGATGGGCATGCCGTCGCTGGCGGCGCTGGAACAGCGGGTGCGCGGCGAGGCCTCCTATGCTCCGGCCTTCGACGCCGCCTTCGGTCGCGGAACCGTCATCACCGCAGGCCGCATCGCCGCCGCCATCGCCGCCTACGAGCGCACCCTGGTTTCCGGCGATTCGCCCTACGACCGCTTCGTGCGCGGCGACGTGCAGGCCCTGACGGCCTCCCAGAAGCGCGGCATGTGGCTGTTCCAGTCGGTCGGCTGCGTGATGTGTCACAACGGGGCCAATTTCAGCGGCGCCAGCCTGGTGGGGATCAACAACCCGTATGCGCCGCTGCTCGCCGGCCGCAGCGCGATCGCCCGCCGCTATGGCCTCGACCGCGACAAGGGCCGGGCCCCGGCCGGCAGCAGCGACGGGATCTGGCGCATTCCGTCGCTGCGCAACGTCGCCGTGACCGGACCCTATTTCCATAACGGCGCGGTGTCCGATCTGGCGGAGGCGGTTCGGATCATGGCCACGGCGCAACTCAACATCGTCCTGGCCGAGGACGGGCAGCAGGCGCGGATTCCGGTGTGGTCGCCCGAGCGGCGCAGCTTTTCCGTGGTCAGCCGCAGGGTTCTCGACCGTCGCGACGTCGACGACATCGTCGCCTTCCTCAAGGCGCTGACCGGCGACGCCCTTGCCGCCCGCGTCGCAGGCCGGTAGGCGTGCCCCGGCGGCCCATGCTATCGTGGGGCGCATGGCGTGGGCCGGGGGGCAACATGGCAGGGTTGGAAGGCGTCGCCGCCTTGGCGAATTTGTCCGCCGCCGGGCGGGCGTTGCTCGACGCGGGGCTGGTGACGCACCGCTTCCCCGGCGGCAAGACCATCATCGAGAAGGGCCAGCGCACCTCGGGGGCCTATTTCGTCGTCGAGGGCCGCCTCCGGGTCTTCACCTTCGCGCCCGGCGGCAAGGAGGCGACGCTGTACCTGATCGCCCCCGGAGAGACCTGCATCCTCGCCCTCAACAGCCTGTTCAACGACCTGCTGTATCCCGCCTGGGTGCAGACCGAGGCGGCGACCACCGTCGCCGTGGTCCCCGGCCGCCTCTACCGTACCCTGTTCGAGACCGAGCGGCCGGTGCAGGACCTGACCGTCCGCGCGCTGTCGACGCTGGTCTTCCGTCTGATGGCCGAACTCGACGAGGTGCATTCCTGCCGGCTCGACCAGCGGCTGGCGGGATTCCTGCTCGTCCACGCCTCGGCCGAGGGCGTCGTGCGCCGCACCCAGCAGGAGATCGCCGGCCACATCGGCACCTCGCGGGAGGTCGTCGCCCGACTGATCGGCCGCATGGCCGCCCGGGGGTGGATCGCCTCGGCGCGCGGGCTGGTGACGATCCTCCGGCCGGAGCCGTTGGCCGCGCTCATTCGGGACGGTACCGCCGATTGAAGGGGGGAGGCGGTTTACCTCCCTCCCCCGCCCGCCCATATGTCGGCCATCGCGATTCCTGCCGGAGGTCCCATGGCCGAGGAATGGCATGCGCCCTATGACAAGCTGACGCGCCAGACCGTCACCCTGCATCAGGCCTTGCGCTCGCTGATGGAGGAACTGGAGGCGGTCGACTGGTATCGCCAGCGTGCCGACGACTGCGCCGATCCGGCCTTGCAGGCGATCCTGCTCCACAACATGCGCGAGGAGATCGAGCACGCCAGCATGGTGCTGGAGTGGCTGCGGCGGAGCGATGCCGACTTCGCCGCCCGCTTCGATCGCTACCTCTACAGCCAGGGCGACATCGTCGCCGTCGAAAAGGCCGCCGAGGCCGGGGAAGCCGGGGAAGCCGGGGGCGAACGCGCAGCCCCGCCGTTGCGCTACACGGTCGGGCCGATGAAGGAAGGACGCTGATGGACGCCCTCAACCGCGACCGCGCCCCGTTCGGCGCCGAGGTGTGGGCGTCGATCGACGCCACCGCCGCCGATGCCGCCCGCGCCCTGCTGACGGCGCGGCGCTTCCTCGATGTCGACGGGCCGTTCGGCCTCGGCCTGACCGCGGTCGAGGCGGGCAGCGACGAGTTCGCCGACCGTCCCGAGGGCTCGGAGGCGGTGGCCATTCTCGGTGCCGCGGTGTCGGTGCCGATGCTGTGGACCGGCTTCGGCCTGTCGCTGCGCCGGGTTGCCGCCCTGGCCGAACACGGCCAGCCCCTCGACCTCGCCCCCGCGACCCACGCCGCCGAAGCGGTGGCGCGGCTGGAGGAACGGCTGATCTATTACGGCGACGCCAAGGCCGGCCTGGCCGGGCTGATGACCGCCGGCGGGTCGACGGTGGTGGAGGGCGGCGACTGGCTGCGCATCGATCAGGCGCTGAAGGACGTGCTGACCGCCGTCACCACCCTCGACGAAGCCGGCTTCCGCGGCCCCTATGCCCTGGCGGTGGGGCCGCGCCTCTACAACGGACTGTTCCGCCGCTACGACAATTCCGACATGCTCCAGGTCGAGCATCTCGGCCGGCTGTGCACCCGCGGCATCCACAAGGCGCCCATCGAGGGGGCGGTGCTGGTCGACCCGCGCGTTGGCCGGCTGATGATCGGCCAGGACCTGATGGCCGGATTCTCGGCCAGCGATGGAATCCATTGCCGGCTGTTCCTGTCGGAAAGCCTCGTTCTCAAGCTCGACGACGCCGCGGCGGTCTGCTCGATCCGCTTCTGATAATGGTCGGAACGCCGCATGGGCCCTTGCGCGGCGCCCCCGATCGGTGTAGTGCGGACATTTCCGCTGTTCCTGACCGTGCTCTCGTGGTATAAGGGCCAGTCCGCCGTAGTGCGGGCGATTGTCGGCAGGAAGCCATCGGGCGGCCGTAACCGCCCACCATGATACAACCGGAGCATCCGATCCCCGCCCGTCATGGACGAGGCTGGATTCCCACGGCGTTGCCGCGTGGGACCGAGCATTCGGGCATGGCCGGGGCAGGGAGCGCTAGGGAAATATGCAGATGTCGAGCGTTGTCTTCGCCGAAGGCGATTACGTGGTCTATCCCACCCATGGCGTCGGCCAGGTGGTGGCCGTCGAGACCCAGGAAATCGGCGGCATGAAGCTGCAGCTGTTCGTGATCACCTTCGATCGCGACCGCATGACTCTCCGGGTGCCGGTGACCAAAGCCCAGAAGTCGGGCTTGCGCCGGCTGTCGCCGCGTTCGGTGATGGAGACGGCGCTGTCGACTCTCAAGGGCCGGGCCAAGGTCAAGCGCACCATGTGGAGCCGCCGCGCTCAGGAATACGAAGCCAAGATCAATTCCGGCGATCCGGTGTCGATCGCCGAAGTGGTGCGCGATCTGCACCGCAACGCCAACCAGCCCGACCAGTCCTACTCCGAACGCCAGATCTACGAGGCGGCGCTGGAACGGCTGGCATCGGAACTGGCTGCGGTCGAACGGATCGACACCCGTGCCGCCACCGAGAAGCTCGAGAAGCTGCTCGACGCCGCCTGATGTTCGCCTGGCCTGCGGCGTCGGCGCCGCGTCACCGCTTGCGGCGTTGGCGCCGCCGCATCGCGGCGGGGGGCGCGGTTGGGTGATTCGACCATCTTTGCCACCCTGCGGGGGGGCGGCCGCATCTGGTGCATCGCCGCGGTGCATGGCGAGGTCGACCGGCTGGCCCGCGTTCATGGCGCCGTCGAACAGGCGTTCCGTCCCGGCGATCAGGTCATCTATCTCGGCGACATCCTCGGCTACGGCCCGGCGGTGCGCGAAGCGGTCGACCAGATCCTGCTGTTCCGCCGCGCCCTGCTGGCCCGCGCCGGGGTGTCCGTCGACGACGTGGTGTGCCTGCGCGGCTCGCAAGAGGAGATGTGGTCGAAGCTGCTGCAGCTCCAGTTTGCTCCCGAACCGGCCACGGTGCTGGGATGGATGGGCGAGCACGGCATCGACGCCACCATTTCCTCCTATGGCGGCAGCATCGAGGAAGGACTGCTGGCGGCCCGCGAGGGAGTGCTGGCGTTGACCAAGTGGACCGGCCAGTTGCGTCAGGCGATGCGGCTGTGCGACGGCCACACCCAGTTGATGAGCGCGCTCAAGCATGCCGCCTGGACCGACGACGGCCTGCTGCTGTTCGTGTCGGCGGGCATCGACCCCAACCGGCCGCTGGACGCCCAGCTCGATGCGTTCTGGTGGGAGCCGGGCCTGTTCGATACCCTGGAGGAGGCCTATGGGACCTTTTCGCGGGTGGTTCGCGGTTCCGATCTGCTGCATCGCCGCCGCCTGCTGGAGGGCGCGGTGCTGACCCTCGACGGCGGATGCGGCTTCGGCGGCCCCTTGACCGCCGCCTGCTTCGGCAGCGACGGCGAATTGCTGCATCTGCTGGAGGGATGAGGGCATGGCGAGCGTCGCGGAACTGGTTGCCCAGGCCCAACGCTTCGCCGGCGAAGGGAGGCTGGTCGAGGCCGAAACGGCCTTCCGCCGTGCCATCGCCCAGGAAGCGGACAACCCCCTGCCGCGCGCCCGGCTGATGACGCTGCTGCGCGCCCTCAAGCGGAGCGCCGAGGCCATCGCCGAGGCCGAGACGATTCTGTCGCTCGACCCGACAAACTGGCGGGCCGCCGTCGACTTGGGCGAAATGCAGGCCGAACAGGGGCGCGCCGTCGCGGCCGTCGCCGCCTATCGCCAGTCGGTCAGCCATGGTCCAAGGGCGGGCACATGGGCGCGGCTTGGTCCATTGCTGGCCGGCTTGGGCGACCATCCCGGGGCCCGCGATGCCTATCGTGAATCACTGGCTCTCGACCCCACCCAGCCGCTTCGTTTCATGCTGGCCTACGAATGCGCCTTCACCGGCCAGTGGCGCGAGGCGTTCGCGGCCATGGAGGGGCGGTTTGCCGAAATCAAGTGCCCGCGGGGGATCTTTGCCGGTGCGCCGGTGGGACAGGGCGCCGCCACCGCGCTGGTTGGCAAGCCGGTGGTGGTGCGCTGGGAGCAGGGCATCGGCGACACCATTCAATTCCTCCGCTATCTCCCGCGCCTGAAGGCCATAACCGGTGCGCCCGTGGTCCTGGAATGCCAGACCGTCCTGGAGCCGTTGCTGAAGACGGTCGCCGGGGCGGACGTGGTGATCGCCAACGACGCGGCGGAGGTGGCGCTTCCGTTTGCCGATCCGGTAACGCTGCCGCTGATGAGCCTGCCCTATGTGCTCGGCGACGATGCGCCGATGGCGATGGCGGCGCCCTACCTTCCGGTTCCCAAGCCGCCGCCCG
Source organism: Magnetospirillum sp. (assembly GCA_016212565.1). Lineage (GTDB taxonomy): Bacteria > Pseudomonadota > Alphaproteobacteria > Rhodospirillales > Magnetospirillaceae > JACRFY01. Next base: position 1,702 of record JACRFY010000105.1, on the reverse strand, counting down.
CGGAGCTTTGCGCCCTTCGCTCGCCTCGGGTGGGCGTGGTGTGGCAGGGCAATCGCAAGCACCCCAACGATGCCCATCGCTCGATGCCGGTCATGGCGTTGGCGCCGCTGCTCGCCGTGCCGGGAATCACCTTCGTCTGCCTGCAGATCGGCGAGCGCTCGTATCCGACCGTCACCGTCCCGGCCATGCCGTGGCTCCATGACTTCGCCGACACCGCCGCGGTCATCGCCGGCCTCGATCTGGTGATCGCCGTCGATACCGCGGTGGTTCACCTCGCCGGGGCGATGGGCAAGCCGGTGTGGATGCTGACCTCGACCAAGTGCGATTGGCGATGGGGCCTCGGCGGCGAGACCTCGCCGTGGTATCCGACCCTGCGTCTGTTCCGCCAGACGGTGCTCGACGACTGGAGCGGGCCGATGACGGCGGCGGCGGCGGCACTGACCTCCTTCCGCCCCGGCGACGGCGGGAGTAGCATGGCGCCATGTTCGGCTGGCTGAAACCGTCCCGCAAGCCCTCGCGCCCCGTCGTCGCGGCGCCGCGGGGGCCGCGTGCCCCGCACCCGGCCGAGGTCCGGCGGGCCAAGAAGACGGTGCTGTCCGGCCTCGACGACGACGCCCAGTGCCGGGCGATGGTCCAGGCGGTGCGCCGTCTGCTCCGTCAGGGCCGCGGCGAGCCGGAGCGGTGAGGGCGCCATGTTCGGCTTCCTGAAATTCCTCTTTCTCGATTCCCGCGCCCGCAAGGCGTTGCAGCCGCCGGCCGCGTCCAAGCCGATTCCGGCCCGTCGCCTCCGCCCGGCCGCCGCGCCGCCGGTGCGCGAACGCGACGCCGCCACCGCCATCGCCGAGGCCGAGGCGCGCATGTTGAAGATGCCGCCCGAGAAGGCGCAGTTGATCCGTACCGCGCGGCTGATCCACCGCGCGCAGCAAAGCACCCTCGCCGAGCTCGACGACGCGCAGCGCCAGCGCCTCACCGAGGTCGCCGCCCAGGCCTTCGGGCTGCCCAAGGAGCCGCAGCGGTGAGCCTCGACGTCGCCGCGCTGGTCGCCGGTGTGCAGGCGGGCGAGCGCCGGGCGCTGGCCCGCGCCATCACCCTGATCGAATCGACCCGCCCCGACCACCGCGACGCCGCCGACGCCCTGCTCCACGACCTGCTGCCGCAGGCCGGAAACGCCGTGCGGGTGGGAATCACCGGGGTGCCCGGGGCCGGCAAGTCGACCTTCATCGAGGCCTTCGGCCTGGCGGCGATCGCGGCCGGCCATCGCCTGGCGGTGCTGGCGGTCGATCCCTCCAGCCCGCGCTCGGGCGGCTCGATCCTCGGCGACAAGACGCGGATGGAGGAACTGTCGCGCGACCCGCGCGCCTTCATCCGTCCCTCGCCTTCGGGGGGAACCCTGGGCGGGGTGGCGCGGCGCACCCGCGAGGCGATGCTGGTCTGCGAGGCGGCCGGTTTCGACGTCGTCATCGTCGAAACCGTCGGTGTCGGCCAGAGCGAGACCGCGGTCGCCGACATGGTCGACATGTTTCTGCTGCTGCTGGTCCCCGGCGGCGGCGACGAGTTGCAGGGACTCAAGAAGGGCATCGTCGAGCTGGCCGACGCCATCGTCGTCAACAAGGCCGACGGCGACCTGGCCGCCGCCGCCGGGCGGGCGGCCCGGGACTACGCCAACGCGCTGCATCTGCTCGCCGCCCCGGCCGGGGGCTGG
>JACRFY010000104.1 GCA_016212565.1 Magnetospirillum sp. | reverse complement strand
ACGCCGATCCCCAATTTCCACCGTTATCGGGAATGGCACCGCGTGGATGGCCGTGACAAGCACGGCCATGACGACACCCATTTGATACATAACGGTTATTTGCTTAACTGAACTGTATTGGGCTTAACCAACGGCCGATGAATCGACCTCATCGGCCGTTGGTATAGACAGGACATGCGACGATTACGCGCGGTGTCCGAAGATCGCCGAGCCCACCCGCACATGCGTGGCGCCGCAGCGGATGGCGATTTCGAAGTCCCCGCTCATCCCCATGCTGATCATCTCCAGACCATTGCGTGTGGCGATGGCCGCGAGCAGACGGAAGTGGGGCGCGGGGTCCTCATCGGCGGGCGGAATGGCCATCACCCCGGCCACCGGCAGGGCGAACTCGTCGCGGCAGACGGCAATCAACGGGTCGGCCAGTTCGGGAGCGATGCCCGCCTTTTGCGCCTCGGCACCGGTGTTGACCTGAATCAGGCAGCGGGGAAAGCGATTGGCGCGGCGCATTTCCTCGGCCAGCACACGGGCGAGCTTGGGGCGATCGACGGTCTCGATGACGTCGAACAGGGCAACCGCGTCGCGCACCTTGTTGGTCTGGAGCGGCCCGATCAGATGCAGTTCGACGTCGGGGAACGAAGCGCGGAGGGCGGGCCACTTGTCCTTGGCCTCCTGGACGCGATTTTCACCGAATATCCGCTGGCCGGCGTCGAGGGCTGGGCGGATGGCCGCCGCCTCGTGGGTCTTGCTGACGGCGACCAGGGACACGGGACGGCCGGCTGCGGCGGCGGCGATCCGTCTCCGGATGGCGGCGAGATTGGCGGCGATCTCGGACAAGGGTGGGGCTGCTCCTGTAGACTGAGGCATGACCCTAGCAGAGGCCGTCCGCCGACTCAAACCATGCCACCGGGCCTCCGGCCTGCCCGGTTTGCTGCTGATCACCGACACGGCGCGCCTGACCGACCCGTTACCGGCGGTCGAGCGTCTGCCGAAGGGCGCGGGCGTGATCGTGCGCCATTACGATAGCCCCGACCGCGCTTGCCTTGCCGCCGCGATCATGGCCGTAGCACGGCGTCGCAGACTGGTGGTGCTCGTGGCCGGCGACTGGCGGCTGGCGGCATCGTGCGGTGCCGATGGGATTCATCTGTCCGAGGGGCAGGCCGCCTCCGGGCGGCTTGCCGCGCTGCGGGGATGGGCGCGACGGCGCGGGCGTCTGGTCACGGTGGCCTGCCACAGCCCGCAGGCGCTGGCCCGGGCCCGGTGGTTGCGGGCCGACGCCGCCTTGCTGTCGCCGGTCTTTGCCACCGCCAGCCATCCCGGCACAGCCGGTATCGGCGCGATGCGGTTCGCCCGCTGGTGCCGAGCGGCGGGGCTGCCGGTGGTGGCGCTCGGCGGGGTCAATCGCCAGACGGCCCCTCGCCTGGCGGCCAGCGGAGCGGCCGGCATTGCCGCTATCGGTGGCCTGGTGAGCCGATAACAAAAAAGGGGCGGCCCGCGGGCCGCCCCCTCTCGTACTGGACTTGGTCTTAGAACGCCAGGGAGACGCCCGACATGACCGCCCAACCCTTGTTGTGGTTGAGGTCGGTGCCGGCGGTCTTGGCGGTCTCGTCGTCATACTCGACATGACCGACGGTGGCGAGAAGATCGACCCCCGGGCCCATCGCGTACTTGCCCGACGCCTGGTAGAGGGTGGTCTTGTCCTTGCCGGTGGTGGCGTTGTCGTCGGCCCGAGCGTCGAAGTAGGCGACGCTGACCGCCCACGGACCGGACGCATACTGCAGACCGAGGTCCCAGGCGCGGCCGTCGGTCATCGAGACGGCGGCGCCCAGGGAGGTGGGGAGGTTGTTGTCGATGTTCACATGGCGATAGGAACCGCCGAGGGTGAAGCCGCCGTAGGTCAGCTGGGTGCCGGCCGACCATTCATAGCTGTTGTGACCGTTGGCGCGGGCATCCGCGTCATAGGTCACGAGGCCGCCGGAAACCTTGAGGCCGACCGGGCCGAAGGTGTTGGCATACAGACCGCCGACGCCGTAGGCGGCAATCGACTTGTCCAGCACGCCGTTCGCCACCACACCCAGGTTGCTGCTGGTACGGGCGTCATCCTCGGACAGCACGTTGGGGATGTACGAGGCGCCGAGGGTCAGGCCGTAGAAGGTCGGCGCGACGTAGGTGACCTTGTCGGTGTTGTCGTCGGTGTCGATCTCGGTGGTCAGCTTGGTGGCGAAGTTGGCGGTCGGCTGGGCGACCGACTGGAACACCTGGTTCTCGGAGCCCCAGTTGGCGGCGGCGTCGGGCGCCATCACATGCAGCAGCACGGTGCCGTTGGCCTCGGACCCCAGGATGACCTTGCCGAAGCCGCCTTCGACGAAGATATAGCTCTTGTCGATGACGTCGCCAGCGCCGGTGGTGGACGTGCCGGAATTGGTGGTGTTGCCGTGGTTGCCGCCGGCTTCCATTTCGACCATGACTCCGACCTTGAGGCCGTTGTCGAGCTTGGTCTCGCCCGAGAAGAAGATCTCGTTGTCGCCCTTGACGTCGACATTGCTGGCCGCGCCGCGCTGGGTGGAGGTGACCGCCTCGTAGGACTTGTCCTGCCAGGCGCCGACAACCCACCACTTGGAGAAGCCACCCAGGTCGAGCTTGATCTTTTCGGCCGCCGAGGCGGTGCCGGTGCTCATCAGGCCGGCGGCCACCAACGCGGTGCTCGCGATAAGGACCTTCTTCATAATGCAAACCCCTCTAGGTTCTATGCCAAAATTCTAGGCGCAGGTTCATCCGCCTAATTTCAAGGCATGATAGGAGGCGACATCGGAAGGGTCAACGCGTGCAACCAATGGGTCGCGACATTTCACCACGGTGTGGCGCAAATGCCACAGACGACGTTCAGCGAACGGTCTTCCGCATCATCCCGGCCAGGGGATGGGCGGTACGAACCAGGGTTTGCCTCTGTCCGTCGAGGACATGCGTGTAGATCTCGGTGGTTGCGATATCGGCATGGCCCAGCATCTGCTGCACGGCCCTCAGGTCGGCGCCGTGGGCCAGCAGGTGGCTGGCGAAGGCGTGGCGCAGCACATGCGGCGACACCCGGCCGTATTCGATTCCGGCGCTGTCGGCCAGACGGCCCAGGATGCGCGCGAATCCCGAGCGGGTGAGGTGTCCCTGGGCGCCGGTGGACGGAAACAGCCAGCGGCTGGGCGGCCGCTCGGGACGTACGCGCATCCATGCCCGGACTGCCGCCCGGGCGGCATCGGTGAGCGGGACCATCCGCTCCTTGGCACCCTTGCCGCGTAACACCAGAACGTCGGGATCCCGGGCCACCGCGGCCAACGGCAGCGACACCAGCTCCGAAACGCGCAGGCCGGCGGCATAGAGCAGCTCCAACAGCGCCGTGACCATCGGCCCATCGCTGCCGGGCAGTTGCCGGGCGGCCGTCAGCAGGGCGAGGACTTCGCGCTCCGACAGCAGCTTGGGCAGGGGCCGGCCCAGGCGGGGCGCGTCGACGGTCGCGGTGGGATCGTCGTGGCGTCGGCCCTCGGCGACGAGAAAACGGAAGAACTGGCGCAGGCACGACAGCCGCCGCGCCTGGGTGCGCGCCGCCATCCCCAGGGCGGCTTGCTCCGCCAACCAGCCGCGCACCTGCTCGGTCGTCGCCAGGGCCGCCTCGCCGCCGCCGCGGGCGACGAAGGCGGTGAAATCGGCCAGATCGCGGCCATAGGCGTCGAGGGTATTGGCCGCCGCCGCTCGCTCGGCCGCCAGCATTTCCAGGAAGGCCTCGACATGGCGGGACATCGCGTCGCCGATCACCCGCCGCCGGCCGGTCGCAGCAGATGGCTGTGGGTGGCGTCGTAGAGATGGGAATCGGCGAAGCCGGTGGCGCCAAGGACGCGGCCGACCAGGATCAGGGCGGTCCGGGTGATGCCGGCAGCCTTCACCTGGGCGCGAATGTCGCCCAAGGTGCCGCGAACGAACGCCTGGTCCGGCCAGCCGACGCGGTGGGCGACCACCACCGGGCAATCCTCGCCATAAAGCGGCGCCAGCTCGGCCACCACATGGGCCAGGTTGGTGACCGACAGATGAATGGCCAGCGTCGCTCCGCTCTTGCCCAACGTCGCCAGATCCTCGCCCGGCGGCATCGCCGACGCCCGCACGGCGGTGCGGGTGAGGATCACCGTCTGCGCCACCTCCGGCAGGGTCAGCTCGCTCTTGAGCGCCGCGGCGGCGGCGGCGAAGGCGGGTACGCCAGGGGTGATGTCGTAGGGAATGCCCAGCGCGTCGAGTCGGCGCATCTGCTCGCCGATGGCGCCGTAAAGGCAGGGATCGCCGGAATGCACCCGGGCGATGTCCAGGCCGGCGGCGTGAGCGGCCTCCATTTCCGCGACGATGGCGTCGAGCGCCAACGGGGCGGTATCGACCACCCGTGCGCCGGCAGGAGCCTCGGCCACCACCTCGGCCGGCACCAGCGAGCCGGCATAGAGCACCACCGGGCAGGCGCGAATGAGGTTGAGGCCGCGAACGGTAATCAGGTCGGGGGCACCGGGGCCGGCGCCAATGAAATGGACGGTCATGCCTTGCTGCCGGGCGTGATGGACGGGAGCGGCAGCATAGACGGGCCGCCCTCGCGCGGCCACCCCCTTCCGTTGCGGCTATGCCACCCCGCTTGCCTTGGGGAACAAGGCCAGCCCCCCGGCATTAGCGTTGACGAGAAGCAAGCATGCGAGGTCCACCATGAGGACGCTTCTGGTCGCTGCCGTCGTGTCGGCCGTCGGGCTGTGCGGGGGATGGCCTGCGGTCGCGGCAACCGATCGGCATTCCGTTGCGGTGCCGGCGGCCGACGCCCAAATCACCCTCGATGACCGCGAACTCTCGGATTTCGTCGCCGCCCTGGTGCGGCTGATTGGGGTTCAGCATGGCTATATGATGATGATCCAGGCCGAACCCGATCCCGGTCGCGCCGAGGCCATGAAGCGTCAGGCCGTCGAAGACATGACCGCGGCGGTCGAACGCGATGGACTGTCCGTCGACCGCTATAACGCCATTGCCATTGCGGTCAAGGACAGCCCGGAACTCCAGGGCCGGGTGGAGGCCATCTTGCAGCAGATGGCCAGCAATCCCGACGAGCCGTCGGAATGAGCCCGATCGCGGTGACGGTGTGGATCGCAGCGGCATGTCTCGCCGCGGCGGTCCCGGCGAGGGCGCAACCCGAGCAGGAGGCCCGTCTGCTGCCGCCGGCGGCGACCAATGCGGCCCAACCCTATGACCTGGTCGCAACCGACCGCGAAACCGCATGGCGCATCAATCGCATCACCGGCGAGGTGATGGTGTGCCGGATCGACACCACCGGCGGGCTCGACAGTGTGCGGGCTCGTTGCGCCGCGGCGACGATGGGCGGTGGTGGCCCGCAGCAGTCGATGACTCCGCGTCCGTGAGCCCTGTGCACAAATTTTGACTCCGGCTTGCGCCCTTCGATATATAGGACGCCGCACCCGGCAACGATGGACGCGGCGATGATTCTGTTCAGTCTCCAATGCTCCCAGGGGCATGTGTTCGAAGAGTGGTTCACCAACGGCGCCGAGTTCGACCAGCGCAAGGCCGCCGACGCGTTGGTGTGCCCGGAATGTGCCAGCCACGAGATCGATAAGGCAATCATGGCGCCCAACGTGGCCAGGAAAGGGGCGGCCGCTCCGCCCGTCGCGCCTCGCTGCACGCCCCAGGGCTGCGGATCCTGCGCCTTTGCCGGGATGCACGATTAGAACCGGCTTTGCCGGGGAGGGGTGACAGGGGAATTCAGGGGGACATTTTTCGAATTCCACCCCCCGTAGGAGAGGACGATGGCCTCGCTACCCTTGTCGACGGTACGCACCCTGGTGGTCGATCAAAGTCCGCTGATCCGTCAGGGCGTGCGAATGGGGCTGCATAGCCTGGGTTTTCGCGAAGTGATGGAAACCGGCACCATCGCCGGCGCCCTGGCCGCCTGTCGCGAAGGCGTCGACATGGTGATCCTGAATTACCGCGTCGAGAACAACGAGACCGCCTTCGTGGTCCGCGAGATGCGTCATGGCCGGTTGGGCAGAGACCCCTTTGTGGTGGTGGTGATGATGTTGGCGGCACCCAACGAGCGGCAGGTGCGCGACGCCGTCGATGCCGGTCCCGACGACCTGCTGTTGATTCCCTTCGCGCCCGACCAGTTGATGGCGCGGGTTCGCGGCGTCATCGAGGGACGCAAGAAATTCGTCGTCACCCATGACTATATCGGGCCCGAGCGGCGCAAGGCACCGCGTGGCAACTCGGCGCCGGTGTTCGAGGTGCCTCATCCCATCCGCGCCCGCGCCATCGGCGTGCCCGGCGAGCGCTACCAATTGCTGGTCAAGCAGACCCACGACACCATGAGCAAGGAACGCACGCGGCGGCTGGCCGCGGCGGTCGAATGGGAGTTCCGCCAGATCTACGCCACGGCCCGGGACGGCGCCTCGGCCGCCGCCGATATGGTGGCGCGGCTGTTCAAGGTCGAAAACATCTGCGAAGAGCTGACCCGACGCCTGGGACAAGAGGGTCTCGATACCGCCAACATCACCGCATTCAGCGCACGCTGCGGGCGGATGAAGAATACCGCCAGCCGCGTCGAATTCCTTGAAATCGAATCGGCCTACAACGCCTCGCGCCAGATCGCCCAGAGCTTCGCCGAGGTGGGACGCTAGCCGTCACAGCTTCTTGGCGTAGCCGCGCGGGGTATAGACCCGTTCGTGCGTTCCGGCGGTAAACCGCCGGGTCTCCGAATTGCCGACCATCACCAGCGTCAGCATGTCGGCGTGCTCGGGCGTGAGTTCGCCCAAGGTCACCACCGACACCGTTTCGCCCGGACGACCGAGCTGGCGGGCCAGAACCACCGGCGTCTCCGCCGGCCGGCCGGCAAGCAGCAGGTCGCGGGCACGGGCCAACTGGTCGCGGCGCCGCTGCGACACCGGGTTGTACAGGCACACGACGAAATCGGCTGCCGCCGCTGCCTTCAGCCGCGCCTCGATGGTCGGCCACGGGGTCAGCAGATCCGACAGCGAAATGGTGCAGAAATCGTGATTGATCGGTGCACCCGCCCGTGCCGCCGCCGCCTGAAGGGCCGATACCCCGGGGACCACCGTGAGGTCGAGGCGGTTCCACTCCGGGCGCACCTCGCGCTCCATCAGTTCGAAGACCAGGGTCGCCAAGGCGTAGATGCCGGGATCGCCCGAGCATACCAGGGCCACGGTGCGGCCCTCCGCCGCCAGATCGAGGGCGATCCGCGCCCGTTCGGTTTCGGCGCCGAGACCGCTCTCATGCCGGGCTTTGCCGTCGGCGGCGGTGCCAAGCAAATCGAGATAGAGGCCATAACCGACCAGATCGGTCGCCACCGCGACGGCGGCCGAGGCCTCGGGTGTCCGCCATTCCGCCATGCCCGGGCCGATTCCGACCACGAACAGGCGTCCGCGCGCCCGGCCCACCGTAGCGGGATCGATCGAAGCGGCGGCGCGGGCGACGGCAACGGTGACCCGCTCGCCCTTGACCTTGGGCACGATCAGCCGTCCATCCTGCCCCGCGGCGGCCAGAGCCGCGCCCTCGGCGACGCCGTGGCAGCCGGTTTCGCGAAACACCACGTCGGACGGATGGGCCAGGCGCGCCGCCTCCGCCTCCAGGTCCGCCGCCGAGAAGAAGCGGGCCGGCACACCCAGCGATGCCGCCAAGGCCTGCACCGCATCCTCGTCGGCCTTGAGATCGAGCGAGCAGACGCAGGCCACCGCTTCCGGCGCCAACGCTTCGGCCGCCAGGGTGTCGCGCACCAGCGTCTCCAGGACCTCCGCGGGTGTGCCGCGCTCGCAACCGACGCCCAGCGCCAGCACCGGTGGATGCAGGACCAACTCGTCGCCATCGCCGGCAACGGCGCGGTCGGTAATCCGGATGGCCACCTCGGCATTGTCGGCGGTGGGCAGCGCGGACAGCCATGCGGCGTCGCCGGCCTCCACTTCCAGGCGCACCGAATGTGCCGACAGCAGCGCCGCCGTCACCGGCTTGACCGCTTCGGGATTGCGCAGGCGCCAACCCGGCGGCGGCACGTCGAGGGCCAGGCCCAGGGCCAGCTCTCCGGCCGTGGTGATCGCCGCCGGGCAGGACAGGGCGTCGGCCAAGCGAAGGGCGAGGGCATTGGCGCCACGGTGGCCGCCCAGCAGCGGTACCACCACCGAGCCGTCGGGAGCCACCGCCAGCACCGGCGGTTCCGCGCCCTTGGCGGCCAACACCGGCGCCAGGGCGCGAATGACGATCCCCGAGGCGCAGACGCCGATAATGGGAAAACCGGCGGCAAACAGGGCGCGGAAATGGGCGGCGACATCGTCGAAGGGCATCACGCCCTTTCCCTCGACGCGGCCGGCGAGGCCATGCAGGCGCGCGCCGGGCACGGCGGCGGCGACACGGCGGCCGGTGGCGAGGGCGGCGGGGGTCAGGACGACGACGGCGGTCATCGCGGCACGGCTCCTCGGCGATGGACAAGAACCAGAGAGAAATACGGCAGAGTCTCGGCTTCCGCCAGCGGCATCAACCGTTGGCCGGACAGTCCGGCCCGCTCGACCGCCCGGGCGGCGTCGAGCAGATTCAGGCGGGCCAGCACGCGCTTGAGCTTGGGCAGGTGGCGCCCGACCTTCATCACCACCGCGGTATCGGCGGCGATCAGCAGCCGCTCGATCTCGGCCTCGGGGCGCGTGGCGGGGATGACGGCCAGCGCCTCGTCGAGGGTGGCGAGTGGCTGGCGCAACAGCGCCGCCGCGGCCATCGGCGAGGCGATGCCTGGGACGACGTCCACGGCAAAGCGCTCGCCCAGGCGGGCCAGCAGATAAATGAAGGAACCGAAAAACAGCGGATCGCCCTCGCACAGCACGGCGACGTCCCGCCCGCATTCGAGATGGGCGGTGATGGCGGCGGCGGCGGCATCGTAAGCGGCGTCGGTGTCGTCGCGCTCGGGACGGAAGGCGAGGCGGATGGGGATCTCGACGCGGCCGGGCGGAATGACGGCGGCGGCGATGCTCCGCGCCATGCCGTCGCCCTCCAACGGCGCCGGCCACGCCAGCACCGGCACTTGGCCGAGGAGGCGGGCGGCCTTCAGGGTCAACAGCTCGGGATCGCCGGGACCGACGCCGATGCCGTAAAGGGTGCCGGTTCCGCTCATCCCTGCGTCCCCACGAACTGCGTCACCGGCATCGCCGCGTGCCAGGTGGAAAAACCGCCGGTCGGCGCCAGGCGAGAGACCGCCAGGCGGACCATCTCGCCGCCCCAGCGTTGGCGGAAAGCCAGCAACGCCGCCTCGCCCTCGGCGGTCACCGCGTTGGCGACCAAGCGGCCGCCAACGCCAAGAGCGGACCAGCAGGCGTCCAGCACGCCGGAGGCCGAAACGCCACCGCCGATAAAGACCGCATCCGGCGCCGCCGACGGCAAGGCGTCCGGGGCCCGGCCGGCCAGGATTTCCAGCCCGGGAACGCCGAGACGAAGGGCATTGGCGGCGATGCGGGCGCGCCGGTCCGGCCGCGGTTCGATGGCGACGGCCCGGCCGCCGGCACGCATCCATTCGATGGCGACCGAGCCGCTGCCGGCGCCGACATCCCACAGCATCGCCCCGGGCATCGGGGCCAGCGCAGCCAGAGTCACGGCCCGGATTTCGCGCTTGGTCACCTGGCCATCGTGGTCGAAGGCCTCATCGGGCAATCCCGGCACCAACGGCAACGCCCGGCGGCTGCACTGGATCTCGACGGCGATCACCGCCAGGTCGGGGACGTCCTCCGACCAGGCGGCGGCGGTCGCCGAATGCCGGCCTTCGAGCGCCCCGCCCAGGTGGTGGAGGGCAACCATCCGGCTCGCCCCGCAACCATGGGTGTCGAGCAGTCTGGCGATGGCACCGGCGCTGCCGCGGTCGCCGGCCAGGATCAGCAAGCGGCGGCCGGGGTGGAAATGCAGCGCCAGAGTCTCAAGCGGCCGGCCATGGACCGACAGACACAGGCAGTCCTGCACGGGCCAGATCAGCCGTGCCGCCGCCAGCGAAAAGGCTCCGGGATGGGGGATGACCGCCAATTCCTCGGGCGGGAACCAGCGCGCCAGGGTGGCCCCGGCGCCGAACCACATCGGGTCGCCCGAGGCCAGGACCGCCACCCGGCGCCCGCGCAGGGATTGCAGCAGCGGACGGGCGTCGTCGAAGGGCGATGGCCATACCCGGGTCTCGGCGAGGATGTCGCCGGCCAGGGCGAGGTGGCGGGTCCCGCCGATCACCACCTCGGCCGCCTCGATGACCGCGCGGGCGACGCCCGACAGACCGGCGATGCCGTCCTCGCCGAAGCCGAGCACATGCAGCCAGGGGCCGCTCATGGCAATCCCGCCGCCAGGGCGTTGACCGCCGCCGCCGCCATGGCGCTGCCGCCGCGACGGCCGTGCACGGTGACGAAGGGCAGGCCGGCAGCGGCCAAGGCGGCCTTGGATTCCACGGCGCCGACGAAGCCGACCGCGAACCCGAGCACCAGGGCCGGCGGCGGCGCACCGTCGGCGATCACTTCAAGCAGGCGGAACAGGGCGGTGGGGGCATTGCCGATCGCCACCACCGCGCCGGCCAGATGCGGGCGCCACAACTCCACCGCCGCGGCCGAGCGGGTGGTGCCGGCCGCGTCGAGATCGGGGGCATTGAGGGTGCACAGCACCGGGTTGGCCGCCGGCAGGCGGGCCTGGATGATGCCGTGGGCAACCATCTCGGCGTCGACCAGGATCGGCGCTCCCGCTGCCAGCGCCGCGGCACCGGCGCGACCGGCGCCGTCGCTCCATGCCAGGTCGGCGAGGATGTCGGGCATGCCGCAGGCGTGGATGATTCGCACCGCCAGCGCCTCCAGATCGGCCGGTACTCCGCCGAGGTCGGCCTCGGCGCGGATGGCGGCGAAGGAGCGGCGGTAAATCTCGGCCGGATCGCGGATCCAGGTCATCTCTGCGGCGCGGGCCCCCTCAGTCGTGATGATGGTGGTGCCCATGGTCGTGGTGATGCCCATGCTCGTGATCATGGTGATGATGGTCGGCGTCGGTGCCGATGCCGCGCACGTGATGGTGATGGCCGGCCTGGACGGCGCCGACGGCGGCTTCGTAGCCGATCACCTGCTCGCGGTATTTGCACAGCTGGCAGTTCATCTGCGCCTGGCCGGCGAGGATTTCGCCGATGCGCTCGACGAAGCTGTCGATCACCAGCGGATGGTCGTTGAGATACGGCGCCTTGACGATCGCGACCTCGGGATGGGCGGCGGCGGCGGCATCGGCCTGATCGTAGATGCGCTTGACCAGGATGCCGGTGAACAGGAAGTAGGGAAAGACGACGATGCGCTTGAATCCCAGCATCGTCACCCGTACCAGCGCCTGGTCGACCAGCGGAAACGCAACGCCGGAGAAGGCGATTTCGGCCCAGCCGAATCCCATGCCCTCCCACAGCATGCGTGCCACTTTGGCGATGTTGGCGTTGGCGTCGGGGTCGTTGGTGCCGCGCCCGACGACCAGCAGGAGGGTGTCCTTACGTGCGACGGCGGGACCGGCGGCGGCCTCCGCTTCCTCGATGCGGGCGCGGGCGGCGGCCAGCAGCTTGGGGTCGATCGCCAACTCGCGGCCGTAGCGGACGTCGAGCGTCGGATTCTCGGCGGCGAAGGCGTTGATCTCCCACGGCAGGTCGTTCTTGACGTGGCCGGCGGCGAACAGCATCCCCGGCACGGCCAGGATGCGCGACACGCCCTTGGCCTTCAGCGCCTCCAGGCCATCGCGGATCACCGGACGGGCGAATTCGAGGTAGCCGCTTTCGACCGCGTAGTCGGTCAGCCGGGCGCGAAGCGCACGGGCGAGGGCGTCGAATTCGGCAATGGCATCGGTGTCGCGGCTGCCGTGGCCGCAAATCATCACACCCGTCTCTATCGTCATGCGCTTGGTCCCTGCCTGCGAGCGTCGGTGGCGAGCCCGGCTGGTCGATGGCCTCCGGCCGGGTGAGGGAGCGGACTATAGGCGACGACACGCGGCCCGCACCAGCGGAAAGGGGGGAGGGCGGCCATCGCCGGAGGTGCCGAGGGGCGCACGCCGCGCTTGCCCCTGGCTTCCGTTCGGCCTATGAAGCCGCAATGGGATCGAACATACGAAACGGGGCGCGCATGAAGTACGGCCGCAAGCGGGTGCTGGTGACGGGGGGAGCGGGCTTTCTCGGTTCGCATCTGTGCGAGCGACTGTTGGCCCAGGGGGCCGAAGTCCTCTGCGTCGACAATTTCTATACCGGCGTCAAGGACAACATCGCCCATCTGATCGGCGATCCCTATTTCGAACTGATCCGCCACGACGTCACCTTTCCGCTCTATGTCGAGGTCGACGAGATCTACAACATGGCCTGCCCGGCCTCGCCGGTTCACTATCAGCGCGACCCGGTGCAGACCACCAAGACCTCGGTGCACGGCGCCATCAACATGCTGGGGCTGGCCAAGCGGGTGCGGGCGAAGATCCTGCAGGCGTCGACCTCCGAGGTGTATGGCGACCCCGAGATCCATCCGCAGACCGAGACCTATCACGGCAACGTCAATCCCATCGGTCCGCGCGCCTGCTACGACGAGGGCAAGCGCTGCGCCGAGACCCTGTTCTTCGACTATTACCGCCAGCACGGCCTGCAGGTGCGGGTGGCGCGCATCTTCAATACCTATGGGCCGCGCATGCACCCCGACGACGGACGGGTGGTGTCGAACTTCATTGTCCAGGCCCTGGAAGGCCGGCCGCTCACCATTTACGGCGACGGCAGCCAGACCCGCTCGTTCTGTTTCGTCGACGATTTGGTCGATGGCCTGATCCGGCTGATGAACGCCCCGGACGACGTGACCGGACCGATCAATCTCGGCAATCCGTCGGAAATGACGGTCGGCCAGTTGGCCGAGACGGTGGTGCGGGTGATCGGCTCCAAATCGGAGATCGTTTATCATCCCCTGCCCACCGACGATCCGCTGCAGCGTCAGCCCGACATTACACTGGCAAAAGAGAAACTGGGCTGGGCTCCGACAATCGGATTGGAGCAGGGGCTGGAGAGAACCATCGCCTATTTCCAAAGCAGGTTAGGCTGACAACGCACAGCCTATACGTTTCGCCCAACTCTGCACGGTTGCCGTAGACAACGGAGCCCTATACCATCACCCGCGACTTTCCGCCGGCAGCGAGGATGGGTTGAGCAGCGAACACGGAGCATTGTCGACCGCCGCCGCCGCCAGTTTGGCAGCAGGCGGGTCGGGTCTGACCCGCGACGGGGATCTGCTGTTGCGGCTGGCCGAGACCGAAGCCCGGTTGGCCAGCCTGACCAATACGCTGCCCGGCATCGTCTTCCAACGCACCATGACCAGCGACGGCGCCATCGCCTATCCCTTCTTCTCCGAGGGGGTCCGCGAGGTGCTGGGCTTCGCGCCGCAGTCGATGGCGGTCAATTCCGCCGGCTGCCTGCACGCCGTGCACTGGGCGGATCGCGACGGCCATGTCGCCGCCATTCGCCGGTCGGCGGCCGAGCTGTCGCCGTGCCGCGAATCGTTCCGGGCCATTACCGAATCGGGCGAGGTCCGCTGGCTCGAGGGCTCGTCGCAGCCGCGCCGGCGCGCCGACGGCACCGTACTGTGGGACGGCGTTCTGGTCGACGTCACCGCCAGCCGCCGCGCCGAATTCCGCCTCGAAATGCTGATGGAGCACGCCGCCGACGCGATCGTCCTGCTCGACGGCGGCGGGGCCATCGACACCGTCAATGCCGCCGCCGAGCAGTTGTTCGGCTGGGGCGCCGCCGAACTGGCCGGCAATCCGTTCACCACCCTGCTGCCGCCGGCTCCCGCCCATCTCGACCGCCTGCTGGGCGACCCGCTCGATCCCGATTCGGGCATCGTCGGCGGCGACCCGCACGAGCTGACCGGCCTGCGCAAGGACGGATCGACCTTTCCGCTTGAGGTGTCGACCTCCGAGCTGCGGATGGAAGGCCACCGCCTGTTCGTGGTCATCGGCCGCGACATCACCCGGCGCAAGCAAACCGAAGCGGCCCTGCACGAGAGCGAGCAGCGTCTGCGCGCCATCGCCGCCAACCTGCCGGGCATCGTCTTCCAGCGGATTTTGCGCAGCAGCGGCCGGCTCGACTACAGTTACGTCAGCGAGGGCTGCCGCAGCTTCCTCGGCCTCGAACCCGAGGACCTGCTCGCCGATCCCGAACTGTTTCTGCGCGCGCTGACCGACGAGGAGCGGCAGGGCTTCTACACCGCCCTCGGGCGCTCGGCGCGGACGCTGGAGCCGTTCGAGGAAGACATGGCCAGCCTCGGTGGCGACGGCCGGCGGCGTTGGCTGCGCGGCCAGTCGCGGCCGACCGTGCGCGCCAATGGCGACATCGTCTGGGACGGTGTCATGCTCGACGTCACCGACCGCAAGACCGCCGAGCAGCGCCTGTCCTTCCTCGCCTATTACGACCCCTTGACCCGTCTGCCCAATCGACCCGCCTTCGTCGAGCACTTCACCGCCGCTGCCGATGCCGCGCGCCACGCTCACGGCCTGCTGGCGGTGGTCAGCCTGGGGATCGATCGTTTCGGTGTCATCAATGCCACCATGGGCCACGCCGTCGGCGACCAGGTGCTGATCGCCGCCGCCGATCTGCTGCAATCCGCCATTGGCAGCGGCAACGTCATGGCCCGCGCCTCGGGCGACCGCTTCCTCATCCTGGTCACCGGCTATTCCGTCAAACGCGAGCTGGTCGAGACCATCGAAGCCATTCATGCCGGCGCCCAGGCCATGGTCACCGTGGCCGGCGAGCAATTCGAGATTTATGCCAGCATGGGTGCGGCCGTCTTTCCCCGCGATGGCGAGGACGTCGAGACCCTGATCCGCAACGCCGATGCCGCCCTGCAACGGGCCAAGGGGCAGGGGCCGGCGACGCTGCAATTCTTCACCAAGGAGATGAGCGCCAAGGCGAGCAAGACGCTGTCGCTGCAAACCAAGCTGCGGCGCGGCATCGATAACGGCGAACTGATCCCCTATTACCAGCCCCAGGTCGACCTTATCAGCGGCCGGGTGGTGGGGATGGAAGCGCTGGTGCGCTGGTTGAGCCCCGACCTGGGCATGGTCTCTCCGGTCGAGTTCATTCCGGTGGCCGAGGAATCCGGCCTCATCGACGCGGTGTGCGAATCGATGCTGAGCCAATGCGCCCATCAGAACAAGGCGTGGCAGAATGCCGGCCTGCCGCCCATTCCGGTGGCGGTCAACGTCTCGGGACGGCAGTTCCAGTATGCGCGGCGGCTGATCACCGCGCTGGAGACGGTGCTGGGCGAGTCCGGTCTCGAACCCCGCTACCTGGAGCTGGAGCTGACCGAGAGCTCGGCCATGCGCGACGCCGACAACGCCATCGCCGTGGTGCGGCAGTTGAAAGAGATGGGCATCGCCTGTTCGATCGACGATTTCGGCACCGGCTACTCGTCGCTGTCGGTCCTCAAGCGGTTCCCCATCTCCAAATTGAAGATCGACCGTTCGTTCGTCATGGACGTCATCACCGATCCCAACGACGCCGCCATCGTCGACGCCATCATCGCCATGGCCCAGGCGCTGAAGCTGAAGGTGGTGGCCGAAGGCGTCGAGCATCACGCCCACCTGGAATTCCTCCGCTCGCTGGGGTGCGACCAGATGCAGGGATATCTGTTCTCGCGCCCGCTGACCGCCGAGGCCATGGGCCAGTTGTTGGCCGAGGGCCGCCGCCTGACCTTCACGACGGCAACCCGCCAGGCGTCGACGGCCTGAACGCCGGGTCGCCAAACGGAGGGAAATCAACCCTCTGTTAGCATTTTCTTGACAATATCGGTGAAGCGCCCACATCGGTAGTTGATGGCTGCCGTCGGGCAGCCCATCATCGCGGCCGAGCAGAGAGGGGGCGGCGCCGGCGCCGCTGAACCATGGACGGTATGCACGAATCGAGCGCGACCATCGACGTCGACCTCAGCGGCGCCTGCAACGGCGGCGCCACCACCACCACCAAGCACTCGTACACCATCCCTTGCGCCAGCACGTTTCGCGATGCCGTCGAGGCGTTGGCGGCGCGGCGGAGGGTCAATGTCGGCGATATCGCCCGCTCGGCGCTGCTGGTCATGCCGGAGGCGGCCATCGCCCGCTATCCCGATCCCGGCGAGCCGCCGGCCGAGGATCGCGAGACGGTGATCCTGAAATCCGGGCCCTCGCAGGGCCGGCCGTGGCGACGCAAGCCGCGCCTGCAGGTGCGCATGGCGCCCGGATACGAGGTCACCTTCATCCGCCGCGCCCTGGCGATGGCCCTCGCCATGGACCGCGGCGAGCTGGAACTGCGCATCGACGATCCCCGCGCCACCCGCACCGCCGCTCCGCCGCCACCACCTCCACCACCTCCACCTCCACCGGCGCCGCTCCATGCGGAACACGGCCGGGCGCTGGAAGCGGTCAACGAGGAGATCGAGCGCCTGAAGGCGGTGGTCGCCGTCCTGTCCTTCGAGCCGCTGGCGGCGGGAGTCAATACCCGCTCCGATGCCCTGCATGTCCTCGGCTTCCCGCCCGGCATGCGGCCGGACCGGCGGGCGGTGCGGGCCCGTTTTCGCATGCTGGCCACCATCCACCATCCCGACTCCCATTACGGCAGCCACATGCGCATGAGCCAACTCAACCAGGCGATGGAGCTGTTGCGGGACGATCTGTAGCCACCGGTCACCGTGCATGCGTGCGCATGCACGCGGTGCTGATGGGGCGCCAGCCGTGCTTCATGGAGAGCCTGCTGGCCGAGAAGGGCGAGGCAATGGCCGAATCGCTGGCGATGAACACCGTCTCCTGGCTGCCGTCCAACGATCTTACCGGTCTCGACGCCAACAGTCGGATATGGGTGTCGACCGATGTCGCTGGCCTGCCGGCGGGACCGGAATCCTGTTAGCATCGCCGCCATGCCGATCCGTCTTTTGCCCCCCACCCTGGTCAACCAGATCGCTGCCGGCGAGGTGGTCGAGCGCCCCGCCTCGGCGATCAAGGAATTGGTCGAGAACGCCCTCGATGCCGGCGCCACCCGGATCGAGGTCAGCCTGACCGAGGGCGGGCAGGCGCTGATCGCCGTTGCCGACGACGGGGCCGGCATGGATCGCGACGAGCTGGTCCTGGCGGTCGAACGTCACGCCACCTCCAAGCTCGACGGCGACGATCTGGTCCACATCCGTCACCTCGGCTTCCGCGGCGAGGCGCTGCCGTCGATCGGTTCGGTGGCCCGCCTGACCCTGACCTCCCGCCCTCGCGGGGCCACCGAAGCGTGGAGTTTGACGGTTGCCGGCGGTGTCAAGGGCGAGCCGGTTCCGGCGGCCCACCCGCACGGGACCCGGGTCGAGGTCCGCGATCTGTTCTTCGCCACGCCGGCGCGGCTGAAGTTTCTCAAATCGCCGCGCGCCGAGCTGGCCCATGCCGTCGATGTCATCGAGCGTCTGGCCATGGCCCATCCGACGGTGGCCTTCTCGCTGGCCGACGGGGCGCGAACCGTCGTGCGGCTGCCGGCGCAGACGGGCGAGCCCCAGGCGGCGCTGTTGGCCCGGCTGGCGGCGGTGATCGGCCGCGACTTCGCCGACAATGCCGTCCGCCTCGACGCCGAGCGCGACGGCGTGCGTCTTTGGGGCTGGGCCGGGCTGCCCACCTACGACCGCGGCACCGCCGGGGCTCAATACCTGTTCGTCAACGGCCGTCCGGTGCGCGACCGCCTGATCCTGGGCGCCCTGCGCGGCGCCTATCAGGAGGTGATGGCCAAGGACCGCCATCCGGTGGTGGCCTTGTTCCTCGATCTCGACCCGGACAGCGTCGACGTCAACGTCCACCCCGCCAAGGCCGAGGTCCGCTTCCGCGATGCCGGAATGGTCCGCGGCCTGATCGTCGGTGCCATCCGCCATGCCCTGGCCGCCGGGGGCCATCGCGCCAGCTCGACGGTGGGGACCATGGCGCTGGGTGCCCTCGGCGGGCCGGGAGGATGGCGGCCGCCATCGCGGGGGGAATTCCCCGTCGCCATCGCCGCCCAGGCGCCGCTTGGCCTCGCCGAATCGCTTCCTGGACTGACGCTTCCGCCAGCCGCGCCGCCGGCCGCCACCGGTGAACCGATGGAGGTCGACTTCCCGCTGGGGGCAGCGCGGGCGCAACTGCATGAGACCTACATCGTCGCCGAAACCCGCGAGGGTTTGGTGATCGTCGATCAGCATGCCGCCCACGAGCGGCTGGTGCTGGAAGCGATGAAGGCGGCCCTGGCGGCGGGCGCGGTGCCGCGCCAGGGCCTGCTGCTGCCCGAAGTGGTGGAGGTAGGGGCCGCAGCCGCCGCGCGTCTGGCCGAGCATGCCGCCCTTCTCGCCGGTCTCGGCCTGGGGCTGGAGCCGTTCGGGGCCGGGGCGGTGGTGGTCCGCGAGGTGCCGGCGGTGCTGAAGGACGGCGACGTCCAGGGGCTGGTGCGTGACCTCGCCGACGACCTCGCCCAATGGGGCGAAGCGTTGGCGCTGACCGAACGGTTGCACCACGCGCTGGCGACCATGGCCTGCCACGGCAGCGTGCGCGCCGGACGCCGGTTGAGTGTCGCCGAAATGAACGCCCTGCTGCGCCAGATGGAGGCGACGCCGTTGTCCGGCCAGTGCAACCACGGCCGCCCGACTCACGTCACCCTCAGGTTGGCGGACGTCGAGACTCTATTCGGTCGCCGCTAAGGCGCGGGCCGCCCCGCCTAGATCCGTCGAGTGCGCCGTGACAATCGATGGTCCTGTCCAAACGATGCTTGCAACCGTTCTGCAAACGCGCCATTTTGCCGTCGAACCCCTAGATATTGTTATGAATCAGGCGAAGGAAGGCATAGATGCGCGGGATCGTGGCGACGTGCGCTGGGATCGGCGGTGTGGCGGTCGGGCTGTGGCTGATGGCGGGACCGGCGCGCGCGCTGACGCCGTCCGCCGATGCGGGTGCGGAACTCGCCGCCCGCTGGTGCGCCGGCTGCCACGTGGTGGCGCCGTCGGGCGCCGGCACCGACGCGGCGCCGAGCTTCCTCACCCTGGCGCGCTCGCGGACTGCGGATCAGTTGCGGCTGTTTCTCGCCAAGCCGCATGCCCGGCCGATGCGCGGCTT
>JACRFY010000099.1 GCA_016212565.1 Magnetospirillum sp. | reverse complement strand
TCGCCGCCGTCAGCGAGGTCTTGCCGTGGTCGACGTGACCGATCGTGCCGACGTTGCAATGCGGCTTGTTGCGCTCGAATTTCGCCTTCGCCATGGTCTCAACTCGTCTGT
The DNA here is from genome assembly GCA_016212565.1 of Magnetospirillum sp. Taxonomy (GTDB): domain Bacteria; phylum Pseudomonadota; class Alphaproteobacteria; order Rhodospirillales; family Magnetospirillaceae; genus JACRFY01. The sequence goes on along the minus strand of JACRFY010000099.1, from coordinate 35,568 downwards.
CGGGCGGCGTCTGCCGCGGGTGTGGGTGTGCGGCAACCTGCCGCGGGTGTGGGTATGCGGCAACCTGCCGCGGGTGTGGGTATGCGGCAACCTGCCGCGGGTGATTTGCACGTGCCGTGCGCATCGGCTGGAGCGGGTGAGGGGAATCGAACCCCCGTCATCAGCTTGGAAGGCTGTTGCTCTACCATTGAGCTACACCCGCCGTGGAAGCGCTCGATTCCGTCGCCCGGCCGAAAGAAAAATGGTGGAGGGGGAAGGATTCGAACCTTCGTAGACTTCCGTCGGCAGATTTACAGTCTGCTGCCATTGACCGCTCGGCCACCCCTCCACGCCGTCGCTCGCCCGGGGGCCGCGACAGGAAGTGCGGTACTAAGAGAATAGGCACCGCTTGTCAACTCGAAAAGAGCGCTGTAATTGGGCGTCTCATTTCGGAGGACGCCATGGCCCATCATTCGTCTCGACATCCAACCCGCAAGCCGGCGGCCGGAACCCAGGGGCGCGGCGGCAAGGGCGGCGGGGCCTCGCTGTGGCTTTATGGCCTGCACGCGGTGACGGCGGCGCTGGCCAACCCCGAGCGGATCGTGCGCCGTCTGGTCGCCACCGCCGAGGCGGCCCGCGGCCTTGGCGGTGCGGTCCAGGTCGAGACGGTGGAGAAGGCCGAACTCGACCGCCTGCTGCCGCCCGGCGCGGTGCACCAGGGGGTGGCGGTGCTGGTCGAGCCCTTGGCCGGCCTGGGCATCGAGGATGTCGCCCGTCAGGGACAGATGCGCGAGCGGGCGGTGGTGGTGGTGCTCGACCAAGTCACCGATCCGCACAATGTCGGCGCGGTGCTGCGCTCGGCGGCGGCGTTCGGCGCCCAGGCGGTGGTGGTTCCCGACCGCCACGCCCCCGAGGAGACCGGGGCCCTGGGCAAGGCGGCCTCGGGGGCGCTGGAGCGGATGCCGCTGGTGCGGGTGACCAACATCGTCCGCGCCCTCGAACAGCTCAAGGAGGCGGGGTTCTGGATCGCCGGCCTGGCCGCCGACGCGCCGCGCACCCTTGCCGGGACGGCGCTGTCCGGCCGGGTGGTCCTGGTGCTGGGCGCCGAGGGGGAGGGGCTGCGGCGTCTCACCCGCGAGCACTGCGATCATCTGGTGCGGCTGCCGATGACCGGGGAGATGGAGAGCCTGAACGTGTCCAATGCCGCCGCGGTGGCGCTGTACGAACTGGCACGGGGGTAGGGGGCGCCTGGACGGCGGCGGCCGGCCTCCCCATGTCCCGACCGTTCCTCCCAACGCGCATTGGAGCCCCGCCTATGGACAGTTCCGCCGCCGACCACACCCTCGCCGACGGCCATCGCAGCCTGTGGCGGCAGCGGCGGATGGCGATGGAGGGGCAAAGCGGGCGCTCCACGCCGCGCGGCCACCGGCGCGATTCGCTGCTGGGGTATGTGCTGCCGCGCTCCACGGCGCTGGTGATGCGCATGCCGCTGTTCCGCAACGGCGTCCGCAACGCCCTCGACATCGCGCTGCGCGAGATCACCTTTCCCTTCGCCGATCTGCCCTCGGCCCTGGATGGCTTCACCGTGCTGCATTTCTCCGATCTCCACCCCTCGTCGCTGGCCGGAACGATCGAGCGGGCGGCGACGCTGGTGGCCGGGATCGAGGTCGACGCGGCGGTGATGACCGGCGATTTCCAGACCTTCGCCCGGCCGACGCCGACGGCCACGGTCGCCGCCCTGGCGCCGCTGCTGGCGGCGCTCCGCACCCGGCACGGCAGTCTGGCGGTGTTGGGCAACCATGACGGGCACGACATGGCCGATGCCCTGGAGGCTCACGGCATCCGCGTGCTGCTCAACGAGCACGCGGTGATCGAGCGGGGCGGGGCACGGCTGGTGGTGACCGGGACCGACGATCCGGTGCGCTTTTTCACCCCCGCGGCGGTGCGGGCGCTGCAGCACGCTCCGGCCGGATTCCGCCTTGCCCTGGTGCACTCTCCGGACCTGGCGAGTGTCGCCGAGGCCGCCGGCGTGCGCCTCTACCTGTCGGGGCACACCCATGGCGGCCAGATCTGCCTGCCGGGCGGGCGGCCGGTGATCACCTTCCTCGACAGCCACCATGCCTGCGCGGTGGGGGCATGGCGGGTGGGCACCATGGCCGGCTACACCTCGCGCGGGACCGGCGTCGGCCTGCCGCCGCTGCGCTACAACTCGCGCGGCGAGGTGGCGCTGATCACGCTGCGGCGGGGGTAAACCGTGGCAAGGGGCGAGGGGCGAACCCCAATGCCCTGGCGGCCATTGCGGCCGCGGCCAAGGGCGCGGGACGCGCCCGCCCGGCGAGGGGCGAACCCAATGCCCTGGCGGCCATTGCGGCCGCGGCCAAGGGCGCGGGACGCGCCCGCCCGGCGAGGGGCTAACCTAATGCCCCGGGGGACGATGCGGCGGCGGGGGCGCGTGCGGGGCCGGCGGATGCGACGGCTGGTGGGGCGGCAGATGAGCCGGCCCGCCGGGGCGATGGGGCGGAGCATCCTCGTCCTCGTCGGCCTCCTTGAGGCGGACGATGAAGCCGCGCAGGGCCCACCCGACCATGTAGCCGAAGGCGACGAAGAACCACACGCCGGACAGCAGGAAGATGATCGCCCGCTGCACCGAATCGTCGCCGTCGCCGAAGCCGCCCAGCGCCCACAGCATCGGGGTGGCGAAAATCACGCCGACCGCGCCGGCGCCGCCCAGACGGGTCCAGCCGCCCGGTCGCAGAAACGTCACCCGATACGCTCCCGTCATCCCCGAATCCTCCACCCTTGTCCGAGCGAATTGTCGGCTTTCGCAGGATTGGCTGCAACCCGGATAATGATGCGGACAAGGAAGAAGTCCGTGACAACCAGACGCCGGAGACGGTATTTCTGATTCGGCTGCGAAGGTGGTACAGGCAAAACGATGGCGGCAGAACGCGCCAGCTTTGAAATCCAGGTGATGCGCGACGGCCGTTGGTCTACCGAAACGGTAGCCGGCGACGAACAAGAGGCGCGCGTCATCGCCAAGAAGTTCCTCGCCAACAAGAAGTGCGAGGGTGCGCGGATTGTGCGCAACTGGACCCGCTCGGACGGGCGGATGGTCGAAAACGAGGTCTTCTCGGAGACCCGCAGCGTCCGCGACGACGGCGAAGTGCGCATCGTGCCCATCGACAGCGCTCCCGACCAATGCGAGACCCCCGAAGATTTCTACAGTCCCGACGGCCGCAACGCCGTCAACCGGATTCTGCGCAACTATTTCGAGAAGGTGTACATCACCCCCACCGAGTTGATGCACACCTACAAGGAACTGAAGCGGGTCCAGGACAAGGACACCCTGGTGCCGTCGGCGGTCGACCGGGTGGCCGGGTTGCAGACCCGCGACGGGAGCAAGGATGCCCGCACCCGCCGCGACGAACTGTTCCGCACCATCGACCAGATCTCCACCCGGGCGCGCCGGGCCGAGACGATCGCCCTGCCCAAGATCAACGGCTGCTTCTCGGCGGTGCTCGCCGACATCGCCGGCGTTTCCGCCACCGAGGACCCCGACTTCCTGGCCATGGTGGTGCTGTCGCGCGATCTGATCGACGTGCGCAACTGGCTGGGCAAGCTGGAGCGGCTGTGCACGCTGGCGGTGGCCGAGGGCGACCCACATTGCCTGTCGATGCTCGACGGGGTGATCGCCGACGTGCTGGGGGCCAACGTGGTCCAGGAGATCCTGGGCTGGCAGCCGAGCCTCGGCCAGGCGATCCGCCGCATGGTCGATCTCGCCGACGGCTGCATGCCGCACGAAAAGAGCGAGGCCGGCGAGTCGCTGGACATGCTCAACAAGCTGTTCTCGGAAGGCAAGCTGCCGGTGTCGCGCGCCTGCCTGATCGACCGCGTCCATCGCCAGATCCGCTCGCCCAACCCGCTCAATCGCAACGACAACAGCAAGGAACTGGACGAGTACGCCCGCCTGATCGAGCGGCTGTTGCTGCCCGGCGGCTTCCTCTCCGGTCCCGATACCGTCGAGGCCCTGACCACCCGCTACACCCGCATGGTCGAGCAGGGCGGGGCCTCGGGGCGCCGCGCCGCCATCATCGCGGTGATGCGGGCGATGCCGGACCGCGCCGCCGGTGCCGTCTACCTCAGCGAATTGGCCCGTACCGACTACGCCAAGGAGCACGCCGCCGACATCGTCGCCCAGTTCGATCTGGTCTTCAACGCCCGCATTCTCGGCGATCTGTGTGCCCGGACCCTGTCGCCCAAGGACAAGCTGGCCCGGGCGACGCTGGCCCACCGCTCGGTCAAGTCCTCGCCGTTCCCGGCCGAGGTCCGGACCCGGGTCGCCGATCACATCGATGCGGTGGTCGAGCGCTATCTGGTCGAGGAACAGGTGATCGAGAAGCTCGACCATCCCGACAGCCATCTGCGCGACCGCGCCGTCCGCCTGCTGCAGTTCTGTGCCGCGGGAATCCTGCCCGAGGGCAAGGCGTTGTCCCGCGCCCGCGAGCGCATCCTCCACCTGCTGCGCCAACCCAACTTCGATGCCCACTTCATCGACGGCATCCCCGATCCGGTCAAGGCCCAGAAGGCGCTGCGCGACTTCCACCATCTGTTGCAGCGCGCCGGATTCGGCTGAGGCCAGGCGCGTCGATCTCCCGCTACTCGGCGTGCGGTGCGCGTCCGCAATGGGGACAGAGCTTGTTGACCGCGGCTTCCAGCACGCGGATCGCCTCGTCTTCCGACAATCCCAGTGTGGTCCGCGTTTCCTCCAGCCGACGGCGTTCGGTGCGGCTCAGGAGGCCGTCCTCCAGCGCCCGGGCCACCGCTTCGCGGTACTCCTCGCGGCGCTGGCGCATCTGTTCGGAAAAACCCGAGGCGAGCACACCGGCAGGCAGGGCGATCATGCCGACGCCGAGGATGGCGGTCAGGCCGCCGAGCATCCGTCCCAAGGGTGTGACCGGCACCATGTCGCCATAGCCGAGCGTGGTCAGCGTCACCACCGACCACCACATGGCGGTGGGAATGTCGGTGAAGACGTGGGGCTGGGCGCGGTGCTCGAACAGGAACATCAGGCTGGACGTGAGGACCAGCACCACCATCATCACGAACATCACCGCGCCGATGGCGCGCGATTCCTGCCGGGCCACCGAGACCATGACGCTGATGGCCATCGAGTAGCGCGACAGCTTGAGCACCCGCAGGACGCGCAGCACCCGCATGGCGCGGAGGTCGAACTGGAGGAAGTAGCCGAGATAGAACGGCAGCACCGAAATCAGGTCGACGATGGCCATCGGCGACACCGCCCAGCGCAGCCGTCCCCACAGGGGATGGTGATAGCGCGGCTCCGCTTCCTCGACCGCCGTCCACAGCCGCAACAGGTATTCGATGGTGAAGACCGCCACCGAGGCGATGTCGAAGGCATGGAACACCGGGCCGTGGGCGACCGCCAGGTGTTCCATCGACTCGAGGATCACCGCCAGGATGTTGAGGACGATCAGCAGGATCAGGACGCCGTCGATGGCCTTGACCACCGCGTGGTTGTGTCCTTCGCCGCCCAGGGCGTGCCACACCATCCGCCGCAACGTCTGGCGGCGGTGATGGGCATGGGGCGCCGGGGACGGTGGGCTGGATGGACTCATCGACGACACGAAAAAGACCGACGGTATGGTTGCCTCACCATAGCGAACGCGTATCCTGGTTGGAAGGGAATGGTGATTTCGCTGGCGGTTCGGCCGGCGGGTATATTAGATGGATATAATAAGAAATCGGGCATGGAGACAAGGATGAAGGCGGGCAGCGTTGCCCTGGTGGGGGCGGGGCCGGGCGATCCCGAGCTGTTGACGGTCAAGGCGCTGCGGCTGCTGGGCGAGGCCGACGTGGTGGTGTTCGACCGGCTGGTCAGCCCCGAGATCCTCGATCTGGTCCCGGCCGGGACGTCGCGGATCTATGCCGGCAAGCAATTGTCCCACCATGCCCTGGTCCAGGACGAGATCAACGACCTGCTGGTGTCGCTGGCCCGCTCGGGGCGGCGGGTGGTGCGGCTGAAGGGCGGCGATCCCTTCGTCTTCGGCCGCGGCTCGGAAGAGGCGATCCATCTCGCCGAGCATGCCATCCCCTTCGAGGTGGTGCCGGGCATCAGTTCGGCCTCGGGCTGCGCCACCTATGCCGGCATTCCGCTCACCCACCGCGGGCTGGCGATGGGCGTGCGGTTCGTCCCCGGCCATGCCCGCGACGGCCGCCCGCTCGATCTCGACTGGAACCGGCTCGCCGATCCCGACACCACGCTGGCCTTCTACATGGGCCTGACCACCCTGCCGGAGATCGCCGCGCGGCTGATGGCCGCCGGGCTGCCCGCCGACACGCCGGCGGCGGCGATCGAGAACGGGACCACGCCGCGCCAGCGCCGCGTCCTCGGCACCCTCACCACCCTGCCGGCCCTGGCCGTCGAGGCGCACCTCAAGGCGCCGACCCTGATCGTCATCGGCCGGGTGGTGGCGCTGGCCGGGCAGTTGGACTGGTTCTGCCATGGCGCGGCCGACGCGGCCTCCTCGGCGGACGCATGACCGTCCATGGGCCCATCGCGCTGATTCTGGTCGGCCACGGTTCGGCCCGTCACCCCGAGGCCGCGGCACCGATCCTCGCCCTGGCCGAGGGCATCCGGGCCCGCGGTATCTTCGACGAGGTCGCCTGCGCCTTCATGAAACAGGCGCCGCTTCCCGAATTGGCCGGCCGTCTGGTCCGCTGCCCGACGGTGGTGGTGGTGCCGGTGTTCGCCGGCAAGGGCTATTACACCGACATCCTGATTCCGCAGGCGATGGGCCTGTCCGGTCCGGTGAGCCGCATCCACGGCCGCACCTGGCTGTACACCGCCGCCGCCGGCACCCATCCGCGCCTGCCCGACATCCTCTGCCGCCGCGCCGAGATGGTGGCGGCGGGAGTGGGCCTGGACCCGCGCCGGGCCGCCCTGCTGCTGATCGCCCACGGTTCCAGCCGCGACCCCCATTCCGGCGATACCGCGCTGGGCATCGCCGACGCCATCGCCCAGCAGAGCCGCTTCGCCGAGGTGGCGGTGTGTTTCCTCGAACAGGAGCCGCGGGCGACGCGCTGGCCGGAGCTGATTGCCGCCCGCGAGGTGATCGCCCTGCCGCTGCTGGTCGCCCGGGGCACCCATGCCAGCGAGGATATCCCGCCGTTGTTCGGCCTGTCTCCCGGGGCGACCGGGGCGGTGGACCGCCACGGCCACCGGGTTCGTCTCGTCGCCGGGCTGGGGGCCGAGGCGGAATTGATCGATCTGGTGCTGGAACTGGCCGAAGCGGCCCTGGCGGGGTAGCGCTTCGGATGGGGGAGTGGCGGCCGCCGGACGGACGGCCATGTTTGCCGGCATGGCAGAGTCCGCTCCGTCGCTTCGCGTTCCCGGCATGAGCTGTTGGCGGCGCGTTCGCGCCGACCGCTTCGCCGTCCTGATCGATGGCGAGGCCTACTTCCGCGCCGTCCGCGATGCCATCGTCGCCGCAACGCGCTCGATCCTGATCCTCGGCTGGGAGTTCGACAGCCGCACCCGGCTGGTGCGGGGCTGTTCGGCGCTGCCGGGATGGCCCGAGACCATCGGCGAGTTGCTCGACGCCGCCGTCCGCCGCCGGCCGGGGCTGGAGGCCCAGGTCCTGATCTGGGATTCGACCCTGCTCTACGCCGTCAATCGCGAGTTCGGCGGGCTGCTGAAGATGGAGTGGCTGACCCATCGGCGCCTGCATTTCCGTCTCGACGACAATCATCCCCTGGGGGCGTCGCATCATCAGAAGGTGGTGGTGGTCGACGATGCCCTGGCCTTCGTCGGCGGCCTCGACATCACCAGCCAGCGTTGGGACAGCCGCGAGCACCGGCCCGGCGACCCGCGCCGCAGCGACCCGTCGTTTCCCGCCTATCCGCCCTTTCACGACGTGATGGCGATGGTGTCCGGCCCGGCGGCGGCGGCGCTGGGCGATCTGGTCCGGGCGCGCTGGCGGGCCGCCACCGGCGAGACGCTGCGGCCGCCGTCGCCGGATGGGCCGGCGCCGTGGCCCGATGGCGTGGCGCCGCTGCTGCGCAACGTCGACGTCGCCATCGCCCGCACCGCCCCGCCCTGGGATGGTGCCGCCGGGGTGCGCGAGGTCGAGCGCCAGACCCTGGCGCTGATCGCCGCCGCCCGCCACCATCTGTTCATCGAGAACCAGTACTTCGCCTCGCGCCTGATCGCCGAGGCCCTGGCCGCCCGTCTCGCCGCGGCCGATTGTCCCGAAGTGGTGGTGATCGGCCCCGGGGCACCGATGGGGATGATGGAGCGCTCGACCATGGGGGTGGCGCGGGCGCGGCTGGTGCGGCTGCTGCACGATGCCGATTGCGGCGGGCGCTTCGGCATCTACGTTCCCACCGTCGGCGGTGTCGCGGTCAAGGTCCACTCCAAGCTCATGGCGGTCGACGATCGCTGGCTGCGGATCGGCTCGTCCAACCTCAACAACCGCTCGATGGGCCTGGACACCGAATGCGACCTGCTGGTCGAGGACGGCCCCGCCGTCCGTCGCCTGCGCCATGAGCTGATGGCCGAGCATCTGGGGGTGGGGGCGGATGCGGTCGCGGCGGCCGAGGCGGTCCACGGGGGGCTCCATGCCGCCATCGCCGCCCTGGCCGGGCAGGGGGGGGCGCGCGTCCTGGTCCCGCTCGATGCCGTCGAGCCGCCGTCGGTGATGCGGATGGTTGCCGACTCGGGTCTGCCCGATCCCGAGGAACCGGTCGAGACCCTGATGGACATCGCCGAGGCCATGCCCGGTCCCGCCCGCCGTCCGCTCAAGCTGCGCGTCCGCGCCCTGATGGCGCTGCTGGCGGGGATCTCGCTGGCGGCGGCGGCGTGGCGATGGGCGCCGCCGGAGGCGTGGGCGGTGGCCTGGCCGTGGCTGGAGGCGATGGCCGCGGCCCGCGGCCGCCTCGATACCGCCGTCGCCCTGACCGCGGCGTTCCTGGTCGGCGGGCTGGTGCGCCTGCCGGTGGCGCTGCTGGCCTTGGCGGCCGGCGCCCTGCTGGGGCCGTTGGTCGGCGCGGTGCAGGCCCTGGCGGGGGCGCTGGGCAGCGCCTCGCTGCTCTATCTCGGCGGCCGGGCGCTGGGGCGCGCGCGGGTGCGCCGGCTGGCCGGCTGGCGGGTGGGGCGGATCAACCGGGCGCTGGCCCGCCACGGTCTGGTCGCCATCGTCCTGCTGCGGCTGATGCCGGTGGCGCCGTTCGCGGCGATCAATCTGGTCGCCGGCGCGTCGCTGGTGCGGTTCCGCGATTTCGCCTTGGGCACCCTCTTGGGGATGGCGCCGGGGGTCCTCGCCATCAGCGTGGTGGGCGACCGGGTGGCATCGGTGCTAACCACGCCCTCGGTGGTCAACATTGCCGTCCTCGGCGCCGCCACCCTGCTGGCGATCGCCGCCCAGATCGGCATCGTCAACCGCCTGGGGCGGGCCCAGGAACCACGGGGGCGGTCGAGCGAAAAGGAATAAGCCGGCGTGCCGACGCGAAACCGCTCCCCCCTGGCCCTGGCCAGCTACAATATCCATCGCTGCTTCGGCACCGACGGCCGCTATGTGCCCGAGCGGATCGCCCAGGTGCTCGACGGCCTGGCCGCCGACGTGGTGGGCTTGCAGGAGGTGGACATGCGCCTGCTGGTCGATGGCCGTGCCCAGCTCGACTACTTCGCCGCCGAGCTGGCCATGCACGCGGTGGCCGGGCCCAACCTCAAGGGGCGGCGGGGCAAGTTCGGCAATGCCCTGCTGTCGCGCTGGCCGGTGCGCACGGTGCGCCGCACCGACCTGTCGGTGCGGCATTTCGAGCCCCGCGGGGCCATCGATTGCGAGATCGAACGGCCCGACGGCACGATCCGGGTGGTGGTGACCCATCTCGGCCTCAACGCCGGAGAGCGCCGTCTCCAGGTCCGCCGGCTGCTGGTGGCCCTGGAGGAGGCCGAGACCGGGCTGCCGACGGTGGTGATGGGCGACTTCAACGAGTGGAAGCCGACCCGCGGGGCGCTGAAGGGCCTCGACGCCCGCTTCGGGCCGTCGCGGATGGCGCGTACCTTTCCGTCGCGGTTGCCGCTGTTGCCGCTCGATCGCTTCTGGGTCTCGCCGTCCGACGGATTGCGGCACCTGATGGTCTACACCACCCCCCTGACGCGCATCGCCTCCGATCATCTGCCGCTTCGGGCCGATATCGCCTGGATTTCGGCTCTTCCCCTGCCGGCTCCGGCTATCACCGAGGTGTAGGCCTTCCGCGCAAACGGGGCAGCGGAGGTACCTTCGCTCCGGGCGCGATTGAATCCAGCCGGAAGTAAATTAAATACCGCTCGACCCGTGGAACCGGGATACCTCTCCGCCCTAGAAGAGGCCCGCACAAGAGTGGCACCGTTGCCCAACGCGATACCACGAACGCGATAGCCCTCGAAAGATGAGCCATCCCCCAGCCCCGATTCCACTAGACTGAGTCATTGCGGCCCACGCCGTACAAGAGGCACCCAACATGGTAGTACTTATCGCCGACGACCACGCCTTGTTTCGCTATGGCATCGCCCTGGCCTTGGAAGGTTTGTACGGCAAGGACGTGACCATCCTCCAGGCGAGCACGGCGGAAGAAACCCGGCGCATCGCCCACGAGACGTCGACCCTCGACCTGATCCTGCTCGACTTGATGATGCCGGGCCTGAACGGCATCGCCGAGTTGAAGAAGTTCATCGAGACCCTGCCGCCGGTTCCGGTGGTGATCGTTTCCGGCTCGCGCCAGCGGGCGACGATCCGCTCGGCCATCGAGGCCGGGGCGCGCGGTTACGTGCTGAAATCGTCGAACGGCGAGATCCTCAAGCACGTCCTGCCCCTGGTGCTGTCGGGCGAGCTTTACGTGCCCGCCCAGGCGGTGGCCACCGAAGACAGCGGTCAGGAGTTCGAGCCCGGCGCCTCGCCGCTCGACGAAGCGGGGGATTTCAATCCCGACTTCCGCTCGTTGACTCCGCGCGAAACGCAGGTGCTGAAACTGCTGACGCTCGGCTATTCCAACAAGGAAATCGCCCGCTCGCTGGGCATGTTGGAGGGAACGGTCAAGGTGCACGTCAAGTCGATCATGAAGAAGCTGGGGGTCAACAACCGCACCCAGGCGGCCATCGCCGCCAACCGCAGCTTTTCCCGCCAAGGACTGAGCGGGGCGGCGTAGGAAGGGTGTGGGCGGGGGCAGGAGAGCGGTCGCGTCGACCACCCGATAGGCGTCGTCCGCGCTGGTGCGCGGCGGCGTTGCCTTAGGGTCGGATGGGCCGTCCACACTTAAGTCAGCACCTCTGCGCACCAGCGGGAATGACGTCCCCGGGGACTGGCGACGTTCCCTCACGGGTTCCCGGGAGGCCAACAGGGGCGTTGCGAAGGATGCAGGTCTCCCCGCGCATTGTTTCGCCGCGCCCCCGCTCGCGGGCGAGGGGCTTGTCGGTTATAGTCCGTCCATGAGCGCGCCGCCCCGCATCGTCCTTCCCCATCTGCCCGCCTTGGCCGCCGGCGTGCGCGGGGCGGTGCTGCTGGACGTCGACGGCGAATTCCACCGCCTGACCCTGCCCGCCGCTGCCGCCCGCGTCCGTCGCGAGCCGCCGTTGGTCTGCCATGTGCCGGCGGTGGCCGGCCGGCTGGGGCTGGAGCGGTTCGAGGCGCTCGATATCCTCGAACTCCATGCCTTCGTCCGCCCGGCCCGCTTCTGCCTGCCGACGCCCAGGGGCGTGGCCGAGGCGATGGGGCTGGCGCGGCCGCACGACCTCGAAGACGAGGCCGAGGCGCTGATCGCCGCCGCCCGCCGCCTGCTGGAGGAACTGGCCGAGTCCGTGCCCGGGCTTACCCCCGCCCAGGCCGGCGACCTGCGCCTCGCCGCCTGGTCGATGGCCCGGGCCGGCTGGGGCTTCGGCACCGCGGTGCTGGCGGCGCTGGGGGTGTCGGCCGAGGGGGTGCGCGGTGGGGCGCCGCGGGTGTGGGAGCGGTTGCCGGAATGGTCCGAACATGCTCCCGAGCCGCCGCCCGGCAATGTCCCCGTCGATCCCGCCGACGCCCGCATCCGCCTCGCCGCCATCCTCGGCCCCGGCGCCGAGCAGCGGCCGAGCCAGGCCGACTACGCCTCGGCGGCTTCGGCCGCCTTCCTGCCCCGCGAGCGGGTCGGCGAGCCGGCCCTGGTGCTGTCCGAGGCCGGCACCGGCACCGGCAATACGCTCGGCTACATCGCCCCCGCCTCGCTGTGGGCGGAGAAGAACGGGGCGCCGGTGTGGATCTCCACCCACACCCGCAACCTGCAACGCCAGCTCGATTCCGAACTCGACCGCTTGTATCCCCATCCGGCGGAGAAGGCGCGCAAGGTGGTGATCCGCAAGGGCCGCGAGAACTATCTGTGCCTGCTGAACCTGGAGGAGGCGGTCAATCGCGCCGCTCCGGCGGCGGCGACGGCGGTGGGGCTGATGTCGCGCTGGGCGCTGGCCACCCGCGACGGCGACATGGTCGGCGGCGACTTCCCCGGCTGGCTGGCCGACCTGTTGGGGCGGGCGCAGACCCTGGGTCTGGCCGACCGCCGCGGCGAGTGCGTCTATTCCGCCTGCCCCCATTACCGCAAGTGCTTCATCGAGCGCGCCATCCGCCGCGCCCGCCGCGCCGAGATCGTCGTCGCCAACCATGCCCTGGTGATGGTCCAGGCGGCGTTGGGCGGCCTCGACGATGCCACCATGCCGACCCGACTGGTCTTCGACGAGGGCCATCATGTCTTCGACGCCGCCGACAATGCCTTCTCCACCGCCCTGACCGGGGTGGAGGGGGCGGAGATGCGCCGCTGGCTGCTGGGGCCGGAGGGCGAGGCGACCCGCTCGCGCGCCCGCGGCCTCAAGCGCCGCGCCGAGGACCTGATCGGCCTCGCCGAAGAGGCGCCCGAGGCGCTCGACGCCGCCCTGTCCGCCGCCCATGCCCTGCCCGGCCCGGCGTGGCCGGCGCGGGTCGGCGCGGGCAATCCCCACGGGCCGGCCGAGACCTTCCTCGCCCTGGTGCGTCGTCAGGTCTACGCCCGCAGCCACGGCCCGACCTCGCCCTACAGCCTGGCGACCGAGGTCCTGCCGCCGGTCGAGGGGCTGCTCGCCGCCGCCGCCGATCTGGCGCAGGCGCTGGGGCGGCTGGGGACGCCGCTCCTGACCCTGTCGCGCGCCCTGGCCCGCCAGCTCGACGACGAGGCTGCCGAGCTGGACACGGCGACGCGGGCGCGCATCGAGGGCCTGACCCGCTCCATCGAGCGCCGGGTGCTGCTGCCGCTGGCGGGGTGGAAGGCGATGCTGGAGGGCCTCAGCCGCCCGCCGCCCGACGATCACGTCGATTGGTTCGCCGTCGAGCGCAGCGACGGCCGCGACCTCGACGTCGGCATGCACCGCCACTGGATCGACCCGACCCTGCCCTTCGCCAAGGCGGTGACCGAGCCGGCCCATGGGGTGCTGATCACCTCGGCGACGCTGCGCGACGGTTCGGGCGAGATGGAAGCCGACTGGCGCGCCGCCGAACGCCGCACCGGCGCCCTGCATCTCGCCAACGCGCCGTTGCGCGCCGCGGTGCCGTCGCCGTTCGACTATCCGCGCCAGACCCGGGTGCTGGTGATCTCGGACGTGCGCAAGGACGACATGGATCAGGTCGCCGCCGCCTATCGCGAGCTGTTCCTGGCCGCTGGCGGCGGCGGGCTGGGGCTGTTCACCGCCATCTCGCGGCTGAAGGCGGTCTACAAGCGCATCGCCGGGCCGCTCGACGATGCCGGCTTCCCCCTGCTGGCCCAGCATGTCGACACCATGGACACCGGTACCATCGTCGACATCTTCCGCGCCGAGGAGGACGCCTGCCTGCTGGGCACCGACGCGGTGCGCGACGGCGTCGACGTGCCCGGCCGGTCGCTGCGGCTGATCGTCTTCGACCGCGTGCCGTGGCCGCGCCCCGACATCCTCCACCGGGCGCGCCGGGCGCGGTTCGGCGGCAAGACCTACGACGACATGATCGCCCGGCTGCGCCTCAAGCAGGCTTTCGGCCGCCTGGTGCGTCAGGCCGGCGACCACGGGGTGTTCGTGCTGCTCGATCCGATGATGCCGTCGCGGCTGTTCGGCGCCTTCCCCGAGGGCGTCGAGGTGCGCAAGGTCGGCCTCGCCGAAGCGGTGCGCGAGACGCGGGGCTTTTTGACCCTTTAGCCGCCCACCGGCGTTGCCGACCCGCGATGCATGAAACGGGGCGGCTTCAGCGCCCATTGAGGGTGCGGCCAAGCGAGCGGAGCGAGCGCCCGGCGAGGGCAAAACCATAAGGACTAAATCGTGATGCCCATTTTGGGCATCACGATTTAACCGGCCAGGCCCTCGCGCCAGATCGCCGCCGCCAGATCGGCCTTCACGGAATCGGCGTCGCCGGTGGCGCACCACACCTTCACCGACAGCTCGGCCTTGTCGAGGTCGGCGAGGAAGCGGGTCACGGTCACCGAGGGCGCCGGGGATTGGGCGATGCGGGAATCGGCTTTCATCAGTCCGCCGATCGCCGTCGTCACCGCGTCATGGCCGGCTGCCAGCGGCACCGCCACCAGCAGTTCGACGCGCCGGGTGGCGTGGAAGGTGAGGTTGCGCAGCGCGCCGCTCCACAGCACCGCATTGGGGGCCACCACCTGGACGTTGTCGCCGGTGATCAGCATGGTATGGAACAGGGTCACGGCGCCCACCTTGCCGGCCAGCGCGCCGCTCTCGATGGAATCCCCGACCTTGAAGGGACGGAAGACGATCAGCATCACCCCGGCGGCGAGGTTGGACAGCGTGCCCTGCAAGGCCAGGCCGACCGCCAGGCCGGCGGCGCCGAGCACCGCCACCACCGAGGTGGTCTGGACGCCGAGATGTTCGAGGGCGGCAATGCCCGCCACCACCAGGACCGCCCACCGCGCCAGACTGGCGGCGAAATGGGCCAGGGTGGCGTCGCCGACCGTGGTGCGCCCCAGGGCGGCGGCAATGCCGCGATGGGCCCAGCCGGCGACGGTCCAGCCGATGGCGATGGTCAGCGTCGCCCACAAAAGATTGCCGCCCCACGTCAGGGCGAGATCGGTATAGCGGGTGGCGGCGGAAAGATCGGGCATTGGGAGGTCCTCAGGTCCGGCGGGGTCGGAAACAGGCGCTTGAGCTCGCTCCAGCCCGGCGAAGGTGGTTCCGTACGTGGGCGCGGCAGCGACGCCGCGAGGTCCTCCATCCGGCGGATTCGCTCCAGGGTGCCGGGATGCGTCGAATAGAGCGACGTCGTCTCGGCTCTGGTTTGCGGGTAGATCTTTATGAGCTGGCGAAAGAACGGCGACGTCTGCCGCGGATCGTAGCCGGTTCGGTCGAAGATGGTAAAGACGCGTTCGTCCGCTTCGAATTCGTTTTCACGCTTGTAGCCCATGAAAAGGATTTTCAGCGCCTCCGCCGAAAACGTCCCGTTGGGGAACGCAGCCAGCAACTTGGCCGTTCGTTCCGAATGCACCGCGTGGGCGGACGGAGGGGGAACGATTCACCGCCAAGACACCAAGGCCGCCTTCGGCGGCATCGCCAAGGCACCAAGGCGCGGACGCCCCCCCTTGGCGTCTTGGTGGTGAAGAACATGCTTAGGTCAGCGCCAATGCGCGAAAGCGGGACTCCATGTTTGGGCAAAGATGGCGGCGTTTCGTTACCGAAAGCCGCCTCCGCGACCGCCATGGATCTCCGCTTTCGTGGAGATGACGAGGGGAATGGGGAGGACTGAACAGCCCTGGCCTGCCCCTATCCCCGCGTCTGGTAGTAGAGGTTCTGCACATGGTGGCCCTGGGCGAAGAAGGCCCAGCGCTCGGCCAGCAGGCCGGCATACTGGATGGCCACCGCCGCCACGGCGATCTGCCACTCGCCGACCACCCATGCCGCCACCACCAGGCCGGCGGGGATGGCGAAGCCGAAGGCCAGGCCCAGCGCCACCACCCCCTTGACCGCCTCGGGGCTGCCGGGATGGAAGAACTCGCGGGTGTTGAACGAATGGCCCATGAAGCCCTGGGTCATCTGGCGGATGTTGCGGTGGTTGACGCCGATCGCCGTGCGCATCGACGAGGTCGGCTTGATCCGCCCGTTGCGCCACAGATGCACCGCCTTGCCGACCAGCGCGGTCAGGGTCAGGACCAGGGCGGCGGCGGCGAAGAAGCCGGCCAGCGGGCTTTTCGCCCAGGTGGCGAAGGCGGTGGCGGCGATGAAGCCCGAGGACAGGCCGGTCAGGGTGTAGTTGACCACCGTCCAGGCGCTCGACCACTGGGGCATGAAGCGGACGCAGGCATAGATCATGCCGGTGGCGACGAACAGCAGCAGCGCCGCGCCGGCGACCAGGAAGCCCAGGGCCATCGACAGGTCGAGGGACTTCTGGTTGGTGAAGGTCAGCAGCACCGGCTTCCACTCCAGGAAATGGACGCCGCCGTAGATCATCGCCAGCCCGACCACCGCCGGCAGCAGGATCACCTCGCGCGACAGCCACGAGGTCCGCCACTGGCTGATGGTCCGCCACGCCCGCTGCGGCTTGGCGAGGTGGAAGAACGAGGCGAACAGGCCGAGGCCGAGGAAGGCCAGCGCCGCCACCACGCCCAGGGCGTAGAAGCGACCCGATTCGGCGGCCGGGCCGGCGCCGATGACGAAGTACCACTGGCCGGCGACCAGGGCGACCAGCAGGCCCTGACCGGCGCCGATCAGGGTGGTGAGGAACAGGACCGAAAAGGCGGGGCGCATGGGCGTGGTCCTTACCAGCTGGACATGTCGTCGATGGACGGGGCGCTGAACGCCGGCTTGGCGAGATCGGCCTCGATCTTGAGCGCGTTGTCGGCGCGCACCAGTTCGTCCTCGTGGAGCAGGATCTTGGCCTTGCGCCGCGGCAGGTAATGGTTCGACGGGCTGGTGCCCCATTCCGGCATCAACTGGTAGCCGGAACTCTCGAAGATGGCCACCGAGGCTGCCGAGGTGGGATCCTTGATGTCGCCGAAGATGCGCGCTCCCGACGGGCAGGCCAGCACGCAGGCCGGCTTGCGCCGTTCGGGCGGCAGGCTGAGGTCGTAGATGCGGTCGACGCACAGGGTGCACTTCTTCATCACCCCCATCACCTCGTCGAACTCGCGCACGCCGTAGGGGCACGACCACGAGCAGTACTTGCAGCCGACGCATTTGTCGGTGTCGACCAGGACGATGCCGTCGGCCTCGCGCTTGTACGAGGCGCCGGTCGGGCACACCGGCACGCAGGGCGGCTCCTCGCAATGCAGGCAGGATTTGGGGAAGTGGATGGTCTCGGTGGCGGGGAAGGTGCCGCACTCGAAGGTCTGGACGCGGTTGAAGAACACCCCCGACGGCTCGGCGCCGTAGGGATTGGTGTCCGGCAGCGGCCCGGCGAAGCCCGAGGTGTTCCACTCCTTGCAACTGGTGACGCAGGCATGGCAGCCGACGCAGACGTTGAGGTCGATCACCAGGGCGTATTGCTTGTCGTTCATGGCCCGCCCCCCTAGCCCTTGTGCTTGCCGGCGAAGAACGCCTGGACCCGGTGCTTGAAGCCGGTCTGGCCGGGCACGTCGGGCAGCGAGGGGAATTGCGGCCAGCTTTCGGCCGGTTCGTCCTCGGTGCAGGCGGTGACGCGCACGCGCACGTCGTACCACGCCGCCTGGCCGGTGACCGGGTCGGAGTTGGAGACGGTACGCCCGCCGACCATGCACGGCAGCTCTTCCGAGATCAGGTGGTTGAGCAGGAAGCCCTTCTTGGCCTCGTCGGCGTCGTTGTCCAGGCCCCAGGCGCCGCTGGCCTTGCCGATGGCGTTCCACGTCCACACCGTGCCCGGCTCGACCGCTTCCGAGTAGCGGGCGATGCAGCGCACCTTGCCCCACGGGCTTTCCACCCACACCCAGCCGCCGTCCTTGAAGCAGTTCTCCGCCCCCACCGAGGGGTGGACGAACAGGACGTTGTGGGTGTGGATCTGGCGCAGCCACGCGTTCTGCGAATCCCACGAATGGTACATGGCCATCGGCCGCTGGGTCAGCGCCGACAGCGGATAGCGGCTGGCATCGGTCTGCCGCCACTCCAGCGGCGGGTAGTAGAAGGGCAGCGGGTCGAAGAAGGTCCTGACCCGTTCGCGCAGATGCTCGGGAGGCTGCTTGCCTTGCCACTTGCCCTCGGCGGCGAGGCGGAACTTCTGCAACACCTCGGAATAGAGGTGGATGTTGATGGCGTCGGTATAGCGGACCAGACGATGCCGCTGGGCCCAGGTCAGGTAGCCCTTGTTCCAGTTGCGCATGTACTGGTAGCTGCGCGGCAACTCGTAGTGAAAATGGTTGTTGTTGCGGGCGTACATCTCCCACTGGCTGGGATTGGGCTCGCCGACCATGAACTTCTCGCCCGACTTGCCGCGCCACCCGGCGAGGAAGCCGATCCCCGAGCCGGCGTCGGTCTCGAAGTTGACGATGAAGTCGGGGTAGTCGCGGAACTTGCGCGAGCCGTCCTTGTGGACGAAGGCCGGCAGCTTGAGGCGCGAGCCGAGTTCGATCAGCACCTCCTGGAACGGCTTCGAGTCGCCCAGGGGCGGCAGGATCGGCACGCGCACCGAATCGATCGGGCCGTCGAACTCCGAGATCGGGCGGTCGAGGATGCTCATCACGTCGTGGCGTTCGAGATAGCTGGTGTCGGGCAGCACCAGATCGGCGAAGGCCACCGTTTCCGACTGGAAGGCGTCGGCGACGACGATGAAGGGGATCTTGTAGTCGCCGTTCTCGTCCTTATCGACCAGCATCTTGCGCACTTCGACCGTGTTCATGGTCGAGTTCCACGCCATGTTGGCCATGAACAGGAACAGGGTGTCGATGGGGTAGGGATCGCCGCGCCAGGCATTGGTGATGACGTTGTGCATCAGCCCGTGCACCGACAGCGGGAACTCCCACGAGAAGGCCTTGTCGATGCGCAAGGGGGTGCCGTTGGCGTCCACCGACAGTTCGTCGGGATCGGCCGGCCAGCCCAGCGGCGTGCCTTCGAGCGGCGTGTTGGGCTTGATGGCGTGGACGCCCTTGGGCGGCTTGGGGCAGGGCGGGATCGGTCGCGGGAAGGGGGCCTTGTGGCGGAAGCCGCCCGGGCGGTCGATGGTGCCGAGGATGGTCATCAGGATACTGAGCGAGCGGATGGCGTGGAAGCCGTTCGAGTGTGCCGCCAGCCCGCGCATGGCATGGAAGGCCACCGGGTTGCCGACCACCGTGTCGTGGTCCTTGCCCCAGCAGTCGGTCCAGGCGATGGGCAGCTCGATCTTCTGGTCGCGCGCGGTGACGCCCATCTCGTGGGCGAGGCGCTTGATGGTGGCGGCGGGGATGCCGGTGATGCCCTCGGCCCAGTCCGGGGAGAAGTCCTTGACCCGGTCCTTCAGCAACTGGAACGAGGGCTTGACCGGGGTGCCGTCGGGCAGGGTGAACTCGCCCATCAGCCGGCCCTCGGTGTCGCCGGTGCGCGACACCACCGGGGCGTCGGAATGGCGGTCCCACCACAGGCGGTCGGGGGTGTCGAAGGTGTCGGGGCGCACCGGCACGTCGGGGTCGCGGACGAACAGGCCGAAGGTGTCGCTCTTCTCGTCGAGATTCACCAGCTCGGCGGCGTTGGTGTACTGGATGAGGAATTCGCGGTCGAACATCCCCATCTCGATGATCTCGTGGATCAGCGCCAGCAGCAGGGCGCCGTCGGTGCCGGGACGGATCGGCACCCACTCGTCGGCGATGGCGGCATAGCCGGTGCGGACGGGATTGATGGCGATGAACCGCCCGCCGCCGCGCTTGAACGTGCCCAGCGCGATCTTCATCGGGTTGGAGTGGTGATCCTCGGCGGTGCCGATCATCACGAACAGCTTGGCGCGGTCGAGGTCGGGGCCGCCGAATTCCCAGAAGCTGCCGCCGATGGTGTAGATCATCCCCGCGGCCATGTTGACCGAGCAGAAGCCGCCGTGGGCGGCGTAGTTGGGGGTGCCGAACTGCTTGGCGAACATGCCGGTCAGCGCCTGCATCTGGTCGCGGCCGGTGAACAGGGCCAGCTTCTTCGGATCGGTGGCGCGGATGTTGCCCAGGCGCTCTTCGAGGATCTGGAAGGTCTCGTCCCACGAGATCGCCTCGAAGGCGTTGGTGCCGCGTTCGGCCCCCTCCTTGCGCTTCAGCGGCTGGGTCAGGCGGGCCGGCGAGTACTGCTTCATGATCCCCGAGGCACCCTTGGCGCAGATCACCCCCTGGTTGAGCGGGTGGTCGGGGTTGCCTTCGATGTAGCGGACTTCGCCGTCGCGGACATGGACGCGGATGCCGCAGCGGCAGGCGCACATATAGCAGGTGGTGGTCTTGACTTCCGAGCGTCCCAGCTCGGAGTCGCGGCTGATCACGGGATCCCTCATGCGCCTCTCCTGTCGGGGAGCGATTGGTCCCGCCCTCCCTCGTCCTTGGCCTCCCCGGCCATCGGCCGACACAGTAGATTAGGCAGGCCTAATGAAGCAATGGGGGAGTCGGACGCGGTGCGCCGCGAACAGTCCCCCCTCCCGCGCCGGCAGGAGGGGGCATTGTGCCACGGGCCTAAGCCTGGGTCGTGAACAAACTGCCCGACAGGGCCTGTTTGAGGTAGTCGGCGGCATTGTTGAGCGCCGTCTGCGAGGTCGAGGTGGATTCGGCCTTTTCCTTGAGCATCTCCAGCAATTCCTCGAGGGCGGACTTTTCCTCGCTTTGCCCGCCCTTCTGGGCGCCGCCACCACCGCCGGGCGGCGGGCCACCGGGCGGCGGGCCGCCGGCACCGCCGGGCGGACCGTTGGCCGCCATCTTGCTTTCGAATTCGTCGAGGGCGCTGCCGACCAGGTCGGCCTCCTCGGAGGTCAGGGTCCCGGCGGCGACGGCCTCTTCGAGCTTTTCGTCGATGGCCGAGCGGACGGACGACGGGTCGGCCGGACCCGATTGCGCGGACATCTGCGTCTGGGCGGCCGCATCGACCTCGGCGGCGATCTCCGAGGCCTTGTCCGTGGACAGCCCCTTGGCCTCGAACATGGTGGCGAACCGGTCCTGCATGTTGGGTGGCGGCAGCAGGCCGGCAATTGACGGCGTCGACATGACGTGCTCCTTTTCGAGAGTTGAGGGCGGGTTCTCCCCATAGCCCTACACGGTTCGGCCGGGCGATTCCGTGCGTCCGACCGAACCGTATTGTCACGCGCTCACGCTCGAACGCGACGCGGCCGTGGCATTGAAGGCGGTGTTGCGGTAGGCGCCGATCGCCGCCAGCAACTGGTCGAGCAATTCGCCGGCGGTGGCGCTTGCCGTCGACGACGCGGCGGTCTGGCCGGGCGGCGGCCCCTGCGGACGCAGCTGCTCGGCGGTCAGTTCGGTGGCATTGTCGTTCTCGGCGGCGATGCGGTCGAACAGCGATTCGGCCTGATCCTCGCTGACGTCGTCGGGACGGCCGGCGACGAATTCGTCGCGGCTGACCGCGCCGCTGCCGTCGGTGTCGAGTTCGGCGAAGCGTTCCGTGGCATCGGGCGGCGGATCGCCGGATCCCGACGACGGCCCGGTCGCCGACAGCCCGCCCTGGACCTGGAGCAGGGCGGCCTGCAATTGGGCGGCGAATTGCTGGAAGGCGGTGGCAAGATCGCTTTGGCTGAGCGACTGGCTGGCGCTCGACGTCTTGCTGCCGCCGGTGGCCGAGGCGGCCGTGTCGGACAAGGGGCTGCGCTGGCTGGCGCCGTTTACCGAGGAAAAGGCTCTGGGGGTATAGGTATAGCCCGCCGAGCCGGTGCTCCCGATTTGGTGAGTCATGATGGATCTCCAAATATCCAATCGAGCCCGCGGCAAGCGGTCTCGGGATATCTCACGAACGCGGATGGAAGATCCATGCGCCATGGAAGACAAAAAAATTTTCTGGAAGAATATGATGCGTATTTGTGGAGCGAATATGGACGCCCATGACAAATATCCGCTCGGATACCATTCCGATCGGCGCAAATGACCGGCAGCAAGTTCCGGGCCATGATGGCGGGCGCGGATTTCCTCGCGTCCGGCCTGCGGCCGGCAGGTTTTGCCGGGAAAGAATTGCGCGGACGGAAAAAATTGCCGCATGGTTTGCCGGTTCGGGACGTGAATACGGACGACGGATTTGAGAGGCGAGGGCTCGTTGAGCCAGGGCGGGGTCACGGACGCGGCCGATGGCGACATCGGCGACGACGATCTGCTGCGCGGCATTGCCGGCGGCGACCGCCGGGCGTTTCAGCGGTTGATGGCGCGCCATGGCAAGGCGATGATGGTGCTGGCGGAGCGGACCACCGGCAGTGCCGACGACGCCGACGAACTGGTCCAGGAGGCATTTCTCAAGGTGTGGACGATGGCCCCGCGCTGGACCCCGGATGGCGCCGCGCAGTTCTCGACCTGGCTCTATCGCGTGGTGCTCAACGCCAGCCTCGACCGCCGCCGCCGTCGGCCGGTGCTGCCCCTGGAGGCGGCGGGCGATCCGGCCGATGGCCGGCCCGGCGGGCTCGATCTGGCGATGGCCGGACAGCGCCACCGGGTGGTGGTGGCGGCGATGGCCGAGCTGTCCGCGCGGCAGCGGGAGGCCTTGTCGCTGCACTATTTCGCCGAGTTGTCGGCGCCCGAGGCGGCGCGGGTGCTCGACCTCTCGCTGTCGGCAACCGAGGCGCTGCTGTTCCGCGCCAAGCGCGCCCTCAAGGCGGCGCTGGTGCGCCGCGGCGTGACGGGATTGGGAGACGTGACATGACACAAGACCTCGACGCCTTCGTTCATGCCGCCCTGACGCCGGGCAAGATCGCGCCGCGCCGCCTCGACGCGCTGATCGGCGCCACCCTCGCCCGTCTCGACCGGCGCCAGGAGGTGGCGATGGGGCCGGCGTTCCGTGCCGCCTGCGCCCGCTTCGCCCTGCCGATGGCCGCCGCCGCCGCCCTTGGGCTGGTGGTCGGCACTTACGTCGCACCGAACCCGCCCGCGGAGCAGGTGGGGTTGCTGGCCTTGTCGTCCTCCACCGCAATGACCGGGTTCTGAGCATGCCGCCGCTGCCCCGCTGGGTCCTTCCCGCCTCGTTTGCCCTCAACCTGTTCCTGGCGGGCATGGTGGCCTCTCGCCTGCTGGCGCCGGACTTCCCGCCGCCGCCGCCGCCGCCGCCCGAGCGGATGGTCGCGGAGATCGCCGCCACCCTGCCCGCCGCCGATGGTGCCATTCTGCGTCAGGTGTTCGCCGCCCATGCCGCCGCCCTGGAGGAGGGGCATCGCCAGCGCCACCGCACGCCGGAACGGGTGCGCGCCGTCCTCGCCGCCGATCCCTTCGATGCTGCGGCGCTGCGGGCGGCCTTCGCCGAAGGCCGAGCCGCCTTTACCGCTCAGGACCGGGCCTTGGAGGCGGCCATCGTCGACGCGGCGGAAAAAATGTCGACGGACGGCCGCCACCGCTTGGCCGAATGGGCGCCGCCGCGCTCCCCGAGGCCGCCGCGCCGCTGAGTCTCGCCCCGCCGCAACGTTCTGTTAACCCCCGGCGCGCTACCGTCAGGGTGAGCCGGTGTGGCCGCATGGGGGCGGTGCCTGCCTGCGTCACGGGCGACGAATCGGGATTGAATTATGGCCGAAGACCTTGAAGAGGATTTCGAAGAGTCCGAAGGCTCAGACTATCTACCGGATTCTCCGTCGAAAAAGCTGCCGATCCGCAAGATCCTGATGCTGGTGCTGCCGATCCTCCTGGTGGTCGGCGCCGGTGCCGGGCTCTATTTTACCGGCGTCTTCGACAGCCTGATGGGGATGATGAAGAGCGAACCCAAGGTCGAGACGGCGTCGCCGAAATCGGTGCAGGCGGCGGTGTTCATGGACCTGCCCGATATGCTGGTCAATCTCCAGACCACCGGCCGCAAGCAGTCGTTCCTCAAGATCCGCGTGTCGCTGGAACTGGAGAACGAGCTCGACAAGCAGCGCATCGAGCAGATGCAGCCGCGCATCCTCGACACCTTCCAGGTCTATCTCCGCGAACTGAGGATCGAGGACCTGCAGGGCGCGCGCGGCATGCATCTGTTGCACGAGGAATTGCTGACCCGGGTCAATGCCGCGGTCAAGCCGGCGAAAGTGAATGCGGTGCTGTTCCGGGAAATGTTGATTCAGTAGGCGATCGGCGATGTCCATGGACGACGAAGGCGGTACGGCCCGGTCCAATGAGGACGAAGAGGCCCTGATGCGCGAATGGGCCGCCATGGCCGCCGACAATGGCGGGGGCGGTGGCGGTGGCGGTGGCGGTGGCGGCGGCGGTGGCGGTGGTGGCGGCGGTCAGCCCGAGGGCGAGACCGATGCCATGGCCGCCGAATGGGAAGCCATGCTCGGCGCCGGCGATGCCGGGGGCGAGGCCAACAACCTGCTGTCCAAGGACTCGACCCGCGTCCTCAACCAGGACGAAATCGACTCCCTGCTCGGCTTCGACGACGAGCACGGCCGCGGCGACGACAAGTCGGGCATCCAGGCGATCCTCAATTCGGCGCTGGTGTCCTACGAACGCCTGCCGATGCTCGAGGTGGTGTTCGACCGCCTGGTGCGCATGATGTCGACCTCGATGCGCAATTTCACCTCGGACAACGTCGAGGTGTCGCTCGACAACATCCTGTCGCTTCGTTTCGGCGACTACCTGAACTCGATCCCGCTGCCGGCGATGCTGGCGGTGTTCAAGGCCGAGGAATGGGACAATTTCGGCCTGCTGACCGTCGATTCGTCGCTGATCTACTCGATCGTCGACGTGCTGCTGGGGGGCCGGCGCGGCACCGCGGCGATGCGCATCGAGGGCCGGCCCTACACCACCATCGAGCGCAATCTGGTCGAGCGCATGGTCCACGTGGTGCTGTCGGACCTGTCGGCGGCCTTCGACCCGCTCTCGCCCGTCACCTTCCGCTTCGACCGCCTGGAGACCAACCCGCGCTTCGCCACCATTTCGCGCCCGTCCAACGCCGCCATCGTCGCCAAGCTGCGCATCGACATGGAGGATCGCGGCGGGCGACTGGAACTGCTGCTGCCCTATGCCACCCTCGAACCGGTCCGCGAACTGCTGCTGCAGATGTTCATGGGCGAGAAGTTCGGCCGCGACTCGATCTGGGAAACCCACTTGGCCGAGGAATTGTGGCTGACCGAGGTGCAGATGGAGGCGGTGCTCGACGAGCAGATCATGTCGCTGCGGGAAGTGCTCGACTGGCGGGTCGGCTCGAAGATCATGTTGAATGCCATGCCCGACTCGGCCATCGAGATGCGGTGCGGCGAGGTGCAGATGTTCCGCGGCCGCATGGGCCGCAAGGGCCAGCACATCGCCATCCGCGTCGACGACAAGGTCAAGAGGGAGAAGGGGTGACGCGATGGACTGGAAAATTCTCCTCGACCTGCTCGTCTCGGTTCTGCTGGTGGCCACCATCGGCTATGCGGTGATGCTCAACAGCCGCCTGACCGCGCTGCGGAAGAACCGCGACGACCTGGCCAAGATCATCGTCGCCTTCAACGACGCCACCGTGCGCGCCGAATCGTCGATCCCCAAGCTCAAGAAGGCCGCCGAGGATGCCGGTGCCGGGTTGCAGGAGCGGGTCGAGAAGGCGCAGTCGCTGCGCGACGACATCGCCTTCATGATCGAACGCGCCGACACCATGGCCAACCGGTTGGAGAATGCCGTGCGCGGCGCCCGCAACGCCCCGGCCGCCGCCGGTGCCGCGCCTGCCGCCCCGACCCCGGCGCCGCGGGTGGGCAGTGCCAAGTCGGCCCAGCAGGCCACCGCCGCCGCTGCCGCCGACAGCGAGATCGACGAGCGCTCGGAAGCCGAACGCGAGTTGCTGCGCGCCCTTCAGGCCATGAGGTAGGATCATGGCCCGCCCCGCCCCCCGCCCGCGTCCCGAGACCCGCACGCCCTTCGTGCGGCTGCTTCCGGCATTGATCTTCGTCGCCGTGCTGATGCTGTCGGTGCGGGTGGGCGATATCTGGAAGGGGTTGTCCGCGGGGAGCTCGGTGACCGTCGCTACCGAATTGCAGGCCCAGCCCTCGCCCAATCGCACCCAGGCGCCCTCGGCGACCGCCGTGTCCGAGCCGGCCGCCAAGCCGGCGGCGGCGGCGGTGGCCGATCAGGCGAACATGACGCCCACCGAGATGGACGTGCTGACCAAGCTCGGCGAACGCCGCGCCCAGATCGAGGCCCGCGAGCGCGACGTCGAGAAGCGCGAGGCGCTGATGAAGGCCGCCGAGGACCAGATCGAGCGCAAGATCGCCGAAATGCGCACCTTGCAGAACACCATCGAGGGCCTCCTGCGTCAGTACAACGACCAGGAAGACAACAAGATGCGCTCTCTGGTAAAGATCTACGAGAACATGAAGCCCAAGGAGGCGGCAAAGATCTTCGAGCAGCTCGACATGGCCATCATGCTGGAAGTGGTCGAGCGCATGAAGGAGCAGCGGGTGGCACCGATCCTCGCCGAGATGGACCCGATGAAGGCCCGCAACGTCACGTCGGAATTGGCGCAGCGGCGGCAAATGCCGTTGCCGAAGCCGGCGAGCGGGAACTGATCGGGGGGCAAATACGAAAAAGCCCTTGCGCGATCGCGGGGGGGTGACTTAAGTAGGAAAACTCGCGGCTAGGCGGGTTCTCCTCGGTTGGGGCAGATCGCTTCGAAGGAGCTGTTTGATGTCTGTCGATAAGAATATGAACGTCCTCATCGTTGACGACTACAAGACTATGTTGCGGATCATCCGCAACCTTCTGAAGCAATTGGGCTTCAACAACGTCGACGAGGCAACCGACGGGTCGATGGCGCTGCAGATGCTGCGGGTGGGCAACTACGGTCTGGTCATTTCCGACTGGAACATGGAGCCGATGACCGGTTTGCAATTGCTGCGCGAAGTCCGCGCCGATGCCAAGATGAAGAGCGTACCCTTCATCATGGTGACCGCCGAATCGAAGTCCGAGAACGTCGTCGCCGCCAAGGAGGCGGGGGTCTCGAACTATATCGTCAAGCCCTTCAACGCCGAAACGTTGAAGTCGAAAATGGCCAGCGTGCTGGGCGACTTCTGAACCCCGGCCGTCCCGTTTGCGTGGGGTCCTGGGAGGAAGCTGTCATGCCCGTCAAGGGTGGCGATCGCGACTTGGAACTGCGTCTCGACGCCATTCGCCGGGAGCATGGGGAAAGCGTTCGCCTTGATCAGATCGCCGAAGTGGTGCGAGCGATGCTCGACACCATCTCCGGCGACATCAGTGCCGCGGATCTTCGGCTCTACAGCGAGCTGGAGTCGTTGGCCGACTACATCCACAACGCCAAGGCCGAACTCGCCGCGCTCCGGCCCGGCGAGATCAAGGACCAGTTCATTGCCACCGCGACCGACGAGCTGGATGCGATCGTCGGCGCCACCGAGGCGGCCACCAATCAGATCCTCGACGCCATGGAGCACCTGGAAGCCCTGGCGCCGATGATGGACAAGGACGTCGCCGACCGCATGACCGAGATCACCACCCAGGTGTTCGAGGCCTGCAATTTCCAGGACATCACCGGCCAGCGCATCACCAAGGTGGTTCGGGTGCTCAAGGAGATCGAGGCCCGGGTCGACAGTCTGGTGGCCGCCTTCGGCCAGGAGGTCGGCGCCGCGTCGGCCGCTCAACCCGAACCCAGCGCTCCGGCCAGCGACGCCGATCTGCTGAACGGACCGCAGCTTCCCGCTTCCGCCGCCAACCAAGCCGAGATCGACAGGCTGCTGGCGAGCTTCGACTAGGCGTTCATGACAGTCCCTGGCGAGACACCGCTGCCGGTTCGCTTTCTGCCCCGACAGGGGCGGCGGTGGATCGCCGTCGCGGGGCTGTTGGTTGCGCTGCTGGCCCCCGCCTGTCCCGTCTCCGCCCAGACCACCCCGCGCGCCGCCGCCCATGACGGCTTCGCCCGCATGGTCTTCGACTGGGACGGCCCGCTCAAATGGTCCGCCGACGTCACCGACAACCAACTGGTGGTCCGCTTCGAGAAGCCGGTGGCCGGCGATCCCAAGGCGCTGCTGAAGCCGCTGGCCAAGTACGTCAAGGGCGTCACGGTCAGCCCCGACCGCCGCATGTTGACCTTCCCGCTGGCGATCGCGGTGACGGCCAAGACCTTCCTGACCGGCAACTCGACGGTCATCGACCTTACCGAGACCAAGGGCGGGGCGAAGCCCCCGGCCCCGGCCCCGGTTGCCGCGCCGCCGGCCGTCGGGCCGGCCAAGCCGGCCAAGACCGGCGGGGCGGACGGTGCCGCCGACGTCATGGTCCGCGGCGGCGAGCACACCGGCTTCAACCGCCTGGTGTTCGACTGGCCGAAGCCGGTCGGCTACAGCGTCAGTACCGAGGGCACGCGGGCGACCCTGACCTTCGAGCAGGTGGGCAGCATCAATGCCACCGCCCTGACCGCTTCGCTGCCCACCGATGTGACCCTGGTCGAGGTGAAGCCGGCGGGAAAGGGCACCGCGGTGGTGCTGTCCCTGCCCGAGGGCATGCGGGTGCGCCATTTCGCCAGCGGGCCCAAGGTGGCGCTCGATCTGGTACGGGCGGCCGGGGCGCCGCCGCCGACCAGCGGCAAGCCGGCCCCGCCGCTGGCCCCGGCGCCGGGCACCGACGTCGAGCCGCCGACGGTCAAGTCGCTCGATCCCAAGGTGCCGCCGGTGGCGCCTCCGGCGCCGGCCGAGGACACGCGCCGCACCACCTCCCTGGGCATCGGCTTCGACCAGCCGACCGCCGCCGCCGCCTTCCGCCGCGCCGGCTGGCTGTGGCTGGTGTTCGACCGCAAGTCGGAAGTCGACGTCAAGCTGCTCAAGCGCACCGGCGGCGATCTGGTCGTCCATGTCGAGCAGCTTGCCGATACCAAGGGGTCGACGGTGGTGCGCATCCTCACCAAGCCGGGGGTCAACCCGTCGGTGCGCCGCGACGGCCTGCTGTGGGTGTTCGACCTGCGCGAACAGCCGCTGGTGCCGCTCCTGCCGCTGGAAATCCGCAAGAATTTCGACTTCGAGGACCGCGGCCGCATGATGCTGGTGGTCGCCGATGCCGCTCCGGGTGCGATCCTGATCCGCGACCCCGAGGTCGGCGATGCGATCCAGGTGGTTCCGGTGGCCCCGGTGGGGGCCGGCGTCAAGGACGGCCGCGACCTGCCGGGGCTGGAGCTGCTGCCCTCGGCCCAGGGGGTGGCGATGGTGGCCAAGGCCGACGGCGTTCGCCTCGAACCGACCCGGGCCGGCGTCGAGATCGGCATGCCCGGCGGCCTGTTCATGTCGCGCGATCCCACGGCCAAGGACCGCGAGCGGCAGACCGCCGGCGGCGGTCAGGCGGCGCAGGCGACCGCCTCCGGGCCCTTGGACATCGGCCGCTGGGTCCACGGCGGGCCGGACAAGTTCATCGCCGACCACGAGGCGCTGGATGCCCGGGTCAGCCAGGTGCGGCCGGAGGAGCGCAACATCCAGCGCCTCGAAGTGGCGCGGCATTATCTGGCCACCG
Organism: Magnetospirillum sp.; assembly: GCA_016212565.1. Classification (GTDB taxonomy): domain Bacteria; phylum Pseudomonadota; class Alphaproteobacteria; order Rhodospirillales; family Magnetospirillaceae; genus JACRFY01. Next base: position 6,066 of record JACRFY010000099.1, on the reverse strand, counting down.
GTCTCGGCGCCGAGGCGCTCGGCGTGTTGCGGGTGGCGGCCGGCGCCGACCCGGCGATGGTCGATACCGCGCCCTACCGCGCGGTGCACGGTGCCGCCAACTTCCTGATGATGCGCGACGACGAGGCCATCGAAGACCTGTCCCATCCCTCGCTGGCTGGCGACACCCAGGCGGCGATGTGGCTGGCGGCGGCCCGGTCGCGGCGCGATCCCGATTCGGCCGGGCGCCATACCCTCGACCTGCGCCTGGTTGCCGACGAGATGAAGGGCTGGCCGGCGCGGCTGCGGATTTCCGTCGGCCGGGTGGCGGTGCCGGTGGTGGCCGGTGCCGGCGACGGCAAGGGCGCCCAGCGCATCGTCGACGCCATGGCCGCGGCGCCGGGTCTGTCGAGGCCCGATCACGGCGTGATCGCCTATCTGGCCGGCGTTGCCGCCGAGGCCTCGAAGCAGTACGAACAGGCGATCAACAAGTACCGCGAGGCCGAGGCCGGGGACAGTCGCCCCGAGCGCGCCTATGCCGCGCGCAACCGCATCGAGCTGCAATTGCGGCGCAACCAGATCGGCCCCTCGGAAGCGGCGCGTCAGATGGAGAAGCTGCGCTTCGCCTGGCGCGGCGAGGACTTCGAGTACCGGCTGCTCAAGCGCCTGGGCGAGTTGATGATCGCCGACAAGCGCTGGGGCGAGGGCCTGCGCATCCTCGATACCATCGTCGACAATTTCGCCGACAACCCCGACGTCGTCAGTGTGCGGCAGATGATGGACGATACCTTCGCCAAGCTGTTCGTCGACGGGGCCGCCGACGAGCTGTCGCCGGTGGTGGCGATCGGCCTGTTCGACGAATTCCATCAGCTCAATCCCCAGGGCGCCCGCGGCGACGAGGCGTTCCGCAAGCTGGCCGACCGGCTGGCGGCGGTCGACCTGTTGGACCGCGCCGCCGAACTCCTGCACAATCAGGTGCAGTTCCGCCTGTCGGGGATGGAGAAGGCGCGGGTGGGAACGCGCCTGGCGCTGCTGCTGGTCTCCGACCACCGGCCCGGCGAGGCGCTCGAAACCCTCGACATCAGCGAACTGCCCGACGTGGCGCCGAACCTCGCCGAGCAGCGGCGCTATCTCCGCGTCCAGGCGCTGCACGACCTTGGGCGTTCGGCCGAGGCGCTGGCGCTGATCCTCAACGACAACTCCGACCCGGCCAAGAAACTGCGCGCCGAGATCAACTGGGATCTCAAGAACTGGACCCAGGCGGTGCTGGCCCTGGAGGCGATGGTCGACAAGCCCGAGCCCAAGCGGCCGCTCGATCCCGCCATGGCGCGGCGGGTCCTCGATCTCGCCACCGCCATGAACCTGGCCAAGGACGAGCGCGGCCTGCAACGGCTGCGGCGGATCTGGGCCGGGCACATGAACGCCACGCCGCTGAAGGAAGCCTTCGATCTGCTCACCAGCGAGCCGGAGCGGGGCATCGTCGACTACCGGCGGATCGGCGACAAGATCAAGCAGGTCGAAAGTTTCCAGACCTTCATCGGCGAATGGCGCCAGCGGATCAAGGACAAGGGGCTGTCGTCGATCAACTAGGCCGCACCGGGGGGGGGGGGGCGAAAGACCTTTTTGGCCGTGGGGGGATAAATTCGCTTGCGTCGCGAAGGCGTTTGCCCGATAACCCCCCTCCTTGACCACGTGCTGGTCCATCTGCTGGTTTGGAGGGGAGCATGAGAACCGCTCTTGCCGCCAATCTGGGGATGCACTCGGACAGCTGTCCGAGGAATACCCAAGGCGCAATCGTCACCGCCGCCAACGAGGTTCGGCAGGCTTGGCCTGCCGTCGACAACGGCAAAGATTACTATGTCACGCGCAACGGCGTTCAGTTCGCCGGAACGCACCTGTTGATCGACCTCTGGGGCGCAACCAATCTCGACCGGATCGATCTGGTCGAAGAGGCGTTGCGCGAGTCGGCGATTGTGGCCGGAGCGACCATCCTCCACTGCCATCTTCACCATTTCCAGCCCAACGGCGGCATTTCCGGCGTTCTGGTGCTGGCCGAGTCGCACATTTCGATCCATTCCTGGCCCGAGCGCGGCTACGCGGCGCTCGACATCTTCATGTGCGGGGACTGCGACCCCTACAAGGCGATCCCCATCCTCAAGAAGACGTTCGCGCCCGAGCATGTGACGCTGGCCGAGAACAAGCGGGGCCTGGTCCCGTGACCGGTTGGATCCGCGAGAGCCTTTACGACCATTGGCAACAGTCCTTCCTCGTCGAGAAAGAGCTGTACCGGTCGGAAAGCGGTCTCCAGGAGATCGTGCTGTTCGAGACACCCGGCTTCGGCCGGGTGCTCACCCTCGACGGGGTGATCCAGGTCACCACCGGCGACGAGTTCGTTTACCACGAGATGCTGGCCCATACGCCGATCTATGCCCACGGGGCGGTGCGCACCGCCTGCGTGGTCGGCGGCGGCGATGGCGGCATGCTGCGCGAGATCCTCAAGCATCCCGGCATCGAGCAGGCGGTGCTGGTCGAGATCGACGCCGGGGTGGTCGAGTTCTGCCGCCAGTACATGCCCTCGGTGTCCGATGGCGCCTTCGACGACCCGCGCGTCGAGGTGATCATCGCCGACGGCATCGAATTCATGCGCGAAACCACGCGCCGGTTCGACCTCATCGTCGTCGATTCGACCGATCCCATCGGCCCCGGCGGGGTGCTGTTCACCGAGGAATTCTATCGCGACTGCGCCCGCTGCCTGAACCCCGAGGGCATCGTCGTCAATCAGAACGGCGTTCCCTTCATGCAGGGCGACGAGGTCACCGACACCTATCGCCGCCGCAAGCCCTATTACGCCGACGTCGGCTTCTACGTCGCCGCGGTGCCGACCTATGTCGGCGGCTTCATGGCCCTCGGCTGGGCCTCGCTGTCGCCGCGGCCGCGGGCCGAGACGCTGGAGACCATCGCCGGGCGCTTCGCCGCCGCGCCGGTCGCCACCCGCTACTATACCCCCGAGATCCACAAGGCCGCCTTCGCCCTGCCGAAGTTCGTCCAGGATCTGATCAAGGACTGATCGCGCCTGCCGCTTGGTCGGCCGCGGCATGATGCCGCCCTTCCGCCCTACTTCACGAACCGCTCGGCATAGAAGAACGGATCCTCCTCCGGCCGGCCGAAGTGCCAGCCCTGGCCGTAGTCGATGCCGCACGACACCACCATGGCGGCCATGCGCTTGTCCTCGACCATTTCGGCGGTCGAGGCCACGCCCATCGCCTTGCACATCTTGGCCATGCTGGCCAGCAGGTCGCCGCCCTTGGGGCTGGCGCAGGCGCGCTTGACCACCGGGCCATCGAACTTGACCACGTCGACGTCCAGGGCGTTGAGGTAGTCGAAGCTGGCCGAGCCGGCGCCGAAATCGTCGAGGCAGAAGCGATAGCCCATGCCGCGCAGCTTCTGGATCACGGCATTGGCTTTGCCGATGTCGTCGATGGTCGCCGATTCGGTCATCTCGAACATCAGCTTCGCCGGCGGCACGCCCGAGCGCTGCAACAGCTGGACCAGGGCGGCGGGGAAGGTGGGGTGGATCAGCGACAGGCCGGACAGGTTGATGGCCACCGGCGGCAGGCGCGGGTTCCGGCTCAACAGCGCGGCGACGCGCTCGACCGCGGCGGTGCAGATGGCGAGATCGAGTTCATGGACGATCCCCACCTCTTCCGCCAGACAGAAAAGATGGAACGGCGAGGTTCCGGCCTTGGCGTCGCGGAAGCGGGTCAGGGCCTCGAAATGGACCACCTTGCCGGTCTTGAGGTCGCACACCGGCATGTAGACGAGATCGAAGTCGCGGGCGGCGATCACCTTGCGCAGGTAGGCCACCGAGTCGATGGTGTCCGACACCATTCCCTTCAGCACCTGGGCCAGGCTTTTTTTCGATCCCGCCTCGCCGGTGGCGCAGAACTGGCGGATGGTGTGGGCGATGGCCTTGGCCACCTGCTCCTCGGACATGCCGGCGCCGTCGGCGTCCAGGGTGTGGCCGTGGGCCTTGACCGCGTCCTTGCCGAACAACCGCCGTGCCGCGTCCTCGATGCGCGAGGTCACCTCGCCGGTGTCGACGTCGTCGCGGTGAATGTAGCTGAAGCCCTCGGCACCGACCCGCCCGGCGGTATCGCCGCCCAGGGAATTCCGGGTGAGGATTTCGCCCACCGTGCTCATCAGCCGCTTGCGGTCCGAAGCCCCCAGGGTCTTGACCATCTCGTCGAGGTTGTCGACCTTGACGGTGGTGATCAGCGGCCGGCCGCCGGCCCGCTGGAAGGCCAGGGCGCGGCTGGCGGCGGTGGCGGCGAACGAGTCCTCCGCCATCAGGCCGCTGTCGCCGTCGCGGGCCGGCGGCTCGCCGGGGCTGGCTTGGCACACCGGCTCGACCTTGACGGCGAGAAAGAAGTGGTCGTCGAAATCGGGCACCCGGTAGCCGGCGATGGCAACGTTGGGGCGGCGGCCGCGGGCGTCTTCGAGGCGGAGGATGACGTCGTCGATGCGCCCGCTGCGCGCACCGACGTCGAGCATCTCGGCCGCCAGCTTGCGGTCGGGGGTGGCAATCAGGTCGAGGAACGGGCGCCCCGCCAACCGGTCCGGCGTGGCGCCCAGCAACGGCGGCGTCGCGCCACCGGCAAAGACGATGGTCAGCGACTCGTCGAGCTCGAACAGCATGTCGGCCCGGCAGAAGGCGAGGGCGACGAAGCGGTCGCGATCGCGGTCGGCCATGATTTTTCTCGACGCTCCCGAGTCCAGGCACTGTACCCCGCGGCAATGATGCTTTGCCGCGGCACGGATGGCAAGATCGTCGTTACTCCCCGGAGGCGATCCGCTCGATCAGTTGCTTCACCGTAGGGATGAAGCCGCCGGCGTAGTAGGGGTCCTGGCCGAAGCGATAGGCATTGTGGCCGGCGAACATCAGTTCGTGCTCGACGTCGTGGCCGTGGCCGATGTTCTGCAGCGTTTTCTGGATGCAGAAGCTGCGCGGATCCGACTTCTTGCCGGTCGTCCCCGCCTCATTGGCGGCCCAATTGGAGAACTGGCACTGCGACAGGCAGCCCATGCAGTCGACCTGATCGATGCGGATTTCCTCGGCCTTGGCCGGGGTGACGAAGATCAGGGTCGAATCGGGGGTGCGCAACGCCTCGGTGAAGCCCTGGGCGATCCATTTTTCGGCGCTCTCCTTGTCGTGGGGGGCGACCCAGACGATGCGCTTCCTGGCGCCGACCGGCAGTTCGGCCTCGTGCTCGCCGAGCTTCTCGGTCGAATAGGCGATCTGGCGATGCGAACGCTCGACCAACTCGTCGAGGAAGCCGTTCCTGACCGCCGACGAATAGAAGCCGGTGGGGCTGAAGCGGTGCAGCAGCACATCGCCGGGCTTCAGCGTCAGCAGACGCTGCTTCCAGGCGTCGGAGATCGGGCTCTCCCGGGTCAGCAGCGGGCGGGTGCCGTACTGGAAGGCGATGGCGCCCAGTTCGGGGTTGCCGATCCAGTCTTCCCATTCCTTGAGGCACCACACGCCGCCGGCCATGAACACCGGGACGCGGTCGGAGATGCCGCATTCGCGCATGGTGGCGCGCAACTCGCGGACGCGGGCCATCGGCGGCTCGGGCACCTCGGGGTTTTCGGAATTGGACAGGCCGTTATGGCCGCCGGCCAGCCACGGATCCTCGTAGACCACGCCGCCCAGCAGGTCCTGGTGCTTGTGGTAGGCGCGCTTCCACAGGGCGCGGAAGGCGCGGGCCGACGAGACGATGGGATAGTAGTAGACGCCGTACTGGGCGGCGATCTCGGCCACCTTGTAGGGCATGCCGGCACCGCAGGTCACGCCGTGGACCAGGCCCTTGGCGCCGTCGAGCACGCCGCGCAGGATCTCCTCGGCGCCGCCCATCTCCCACAGGACATTCATGTGCATGCGGCCCTGGCCGCCACCGATGTCGTGGGCGATGCGCGCCTGGGCGATGCCGCCGGTGATGCCATAGGCGATCAGTTCGTGGTGGCGCTCGGTGCGGGTCTTGCCGGCATAGCGCATGGGGACGATGCGGCCATTCTCGTCGTAGGAATCGGC
>JACRFY010000101.1 GCA_016212565.1 Magnetospirillum sp. | reverse complement strand
TCAAGGAGAGTCACGGCACTGCCCCCACCCACAGCCTGCCCCCTTATACCATCCTGGTGGGACCAGCCGGAAGGGGCGGGAATAGGACCGATATGGGACATATTCTCCGACACCGCATCCCCATTTCGACCCGGGCCGGGGCTCCGTCATTATAGTATGGCAGCCATGCTGTCGTATCGTGGAGAAAACGCTGGTTCTATCGCGCCCGAGTGTCGTAAATCGGCAGCGGTGAGCATTTTTCCGCCGGAGACCGGACCGATGACCCGCACCATGCTGCAATTCACCGCCGTGGCCCAACGGATGCCGGACAAGCGCGACCCGGTCGCCCGGCGCCACGATTTCACCGAGGTGGCCCTGCCGCTCTCCGCGCCGCGCACCGGCGATCAGGCCTCGCGCTGCGAGCAGTGCGGCGTGCCGTTCTGCCAGGTGGCCTGCCCGGTGGCCAACACCATCCCCGACTGGCTGATGCTGGCCGCCGCCGGGCGGATGGAGGAGGCCTATGCCGCCGCGGCGGCCACCAACCCGCTGCCGGAGATCTGCGGCCGCATCTGCCCGCAGGACCGCCTGTGCGAGGGGGCCTGCGTGCTGGAGCAATCGGGTCACGGCGCCGTGACCATCGGCGCCGTCGAGCGCGCCATCACCGAGCACGCCTTCGCCGCCGGCTGGGTGACGCCGCCGTCGCCGCGGGTCGAGCGTCCCGGCTCGGTGGGCATCGTCGGCCGCGGCCCCGCCGGACTGGCCGCCGCCGAGGCGCTGCGCCGCCAAGGATGGAGCGTCACCGTCGCCGACCGCGCCGACCGCGCCGGCGGGCTGCTGACCTACGGCATCCCCGGCTTCAAGCTCGACAAGGCGGTGGTCGAGCGCCGCATCGCCCTCTATGCCGCCGCCGGCATCCGCTTCGAGACCGGCGTCGAAATCGGCGGCGATCTCAGCTTCGCCGAATTCCGCGCCCGCCACGACGCGGTGCTGATCGCCACCGGCGTCTATCGCGGCCGCCCCCTCGACGTGCCGGGATGCGACCTCCGGGGCGTCGAAGCCGCCCTGCCTTACCTGATCGCCCAGAACCGCCGCGATCTCGGCGAGGCCCTGCCTGGAGCCTTGGATGCCAAAGGCAAGACGGTGGTGGTGATCGGCGGCGGCGACACGGCGATGGATTGCGTGCGCACCGCCATCCGCCAGGGCGCCCGCTCGGTGACCTGCCTCTACCGCCGCGACCGCGCCAACATGCCGGGCAGCGCCCGCGAGGTCGCCCATGCCGAGGAGGAGGGCGTGGCCTTCGAATGGATGGCGGCGCCCGAGGCGATCCTCGGCGGCCCGACCGTCACCGGGGTGCGCGCCCACCGCATGCATCTGGGCATCGCCGACGGCTCCGGCCGCCGCACCCCGGCCAGGATCGACGGCTCGGCCTTCACCCTGCCCGCCGATCTGGTCATCGCCGCGCTGGGCTTCGAGCCCGAGGACGTGGCGTCACGGTTCGGGCTGGCGGTCGGCCGCCGGGGCACCATCGCCGTCGATCCGCGAACCCAGGCGACCAGCATCGAGGGCGTCTTCGCCGCCGGCGACATCGTCCGCGGCGCCTCGCTGGTGGTGTGGGCGATCAAGGACGGCCGCGACGCGGCGGCAAGCATCGACGCCTACCTGCGGGCCAAGATCGCGCAGGCGGCAGAGTGAGAGAAAGAGAAAAAATAGGTTTAACCACAGAGACACAGAGACACAGAGATGCCGTGCCGGATGGAGACACCAAGAGCAAATAGCGTTGCCGGAACGCGCATCTGCACCGTCCAAAGTCGATCTCTCTGTGCCTCTGTGTCTCTGTGGTGAATTTATTTTGTTTTTCTTGGAGCCCCAAATGACCCCTTACCTCGCCACCCACCGCGCCAACGTCGCCCTGCTCGACTCGCACGGCATCGACACCGCCGGCCACGATGCCTGCGGCGTCGGCCTGATCGCCGCCCTCGACGGCAAGCCGCGGCGCGAGGTGGTAACGGCGGGGATCGAGGCGCTGAAGGTGCTCTATCACCGCGGCGCCGTCGATGCCGACGGCAAGACCGGCGACGGCGCCGGCATCCACGTCGAACTGCCCCAGGAGTTCTTCAAGGACCACATCCGCCACCACGGCCACGACCCGGTGCCGGGGCGGCTGGCCATCGGCATGATCTTCCTGCCCAAGACCGACCTCGCCGCCCAGGAGCGCTGCCGCTCCATCGTCGAAACCGAGATCCTCGCCTTCGGCTACACCATCTACGGCTGGCGCCAGGTGCCGGTCAACGTCAGCGTCATCGGCGACAAGGCCAACGCCACGCGGCCGGAGATCGAGCAGATCATGGTCGCCAACGCCCGGAACACGCCGGAAGAGCGCTTCGAGACCGACCTCTATCTTCTTCGCCGCCGCATCGAGGCCCGGGTGCTGGCCAGCCACATCACCGATTTCTACGTCTGCTCGCTGTCGTGCCGCTCGGTGATCTACAAGGGCATGTTCCTCGCCGAGCAACTGACCTCGTTCTATCCCGACCTGCTCGACGAACGCTTCGTGTCGCGCTTCGCCATCTATCACCAGCGCTATTCGACCAACACCTTCCCCACCTGGCGGCTGGCGCAGCCGTTCCGCATGCTCGCCCATAACGGCGAGATCAACACCCTGTCGGGCAATCTCAACTGGATGAAGGCCCACGAGCCGCGCATGGCCCACGCGGTGTTCGGCGATTGGTCCGAGGACGTCAAGCCGGTGGTGCAGCCGGGCGGTTCGGACTCGGCGGCGCTCGACAACGTCTTCGAGGTGATGTGCCGCGCCGGCCGCCCGGCGCCGCTGGTCAAGCAGATGCTGATCCCCGAATCGGCCGGCCAGAACGTGCTGATGCCCGACAGCCACCGCGCCTTCTTCAGCTACTGCAACGCGGTGATCGAGCCGTGGGACGGCCCCGCCGCCCTGTGCGCCACCGACGGCCGCTGGGTGGTGGCGGGGATGGATCGCAACGGCCTGCGGCCGATGCGGGTGACCATCACCGAGGACGGCCTGCTGATCGTCGGCTCGGAGACCGGACTGGTCCGCCTCGCCGAGGAACGCATCGTCGAGAAAAGCCGCGTCGGCCCCGGCCAGAGCATCGCCGTCGACCTCGAACAGGGCCGCCTTTACCGCGATGGCGAGCTCAAGGACCTGCTCGCCGCGCGGCGTCCCTATGGGCAATGGATCCGCCGCATCACCGAACTCGATTCCCTGGTCAAGACCTGCGAGCCCGAGCCGCCCGAGCTGGCCCCCGACGAGCTGCGCCGCCGCCAGCGCGCCTACGGCCTGACCATGGAGGACATGGAGCTGATCCTGGCGCCGATGATCGAGGAGGGCAAGGAAGCGATCGGCAGCATGGGCGACGACACCCCGCTGGCGGTGCTGTCGGAAGGCTATCGCGGCCTGCACCACTTCTTCCGCCAGAACTTCAGCCAGGTGACCAACCCGCCCATCGATTCCCTGCGCGAGGCGCGGGTGATGAGCTTGCGCACCCGGCTGGGCAATCTCGGCAACATCCTCGACGAGGATGAGAGCCAGTGCGACCTGCTGCAACTGGACAGCCCGGTGCTGTCCAATGCCGAGTTCGAGGCCATGCGCCGCTTCATGGGCGCCGACGCCGCCGAGATCGACTGCACCTTCGCCCCCGCCGCTGAATCGCTGAAGGAGGCGCTGACCCGCATCCGCCACGACGCGGAAGAGGCGGTGCGGCGCGGCTGCACCCACCTGATCCTCTCGGATGCCGCCATCGATGCCGGGCGCGCCCCGGTGCCGATGATCCTCGCCGCCGGGGGCGTCCACGCCCATCTGGTCCGCGAGCGCCTGCGCACCTGGACCTCGCTCAACGTCCGCTCCGGCGAGGCCCTCGACGTCCATTATTTCGCGGTGCTGATCGGCGTCGGCGCCACCACCGTCAACGCCACCCTGGCCCAGGAGGCGATCGCCGACCGCTGGCGCCGCGGCCTGTGCGGCACCCTGGCGCTGGAGACCTGCCTCAGGAACTACAAGACGGCCATCGACCAGGGCCTGCTGAAGATCATGTCGAAGATGGGCATCGCGGTGATCTCCAGCTATCGCGGCGGCACCAACTTCGAGGCGGTGGGCCTCTCCCGCGCCCTGGTCGCCGAGTTCTTCCCCGGCCTGACCAGCCGCATCTCCGGCATCGGCCTGTCGGGCATCGAGAAGAAGACCGTCGCCCAGCACGCCCTGGCCTTCAGCGCCGAGCCGGTGCTGCCGGTGGGCAGCTTCTACCGCGTCCGCCACGGCGGCGAGACCCATGCCCATGACGGCGCCCTGATCCACCTGCTGCAAACCGCGGTGACCACCGACAGCTACGCCACCTGGCGCAAGTATGCCGAGGGGGTGCGCAGGCTGCCGCCGGTGACCATCCGCGACCTGCTCGACCTGCGCCCCGACCGGCCGGCGATCGGCGTCGACGAGGTGGAATCGCTCACCGAGATCCGCCGCCGCTTCCTCACCCCGGGCATGAGCCTGGGCGCCCTGTCGCCGGAGGCCCACGGCACGCTCAACATCGCCATGAACCGCATCGGCGCCCGCAGCGTCTCCGGCGAAGGCGGCGAGGATCCCGAGCGCTATCGCCCGCGCGCCAACGGCGACAACGCCAACTCGGCGGTCAAGCAGATCGCCTCGGGCCGCTTCGGCGTCACCGCCGAATACCTGTCGATGTGCCGCGAGATCGAGATCAAGGTCGCCCAAGGGGCCAAGCCCGGCGAGGGCGGCCAGCTCCCCGGCTTCAAGGTCACCGCCGAGATCGCCCGGCTGCGCCACGCCACGCCGGGGGTAACGCTGATCAGCCCGCCGCCCCACCACGACATCTATTCCATCGAGGATCTGGCGCAGCTGATCTACGACCTCAAGCAGATCAACCCGGTGGCCCGGGTGACGGTCAAGCTGGTCAGCCGCTCGGGGATCGGCACCATCGCCGCCGGGGTGGCGAAAGCCAAGGCCGACACCATCCTCATCTCCGGCCATTCCGGCGGCACCGGCGCCAGCCCCCAGACCTCGATCAAGTTCGCCGGCCTGCCCTGGGAGCTGGGCCTGTCCGAGGCCCATCAGGTGCTGACGCTCAACCGCCTGCGCCACCGCGTGCGCCTGAGGACCGACGGCGGCCTCAAGACCGGCCGCGACGTGGTGATCGCCGCCCTGCTCGGCGCCGAGGAATTCGGCATCGGCACCACCTCGCTGGTGGCGATGGGCTGCCTGATGGTGCGCCAGTGCCACTCCAACACCTGCCCGGTCGGCGTCTGCACCCAGGATCCGGCGCTGCGCGCCCGCTTCACCGGCAGCCCGGAGAAGGTGGTCAACCTGTTCACCTTCATCGCCGAGGAGGTGCGCGAGATCCTCGCCGCCCTGGGGGCGCGGAACCTCAACGAGATCATCGGCCGCTCCGACCTGCTGACCCAGGTCAGCCGCGGCGCCGCCCATCTCGACGACCTCGACCTCAATCCGCTGCTGGCCCAGGCCGATGCCGGCGGCCACGCCCGCTACTGCACCCAGGCGGAGCGCAACGAGGTCGCCGACACGCTGGACGCCCAGATCATCAAGGACGCCCGCCCGTTGCTGGAAGAGGGCGAGAAGATGCAGCTCGCCTACAATGTCAGGAACGTCGACCGCGCCATCGGCACCCGCCTGTCCCACCACCTGACCCGGCGCTACGGCATGAGCGGGCTGGCGCCGGGGCATGTCACGGTGCGGCTCAAGGGCTCGGCCGGCCAAAGCCTGGGCGCCTTCGCCGTCCAGGGCCTTACGCTGGAGGTGTTCGGCGACGCCAACGACTATGTCGGCAAGGGCCTGTCGGGCGGCACCATCGTGGTGCGGCCGACGGTGTCGAGCCGGCTCAAGGGCTTCGAGAACACCATCATCGGCAACACCGTGCTCTACGGCGCCACCGCCGGCCGCCTGTTCGCCGCCGGCCAGGCCGGCGAGCGCTTCGCGGTGCGCAATTCCGGAGCGGTGGCGGTGATCGAGGGCTGCGGCTCCAACGGCTGCGAGTACATGACCGGCGGCACGGTGGTGATCCTCGGCGCGGTAGGGGCCAACTTCGCCGCCGGCATGACCGGCGGCATGGCCTTCGTCCTCGACCCCGACGGCACGTTCCCGGCGCGGCTCAACCCCGACAGCGTCATCGCCCAGCGGGTCGCGACCGATCATTGGGACGCGGTGCTGAAGGCCCTGGTCGGCGAGCACCTCGCCAACACCCAGTCGCCGCACGCGGCGGCGATCCTCGCCGACTGGAGCCGCGAGCGGGCGCGGTTCTGGCAGGTGGTGCCGAAGGAGATCCTGTCGCGGCTGGATTCCCCGCTGACCCGCGACGGCGTGGCGGCGGCGGAGTAATCCCTCGCCCGCTGGCGGGCGAAGGGACACACCAGGGCAGCGCTGAGGTTCAGTTAAGAAGATAACCGTTGTATATCAAATATGTATCGTCATGGCCGTGCCTGTCACGGCCATCCACGCGGTGCCATTCCCGGCGGCTTATGCCGTTGTCCCAGGCGACGAGCGACCATCTCACCGCCAAGACGCCAAGAAGGCACCAAGACACCAAGGGGGTGGAGTGACCCCCTAAACTGAGACAGCGAGCTAGCATTACAGTTGCTATTTCCATGAACGTCTGAATCAATGGGGAACCATGATTCGGAGGTCATGGGCCATGGCAGGGGCATCGATAGAGACGACGCTGGAGATTTGGGCATCGTCGTTGCGAAATGTGAAGGCACGGAT
>JACRFY010000003.1 GCA_016212565.1 Magnetospirillum sp. | reverse complement strand
TCGGCCGGCAGGTGAAGTGCCAGCGCAACAGGCAGGTGTCGCCGTCGCGGGCCATGGCGGTAAAGGTGTAGCGTGGGGAATCGACGTCCTCGAACATCTTTCCCAGGACGCGTTTCATCGTGTCGCGGCCGCGGATGTCGATGAAGGGATCGTGATAGTGGACGTCGGCGCCCACCAGATCGTCGAGCCGCGTCACCGTCGCCGCATCGAGCGTTTCCAGGAACTGCCGATAGGCCTGACACCAGCCATCGTCTTGCATGACCGCCATGGTGCCACCGGCCGAACGGTCGATGGGCGGCCAAGGAGGCGAGGCGCGGCGTTCCGACGGCCTACTCCCTCTGATCCCGTCCTCCTACGTCCGAAGCGGAATGTCGCCGTCCGGTGCCCCGGCCTAAGCTGACCGGACTGGGAGCAGGCGCGGAAGGGATCCATGAAGACGCACGACACCGCCGCCACCGTCACCGCCACCGCCGCCATTGCCCTGGCCGCGCTGGTCTGGCTGATCGATCTGGCCCCCATCCATCGCCCCGACGCCACCGCCGGCGGCGTCGACCGCTGGATCGAGCGTCTCGGTCACGAGGGCGAACAGGTCGCCGGGCGGTAGCCCCAAACGACGATCCCCGGGACCAGCCCGGGGATCGCCAGTGGCACGCGTGAGGGCAAAGCCTATTCCAGGCGGCCCAGCGAGCGGGCGAGGACCAGATACAGCTTGCCGACCTCCGACGAGGTGAAGGTGCCGGTGAGCACGTCCGAGAAGTCCGAATTGCGCGCCTGGTTCAGCAGCGCCTCGAACTCGGCGAGGTAGCGGACCACGTATTCGCGGAAATCGTTGTCGTCCTCGAACTTGTTCTTGATCGCCATCATCTGGTGCTTGTCCAGATTGCGCAGGATCTTGCGGACGAACACGCTCTGATCGCCGGCATGGAACTCGCGCCACGCCTTCTCGTCGATGTTGGCCGAGAAGATGCGGCCGATGTCGACCGACAGCGATTGCAGCTTCTCGACGATGAAGGCCGCCGACTGGAGGAAGTGCTCGACCGAGGACTGGGTGCGGCGCTCTTCCAACTGCTGCGAGCGCAGCTCGGCCAGTTTCGACGAGTTGACCAGTTCTTCGGCCTGACGGGAGAAGTTGGCGGCCAGGGCCTCGGCCTGCTGGGCGAGGCGGTCGCCGGTGATGCCGAGGTCGTTGGACTTCTGGCGCAGCATCTCGAACGAGCCTTCCAGCTTGGCGCCGGTGCGGTCGGTCGATTCCTGCAACTCGATGGCCTGACGGCGCAGCGACTCGCCGGCCCCGCGGACCTGGGTGGCGACCCGCTCGGCCGACTGGGTCAGCTCGCGGATGCTGTTGCGCAGCAGGTCGCCGGCGGCGGTGACCTGGGCGGCGGTCTTGTTGGAGGTCTCCTCGAAGTCGCGGCCGATCTTGCGCAGGGCATCGCCAGCGGTCTGCGACTGGGCGAAGACGTGCTGGGCGGCCTCGCCCAGCTCGACGGTGTGCTTGGCCACCGACTGGCCGAAGGCCTTGAGAACCTCGGTGGAATCGTCGGCGACGCGGGCCAGGGCCTGGCCCTGCTCGCGCAGGGTCTCGTTGACCCCGGTGACGCTGGCCTCGGCCTGATCGGCGGTGGCGACGATCTGCTCGGTCTGCTTGCGCACCACCTCGGTGGTGGTGCGGATGCGGCCGGCGGCCTGCTCGGTGACGGTGGCCAGTTGCTCGGCCCGGCGTTCGAGCAGGTCGGCGACGCCGGTGGTCTCGGCCACCGCCTTGGTGGCGGCGGAGCCGACTTCGTTGGTGCGCTGGCGCAGCCCCTCGCCCATGGCTTCGAGCTCGACGCCGACGCGGCTGGACATGGCCATCAGGTCGTTGGTGCTCTGGCGCAGGGTGTCGGCGATGGTCTTGACCTTGGCCATCACCTGGTCGGAGGTGGCGATCAGGTGGCGCGACTGCTGGTTCAGCGAGGCTTCGGACAGGCGGGCCTGGGTCGAGACCACGTTGGCGGCATCGGCCAGCTCGTCGGCCTGCTTGCGCAGGCTCTGGCGGATCGCCTCGGCCTGGGCGGAGGCCTTCTCGGCGCCCTTGGACAGGTCGTCGATGTGCAGGCGCAAGGTCTCGGAGACCTCGCGGGCGCGGGCCTGCATCTGGTCGGAGGCGGCGGCCAGCGCGCGGCTCTGCCCCTGGAAGCCTTCGCCGACTTCGCGGACCCGGCCCATGGCCCGTTCGGCGGCGGCGTCCACCTCCTCGCGGCGCTGGGCGAATTCATCGCCGAGGGCGCCGAGCTGGGTGGTGGCTTCGCTGGACACGCTGCGCAGGGTGTCGGCGTGGCGGTCGAGCACGTCCTCCATCTCGCGGAAGCGGGCCATCGCCTGGTCGGAGGCCGAGGACATCTCGCGCGACTGGACGCCCAGCGCCTCCTCGACGATCTTGACCCGCGACAGCACGCGGTCGGTGATCTGGTCGAGGCCGGTGGCCTGCTGCTGCAACGAGGCGGAGATGCGGCCGGTCTGCTCGGCGAGCCGTTCGGCGGCCTGATCGAGGTCGGCGTTCTGGTGGGCGAACAGCGATTCGAGGGATTCGACGCGCTGGCACAGCAGCGCCGAAACCTCGTCGGCGCGGTTGGCCGAGCGGTTGGTCGATTCGGCCAGCGCCGCGGCCTGGGAGTCGAACACCTGGGCGACGTGCTCGGCCCGCTCGACGGCGGCGGTGGAGATGCGGTCGACGGTCTCGGCATCGCGCACCAGACGCCCGGCGGCGATTTCCGACCGCTCCGAGGCGCGAACGGAGGCGGACTCGACCGCCTCCATCTGCTGGACCATGTTCTCGCCGAAATCCCGCACGCGATTGGCGGCGGTCAGGGTCACCTGATCGATGTCCTGGGTCTGCTGGCGCAGCATCAGCTCGACCTCGCGCGCGCGGCCGGTGGCGGCGTCGGCGGCATGGGACAGACGGTCGACCTCGCCGCGCAGGGCGTCCAGCGCCGTCTTGGCATCGGTATTGACCCGACCGACCACGGTGGTCAGGGCGTCGATCTGCGCCGTCAGCAGCGCGCGGGCCTGCTCGCTGCGCTCGACCGCTTCGGCGGACGCCAGGGTGAGGTCGCGGGCCTGGGCGCGCAGCGCGTCGGCAACCGCCTTGACCTTGGTCTCGGCCCCCTCGGCGGGATAGGTGAGACGGCCGAGTTGAAGCGACAATTCCTCGGCGACCCGGCGCAGTTCGCGCACGCGGTCGAAATAGGCCATCAGCAGCCACAGGAAGGCCAGGGGGACGAAGGCCGCGCCGGCAAGGCCGCCCAGTTCCTGCGGTTGCAGGAAGCCGATGTTGTCCCAGCCGATGTTGCCGTTGACGTAGACGATGCAGTAGACCAGCCAGGCGCCGGTTACCGCCAGTCCGATGGCCATCCGCACATGGGCGGGCTGCACCGTGCGGCGGCGCGGCGGCAGGTCGAAATCCTGCGTATGCGACGACAGCTTGGCCGGCAAATTCGCCGTTGCCGGCTCGGGCCGAGTCGGCATCGCCACCGCCTCGGCGCCGCCTTCAGCGCCCATTTCGTCCTGGGAAGTCACCGTCTCACTCATGGCACGCCCCTGCATCCAGATTTGCGACCTTGACGGTCACCCCACCGGTCCCATGCGCCGCTGCACCCGAGACCCCGCGGGAGGATGCCTCTTTCGGCCTCGGAAATCAATCCTTCGACCACTGCGATTCGAATGATCCCAGATATTGCGACCAGGGGAACGGCGCGCCGAAATTGCGGCCAAACCCGACGTTGGTCGTGCTCCCCCCGCACCGTTGCAGCGGCGGCGGGGCCAGGGCTAGCCTTTCGGCCTTCGGATAAGGCAACGCGGGAGGTGGCGGTGGCCGAGCTGCGCAGGCTGGCCTGCCAAGGCGGACTCACCATGGCCTTGCGCCAGTTGCTGGGCATGGGCGTGTCGTTCGTCGGCCTGATCGCCCTGGCCCGCCTGATCGGACCGCAGACCTACGGCGTCTTCGTCAGCGCCTTCGCCTTGCACAGCTTCCTGGTGATGTTCTTCCAATGGGGGACCGACGTCTTCCTGGTCCGTCGCCCCGAAGACCCCGACGCCGTCCACGTCGCCCAGGCGCTGGCCCTGGCGCTGGTCCTGGGCGGGGCCGGGATGGGACTGGCCTGGCCGGTGGGCAAGGCCGCCGAGGCCTGGATCGGCGCCCCCGGCATCGCCCAAGCGGTCACCACCCTGTTCTGCGGCATGCCGCTGCAACTGGCGGCGCTGGTGCCGTCGGCGGTCTTGCAGCGGCGGATGGCCTATCGGGCGGTGGCGGTGGCCGAGATGGCCGGGCAGGTCGCCCTCTACGGCATCGCCGTCGCCGCCGCCTGGGCCGGCTGGGGACTGACGGCGCCGCTGGCGGGATGGTGGGCGCAGCAGATGGTGATGGCGGCGCTGCTGTTCGGCCAGGCGCGCCTTCCCTTCACCCTGACCTGGCGGCGCGAGCTGCTGCGCGAGCTGTTGGGCTACGGACTGGGCTTCTCGGCGTCGCTGTGGATCTGGCACCTGCGCAGTCTGGTCAACCCGCTGGTGGTCGCCCGCCTGCTCGGACCGGAGGCGGCGGCGGGCGTGGCGGTGGCGGTGCGGCTGGTCGACGGGCTGTCGTTCATGCGCATCGTGTTGTGGCGGGTGGCGCTGCCGGCCCTGGGGCGGATCCAGGCCGACCGCGGCCGCCTGGCCCGCGCGGTGGCCGAGGGGACCCGCCTGCAAGTGCTGGCGGTCGGCCCGTTGCTGGTGGTGTTCTCCGCCGCCGCCCCCTGGCTGGTGCCGCTGGCCTTCGGCCGCGATTGGACCCCGGCGGCGGCGGTGTTTCCGTTCCTCGCCCTGGCCTCGCTGGTCAACACCGTCTTCAGCCTGTCCTCGGCGGCCCTGGCGGTGGTCGGCGCCAACGCCCCGGTCGCCCGCTTCCATGCCCTGCACGTCGCCATCCTTGCCGCCGCCGCCCTGGTGCTGGTACCGCGCTTCGGCCTTACCGGCTACGGACTGGCGGAGGCGGCGGCGCTGATCTCCTATCCGGCCCTGTACCGCAGCGCGACGCTCCGGCTGGGCGGACTGGGACTCGGCGCCGGCGTGGCCTGGGCCGCCGGCTTCGCCCTGGCCCTGTTCGCCGGCTCGCTGGGACCGCTGGCCTGGGCCGGCCCGGCGGTGGTGGCCGTGCTGCCCGAGACCCGGCGGACCCTGGCCACGTGGTGGGAACAATGGAGGGCTCTCAGGGATGGCTGAACCGTTGGTCAGCATCATCGTCAACAACTGCAACTACGGCCGCTACCTCGCCGAAGCCATCGACAGCGCCCTGGCCCAGGATTATGCCAATGTCGAGGTGATCGTCGTCGACGACGGCTCGGCCGACCACTCGCGCGCGGTGCTGGCCGGCTATGCCGACCGGGTCCGTCCGATCCTCAAGGACAACGGCGGCCAGGGCTCGGCCTTCAATGCCGGCTTCGCCGCCGCGCACGGGGCCGTGGTCAACTTCCTCGATGCCGACGACCATCTGGCTCCGGATGCCGCCCGCCGTGCCGCGGCGGCGATGACCGACCGGCGCGTCGCCCATTGGCTGGCGCCGCTGGCCCTGATCGACGCCGAGGGACAGGCCCTCGGCCGCGTGTTTCCGGCGGTACCGCTGGCCGACGGCGACCTCCGCCACCGCCTGCTGACCTTCGGCCCGTGGGCCTATCCCTCCACGCCCAATACCGGCAACTTCTGGGCGCGTTGGTATCTGGAGCAGGTGCTGCCGATGCCCGGCGAGCGATATCGCCTCGGCGGCGACGAGTACCTGGCGGCGTTGTCGCCGTTGTACGGACAGGTGGCCTCGAATCCGCTGCCCGGTGGCGACTACCGCGTCCACGGCGCCAACGCCTATTGGCGTCCCCGCCTGCACCTGGAGGATGTGGCCGACGATGCCTTCTATTTCCAGCGCATCTCCAACCTGGTGTCGGAGCACGCGGCCCGACTGGGTCTGGCCGTCGCTCCGGACACCTGGCCGCGGCGCGACTGGCGCCAGCAGGTCCGCCTGCTGCTGCTCGCCCGCAGCGGCCGCCGCCCGCAGTCGCCCAGGCCCGCCGAGGTGCTGGAGGCGGCTCTGACCGACCAGACCCGGCCGCTCAAAAAGGCGGTGCTGCTGCCCCTGCTCGCCGCCCTGCTCGCCCTGCCCCGCCGCCCGGCGGTGGCGATGGGCCTGAAACTGCTGGACCGGGGGTAGGAACGGCGGGTTTAGAGCGCCGAACCTCAAATCCGAGGCACGGCGCTCCTGCGAGCATTGAGCGAGCGGCCGTGCCGCCCCGAAGGGGCAAACGACGCCCGTCAGGGCGGCCCGGAGCAAAGCGACGGGTGGGCGAAGCCCACAAGCGGGCGGACGCCTATAGGCGCTAACTTACGGCGAAGACGAGGCGCGTGTTCGGGGCGAAGGGGAACGATTCGCCACCAAGGCACCAAGAAACCGAGGGAGATCCGGAGACTTGTCGCACCTTTCATCTTGGCGTCTTGGTGTCTTGGTGGCGAGAAAAAGGCTTAAGTCAGCGCCTATGGGCGGACGCCCGCGCCCGGCGAGGGCTAACGATGCTCTAAAACAACGTCACGTCGTCCTCGTCCTCGGTGGGGCCGTGCAGAAGGCCCTCGGCGGCAAGGGCCTCGTAATTGCACACGCGGTTCCGGCCGATGCCCTTGGCGTGGTAGAGGGCGGTGTCGGCGCGCCCGAACAGCGCGGTCGGCACCTCGTTGCCGCCGATGTGGGTGTAGCCGAGGCTGCACGTCACCTGCCCGACGCGGGGAAATCGATGGGTCTCGACCGCGTGGCGGAACCGCTCCAGGGTGGCCAGCGCCCCCTCGGCATCGACATCGGTGAGCACGATGGCGAATTCCTCGCCGCCATAGCGGAACAGCAGGTCGGAGCGCCGGGTGCACTTGCGCATGATGCCGGAGAACAGCAACAGCACCTCATCGCCGAAGACGTGGCCGAAGGTGTCGTTGATGCGCTTGAAGTGGTCGATGTCGGCCACCGCCAGCCAGCATTCGTGCCCGGCATGGTCGTGGCGGCGCTCGGCATCGCTCAGGTGGGTGGCCGATTGCCGCCGCTGCTCGATGATCGCATTCAGCCGCTCGTCGAAGGTCTTGCGGTTGAACAGTTGCGTCAGCCCGTCGATCTGCGCCGAGCTGATGGCGTCGAGGTAGTTCTTGAAGATCGTGCTCAGCCCCAGCACCACCCGCTCGTCGGCGTCGGTCATCGGCCGTCCGGACAGCATGAGGAAACTGCGGCCCAGCTGATGGCGGAAGGGGATCTCCACCACCAGGGAACAGCCGCCCGGCCGCGGCATCGGGGAAAAGACGTTGACCTGGACATCGGGCTCGGTGGCGAACAGCCCGCCCGGATCGGGGCAGCCGGTGCAGGGCTTGGTACAGGAGAAGCCGCCGGCACGATGCAGCACCTCGCTGGTCCAGGCCTCGCCGCCATGCTCGAAGCGCACCAGGGCAACCCCGGCACCGGGCACCAGCGCGGCCAGCGAATCGACCAGAACCCGCTCCAACAGATCGCGATCGCCGGGGTGAACCAGCTCGGCGATCGTATCGACCAATTCCGCCCGCAGATCGGCGTGCCCGCTCACCGTCACCCTCATCCCCGTCATCGTGGCGCGAGACATGCCACAAAACGGCGGCGCAAAGAAGATGAATTCGAGCCGCGAAATGATCGCGATGCTATTGGACGAGATGGCGGTAGAGCCGCGGCAGCGCCGCCGACAAATGGGCGAGCTGGTGGACGATATGGAATCCGCCCTTGCCGAACAGATGCGGGAAATAGCTCTGCGCCTTGGCATCGATGGTCACGCCGAAGACGACGATGCCCTTGGCGCGGGCTTCCTGGATTGCTTTTCTTGTGTCTTCCAGGCCGTAGCGGCCTTCGTAATGATCGATGTCGTTGGGCTTGCCGTCGGTCAGCACCAGCATCAGCCGGTGGCGATTGGGCCGCGCCTCCAGCATGCGGGTGGTGTGGCGGACCGCGGTGCCGATGCGCGTGTAATAGCCGGGCTTGAGGGCGCCGATGCGCTTGACGATGGCCGGGCCGAAATCCTCGTCGAAGTCCTTGACGGTGTCGATCTTCACCCACGAGCGCTTGCGCGAGGTGAAGGTAAGCACGGCGAAGCTGTCGTCGCAGGCGGCCAGCCCGTGGGCGAACACCGCCAGCGCCTCCTTCTCGACGTCGAGGACGCGGCGGTTCTGGATCCAGGCATCGGTCGACAGCGAGCAATCGACCAGCAGGGCCACCGCCAGGTCGCGCTCCATCGGCCGGCGCTGGAGATAGACGCGGTCGGAGCCGATGCCGCTGGCCTTGAGATCGCAGCGGGCGCGGACCACCGCCTCGGTATCCAGCTCGTTGCCGTCGGCCTGGCCCTTGAGGATCATCGCCTTGGTCCGCAGCGCCTCGAACTGCCGCTTGACCTGGCGGATCTTGCGCTTGGCGGCGGCATTGGGCACCCACGATTCGCCTTCGGCCGGCGCCGGCCCCACCAGCACCTTGCAGCACTCCTTGTGATACCCGGCGATGCGGTAGTCCCACTCGGGATAGAGATGGGTGCCGGTCAGCCGGCTGGCATCGGTGGCCTCGGGCGGCAGGTCGAGGTCGAACTTCAGCTTGGTGGCGGCTTTGCGGTCGTTCTTGGACAGCACCACCTTGTCGACGTCGTCGGCGGCCTTCTTGGCCTCTTCCTCGTCGGGATCGTCGATGCCGCGATTGACGTTGACCATGTCGGCGATGGCGAGAATCTTCTCGAAGCGGTTGAGGATCAGCGGGTCGTTGCGCTCGGCCTGGTCCTGGCGCTTGCGCTCGGAGCGGCGGCGCTTGTCGCGGCCTTCCTTGGCGCCGCCGCCGTCTTCGTCCTGATCCTCGTCGTCGACGCTGCGCGTTTCGGGCGGGCGATGCAGGGCCTCGCCCCACAGCGGCACCGGCAGGAAGGGGCGATAGCCGCGCGGCGCCGCCGGCGTCTCCGGCACCCGGCCGTCGATCACCGCGCCGAAGGCCTCGAACGGCGACAGCGGCGGCCCGCCGAGCAGGACGTCGACCACCCGCTCCACCGCCGCCTCGATGCCGGTCAAGCCGCGCTCGGGCCGGGCCAGGCGCAGGGCGGCGGCAAGGCGGGCGTGGCGCGGCTTGAGACCGGGAAATTCCGCCAGGACGGTACGGGTGGCGCGGACGGCGGCGGCCAGCAGGGCCAGATCGGCGCGCAGCGGATCGCTTTCGCGCGCGGCCGGGGCCTCCAGCACGGCGAAGAAGGCCGCCAGCCAGAAATAGAGGTCGCGGTTGAGGGCGGGATCGGGCAGCAGGTCGATGCTGTCGGGCAGAGCCAGCGACACCTCGTCGCGGGTGGCGACGACCAGCCGCTCGTCCTCCATGCCGACCCGCTGCTTCCAGCTCAGGCGATGGGCCGAGCCGCGCGCCGAGGCGGCGGCGATCGCCACCCCCCGGTCGCCGCCGAGGCCGCGGAAGAACACCCCCAACTGGCTGCGCACCGTGTCGAGGGCCACCGCCGCCTCGGGATGGCGCGGCCAACTGGCCTTGTCGCCGACCAGACGATGCCACAACAGGCCGATGCGTTCTTCGAGTTCCAGGCCTTCGAACATCACCGTTCCTCGCGGCTACAACCCATCATTATCGTCATCCCCGCCTTCGCGGGGATGACGCCTGAGACCGCAATTCACCCGAAGACCGCGATCACCAATTCGTCCAACCCTTTCTTGACGTCGGCGTCGTCGGACAGCGGCTCGATCATCGACACCTGCACCGCCTCGCGCACCGCCATGCCGGCGTTGATCAGGGTGGCGCAATAGACCAGCAGGCGGGTCGACACCCCCTCCTCGAGGTCGTGGCCCTTCAGCGCGCGCAACTTGGCGGCCAGCAGGATCAGCGGCTGGACCCGCTCCTCGGCCAGGCCGCTCTCGATGGCCACCACGCGCCGCTCCACCTCGGCGGGCGGGAAGTCGAACTCGATGGCGACGAAGCGCTGCCGCGTCGAGGGCTTCAACTGCTTGAGCACGTTCTGGTAGCCGGGGTTGTAGGACACCACCAGCATGAATTCCTTGGGCGCCTCCAGCAACTCGCCGGTGCGCTCGAGCGGCAGCATGCGGCGGTCGTCGGTCAGCGGATGCAGGACCACGGTGACGTCCTTGCGCGCTTCCACCACCTCGTCGAGGTAGCAGATGCCGCCGTGGCGAACCGCAGTGGTCAGCGGGCCGTCGGCCCACACCGTGTCGCCGCCCTTGAGCAGATAGCGGCCGGTCAGGTCGGCGGCGGTCAAATCGTCGTGGCAGGACACCGTGGTCAGCGGCCGTCCGACCTTGCCGGCCATGTGGGCGACGAAGCGCGTCTTGCCGCATCCCGTGGGCCCCTTCAAGAGCAGCGGCAGCCGATGGCGCCACGCCAGCTCGAACAGGGCGCATTCGTTACCGACCGGGACGTAGAAGGGAAGGTCGGCCGAGACGCTGTTCATTCGATGCACTCCAGAATAGCGGGGAAAGAAAGGGCGGTCGCCCGTGTTCGAACGACCGCCCGTACCGTTACTTACTCGGCCGGAGCGTAACCGGCCTTGGCGGTGACTTTCGCCTTGCCGGGAACGACAAGGGAAATGACGATCATCACCACACCGAGCACGACGACCACACCGGCGCCGAGACGCATCAGGTAGAACAGGGCCAACTGGTCCTGCACTTCCATGTAGCTCATGCCCATCACGCGCTGGAGATGAACCTGAACCACGCCGGCGAAGGTCAGGGCGAAGGTCATGAAGCAGACCGCCGCCGAGGTCACCCAGAAGCCCCACATGTTGAGGACCTGGTTGTAGGGCTCACGCTTGAGCAACAGCGGCATGGCATAGGTGATCATGGCGATGTTGAGGCAGGCGTAGGCGCCGTAGAAGGCAAGGTGGCCGTGGGCCGCCGTCACCTGGGTGCCGTGGGTGTAGTAGTTGATCGGCGCCAGGGTGTGCATGAACCCCCACACGCCCGAACCGAAGAAGGCAAACGCCGAGCAACCCAGCGCCCACAGGAGCGCCGCGCGGTTCGGATGGCTCCGGCCGCCCTTCCACACCATGTAGAAGGCGAAGACGGTCAGGGCGAAGAAGGGGATCACCTCGAGGGTCGAGAAGATCGAGCCGATCCACTGCCAATAACCGGGAGTGCCGATCCAGTAGTAGTGGTGGCCGGTGCCGAGGATGCCGGTGAACAGAGTCAGCGACACGATGATGTACAGCCACTTCTCGACGACCTCACGGTCGACGCCGGTCAGCTTGATCATCAGGAAGGCCAGAACCGAGGCCATCACCAATTCCCACACGCCCTCGACCCACAGATGCACGACCCACCACCAGAACATCTTGTCCAGCACCAGGTTGTCGGGGTTGAAGAAGGCGAACAGGAAGAACACCGCGATGCCCCACAGGCCGAGCAGCAGCACGTTGGCCACCGCGGTCTTGCGCCCCTTGAGCACCGTCAGGGTGACGTTGTAGAGGAACATCAACGCCACCACCACGATGGCGGCCTTGATCCACAGCGGCTGTTCGAGGAACTCGCGGCCCTCGTGGATGCGGAACAGGTAGCCGACCACCGCCGCGGCGGCGCCGAACAGGAACAGCCAGAACTGGAGAATCGCCAGTCCGGGGCTGTGCAGCTCGCGCTCCGCCTCTTCGGGAATCAGGTAGTAGGCGCAGCCGAAGAAGCCCATCAGCAGCCACACGATCAACGCGTTGGTGTGGATCATGCGGACGATGTGGAAGGGCACCAGCTCCGACAGGAAGTTGGGCATCACGTAAATGAGGCCGCCGATCAGTCCGAACAGGACCTGGGCGACAAACAAGGCCAGCGCGCCCGCAAAGTAGAACAGCGCGACCTTCTGGGATTCGTATTTCATGGATTAGACCTCCGTTCCCCCTGTCAGACCTAGCCCGAAACCTTCGGCGGCCAGTTCTGGGTGTTGATCTCGCTGGTCCACTTGAAGAAGGCGGCCAGGTCGTCCAGCTCCTTCTCGGACAGGTTGAACTGCGGCATCTGGCGACGGCCGGCAATGCCGGTCGGCTGGGACTTGATCCACGCCTTGATGGCTTCCTTGCCGGCTTCCGGATCTTCCTTGCCGCCCATGCGCACAAAGACGTTGCCCAGTTCGGGAGCGAAATAGGCGCCCTCGCCCAGCAGCGAGTGGCAGTTGATGCAGGAGTGCTTCTCGAAGACCTTCTTGCCGGCGGCAACCGCGTTGGTCACCGGCTTGATGGACTTGTCGGAGGTAACATAACCCACCGTCTGCGCCGCTAGCGCGAAGAAGACGATGAAGAAGAAGGCCGTGCCGCCATAAAAAATATTCCGGGCCGCGGCTTTCGTCAGAGTTTCGGACATGGCGTCTCCTCAAGGAGTCGAGGTTGTTACTCCGCCACCGCGGTTCCCCCCGCCGGCGGTAAACCTTGATCGCGGCGGGGAACACCCCACCACGGTGCCCAAGCTATCGGCACCCCTGAGTTACCGCTTTAACATTGGTCAAGCTGTGCGCCCCAGCCACACCAGCCACAGGGCGGCGGCAAGGAACGGTCCGAACGCCAACCGCCGGTTCCTCTCCCAGCCGCGGCCGAACGAGGTGGCCGAGATCCAGCCCAGGGACGCCAGCGCCGCCAGCAGCACCACCCACGGCAGCGCCGCCGGGCCGGCCCACGATCCGGCCACCGCCAGCAGCTTGGCGTCGCCCATGCCCAGTCCGTGAACCCCGGACAGGTGGCGGTAGGACATCGACAGCAGGGCGAAGGCGGCGTAGCCGAGCACCGCTCCCAGCGCCGCCTCGGGCGCCGGGCCGCCGCCGGCGATCAGCCCGACCAGGATCAACGGCATGGTCAGGACGTCGGGCAGGCGGTGGCAGCAGATGTCGATCGCCGCCAGAAGCACCAGCATCCACGCCAATCCGATGCCCGCCACCAGTTGCGACCCCTCCAGGACCACCCCGGCCGAGACGGTCAGGACGGCGGTGGCGCTCTCAACCAGCGGATAAAAGACCGATACCGGGGCAGCGCAGGCGCGGCAGCGCCCCTTCAGCATCAGCCACGACAGCACCGGCACCAGTTCCTCCGGCGCCAGACGGTGGCCGCAGGCGATGCAGGCCGACCGCCCCCACAGACCGCGTCCGGCGGTAAAGCGCACCGCGGCACAGGCCAGGAAACTGCCGGCAATGGCGCCGAGAACGACGAGAAAGGCTGTCATGGCGGACTCCCTGGTCGAATATCCGGTCGAACGCCCTCGCCGGCCGCGGGCGAGGATTCCTCCGCCGCCCCCTGGCGCCACAGGTACAGGCGGGTGGGCGCGGTCGGTTCGCGGGTGAGGTGGACCACCGCCTCGCGCACGAACACGGTGCCGGCCACGGTGCGGGCCTCGGCGCGGATGGCGAAGGCACGGGCGGCAGAGACCGCCGGGCGCCGAGGCCGGGCCGCGACCATCGCCGCGGCCCGCGCGGCGTCGATCCCCGGCTGGGTTTGCAGCAGGGCCGGGGGGGCGGTATCGAGGTCGAGGTCGCCGCGATGGCCGTAGACGGTCAGCAGCGCCGCCACCCGCGCGAACACCGTGTCGGTCATCCCCAGCACCAGCCGCAGCTCGTCGACGGTCTCGAACACCCCGTCGCGGGGGCGCCACGGCCGTCCGGCCTTGGCGTAGGCGTCCGCCTCGGCGCCGTTGAGGCGCACCAGCCCATCCTCGTCCCGCCAATCGGCGACGGCGGCGGCAAGAGCGGCCGGGTTGGCGGCCCCGGCGGCGCGGAACAGCCCGGCCAGCACCTCCTCGCCGCCATCGTTGAGGTCGACGACGCTACCCTCATCGCGAATCGCCACCGCGACGGTGCCGGATTCGCGGGTCAGCCGTCGCGGGCGCAGGTCGGCGCTCCACGCCTCGGCGCGGTCGAGGCCGCCATCGGCGGCCAGCAGCTCCCACACCGCCCGCATCGCCCCGGCATCGGCCAGCGCCCGGGCGAGCAGTTCGTCTTCGAGCAGGGCCGACGTCGCCAACCGTCGCCGCGCGATCTCGCCGACCGCCAGCACCGCCAGCGACAGCACGGCGGCAATCGCCAGCACCGCCACCAGGGCGAAGCCGGCCGGCGCGCCGCGGGGCGCGGCCTCGCCACCCTCCGTCACCGCCCCGCCCCCGCCGGCGCCAGTCCCTTGAGGCGCGAGCGCAGTTCCTGGGTGACGCCGCGGGCGTCCTCGCGATTCTTGACCACCTTGGGGGCCAGCAGCACCAGCAATTCGGTGCGGGCGCTGCTGTCGTCGGTGGTGGCGAACAGGTGCCCCAACACCGGCATGTCGCCCAGCACCGGCAGCCCCGACTTGCCGTTGGAACGCGAATCGCGGATCAGGCCGCCCAGCGCAATCGTCTCGCCCGACTGCACCGCCACCGTCGAGGCAACCCGGCGCTGGCGGATGGTCGGGCTGTCGATGGTCGAGGTGGTGGTGGCGGCAACGTCGCTGACCTCCTGCTCGACGTCGAGGAACACCATGCCGCCGGCATTGACCCGCGGCGTCACCCGCAGGATGACGCCGGTGTCGCGGAACTGGATGGTGTTGACGATCGGGGCGTTGGGATCGATGACGCTGCGCGCCTGGCTCACCGCTACCGGCACCTGGTCGCCGACCTGGAGCACTGCGGTCTGGTTGCCCAGCACCATCAGCGTCGGCGCCGACACCACGTTGACGGTGGTCACCGCCGACAGCGCGTTGAGCACCACCCGCGCGTCGGTGCCTTGCAGGGCGAAGGAGAAGCCGGGAAAGGCCGAGCTGACCGCGCCCGAGGCCAGCGACGAGAAGGTCGACGACAGCTTGCCGGTGCGGAAGAACCATTGCAGGCCGTAGCGCAACTGGTCGTTGAGGGTCACCTCGGCGATGGTCGCCTCGACCAGCACCTGCAACGGCACCACGTCGAGGCGCTTCAGCGCCTGCTCGATGGTCTGGAATTCCTCGGGCGAGGCCAGCACCACCAGGGCGTTGTTGCCCTCGTCGGCGACGATGCGGGCGCCCTTTTCGAACACCGGAACCACCGCCGCCACCGCCGACGGCTCGGCATCGCGCTGCGCCTGGGGCGCGGTGTCGGGGCGCAGCGGTGTCGGCTGATTGCCCCCTCCCCCACCGCCACCGCCGCCGCGCAGGCTTCCGGTCCCCGGCTCGGTGCGCGTATCGCGACGGCGCTGGATCGACGCCGAGGCCACGCCCAACGAGGTCCGCTGTCCGAACAACCCGTCGAGCACCGCCGCCAGGTCGACGGCGCGGCCGTTCTGCACCGGATAGACGAACAGCCGCCGCCCTTGGCCGCGGTTTTCGCCGGCGCGGTCGAAGTTCTCCACCCACTTGCGCGCATCGGCGAGATAGGCGGGGTTGGTGGCGATGGCGAGGACGGCGTTGATGCGCTCGACCGGGACGAAGCGCATCAGGTTCTTGAGCGGCCCCTGCCCGCCTTCCCCGAACACCGCCGACAACTCGCCGGCCACCGCCTTGGCGTCCGAGGTGTTGAGCGGGATCAGGGCGAACGACATGCCCTTCAGCCAGTCGACGTCGAAGATGTCGACCATCTCGCGCATCGCCTTCAGCTCCTGGCGGGTGCCGGAGAAGATGACGATGTTGCGGCCCTCGTCGGCCTGGAGCACCGCGCCGGGGGGCGCCATCGGCTCCAGCATCTTCTTCATCTCCGCCGCCGAGATATAGGCCAGCGGCACCACCTCGATGCCGTAGCCGGCCGGGCGCTCGTCGGCATCGGGCAGCAGCCGCGGCGCCCCGGAGACGCGCGGCGCGTCCTCGTAGGGCACCACCTTGATCGCCCCCTCGCTCTCGACCAGGGCGATCCCGTGGAGGCGCAGCACCGATTCGAGGGTGGCGAAGGCGGCGTCGCGGGACACCGGCTGGGTGGTCTGCACCGTCACCGTGCCCTGCACCTTGGGCGACACCGCCACCCGGCGGCCGAGCAGGTCGACCAGCACCGCCTTGACCACCTGGCGGATGTCGGCATCGACGAAGGCGAAGGTGATGTCGCCGCTCTCGGTGGCCCGCGCCTCGACCTGGGGACGGGCGCGGACGAAGCGGCCCGAGCCCTCGACCACCAGCGCTTCGCGGCGGCCGGCGGGCGGCGGCGACATCAGCGGTGCCGCCTCGACATCCGGGGCAAGGAACGGCGCCTCCTCCGCGACGGGAGGATACTCCCACTGCGGCGACCGTCGCTCAGGGGCACAGGACACGAGCACGAAGGCCAACGCCAGGACGGCGCCGGCTCTGGGCGGAAAGACGGCCACGGACGAGCCCCACCGGCGAAGAAGAACCAAGTGGAGATGTCGAGTCGCCGCCGGGGGATCTCAACCGAGACCGCCGGCCAGGGCCGATGGTCAAGCCCCCTCCGCGCAGGGGAGGGGGCTTGACCGGCGAACACTCGAAACTGACCCGTTCGCCGATACTTGCGGCCATTGCGGCCGCGGCCGTGCCGCCCCGCCGGGGCAAACGACGCCCGTCAGGGCGGCCCGGAGCAAAGCGACGGGTGGGCGAAGCCCACAAGGGCGCGGATGCGCCCGCCCGGCGAGGGCAAACAGGCGAGTCGCCTCGGCGGCTCGCCGGTATACCGTATCAGCCGGACATCTTCTCCAACTGGCTGAACGCCACCTGATGCTGGTCCTCGAAGGTCAGGGAGCCGGAGGCGTTTTCGAACACCACCTCGTTGTCGGCCCCGACCGTCGCCGTGCCCGAGGTGAGGTGGACGACGAAGTCCTGCTCGGTCGCCGAGGTGGCGACGATGTCGCCGTTGTTCATGGTGAAGATCCAGTCGCCGTGACCGCCGCTGGAATTCTCCATCATCAACAGGTCGGTCCCCAGACCGCCGTTGATCGAGGTCGTCGCACTGCCCGACAGCAGCACCAGGGCATCGTCGCCGCCGCTGCCCATCAGGGTTGCCGCCCCGGAGTCGCTCCACTGCACCGTGCCCAGCGAGTCGCTGCCCAGCGTGACGCCCAGGTTCTGCTGGATGTCGCCGATGGTCGCCGTGGTCTGCACCGAGTCGATGCCGCCACCGGCATCGGTGACCGAAATCCCCAGGGTGCGCATGCCCGGAACCATCGCCCCGGAGGCATTGGTGAGGATCACCTGCTCGGCCAAGGCCTCGTAGGTGCTGGCGGAAGCGGTGCCGGCCAAGGTCAGGGTATGGGTGCCGGCATTGTAGGTCAGCTCGAACGTCGACCCGCCGAAATCGACGACCAGATCGCCGCTGACGTCCAGCCGCGGCGACAGCCCGGCCAGGCTGATGCTGTCGCCGGCCTGGGCGCCCGACATGATCGAGATGTCCATGTGGGTCAGGTCGGTGGCCCCGTCGAGGTCGGTGATGGTGACGTAGTTTTCGGTGCCGGTGGGGATGACGTAGATCGGACTGGCGATGGCGCCGACCTCCGACTGACCGCTGGCGCCGTGGAGAACGACATCGGGGGCGTCGTTGACCGCGGCGACATGCACCACCATGGTCTGCGCGGCGCTGTAGGCGTCGGTGCCGGCCTCGCTGGTGTGCCCCACCAGGCTCAGGGTGACGTCGCCGTTGAAGTTGGCCGGCGTCACCAGCTTGAGGGTGGCGTTGACGTCGCTCGACGGGATGCGCCACGCGCCGTCGACGGCGCTGTAGATGGTCGCGCCGTTGACGAAGGTCGACCCCTCCGGCGCGCCGCTGATGATCACCTCCAGGGTTTCGCCCGGGGTGCCGGTGGTATCGGGCGTGGCCGCGGCGACGCCCAGCGCGATGCTGGCATCCTCGGACCCCGCGGCCATATAGCCGTCGCCGCCGGCGGTAAGGTCGGTCAGCGTCAGCACCGGGGTGTCGGCCACGCCGGTCAGGGTCACCGAGAACGAGCGGCTGTTGCCGGTCGCCGAGGTCGCTCCGTCGACGCTGGTGGCGGTGGCGGTCATCGTCCAGGTGCCGGATTCGTGGAGGCTGCCCTTGAAGTGCAGGCTCTCTACCGCCGAACCGGGGATCACCCAGGTGCCGGCCACCGGCGAACTGCCCACCGCCACGCCGTCGACATCGGTGAACGAGGCCCCGGCGGGAACGCCGGTGATGGTCACCGACAGCGTCTCGGACAGGTCGATCAACTGGGCATTGAGGGTGATCGGCAGCAGCACGTCCTCTTGGCCGAGATTGGTCGCCACCGGATCGACGGTCGGCGTGTCGGCCACCCCGGCCACCGTCACCGTGAAGGAGCCCGACGAGGTGGCGATGTCGTGGTTGCTGGGCTCGATGGTGTAGGCCTGCACCGTCAGGGTGTAGGTCCCCGAATCGTCCTGCGGCGGCAGGATCTTCACCCCGGTCAGCTTGGCCACCCAGGCGCCGTTCTCCTGCACCAGGGAAACGTTGGCATCCTTGACCGTCCAGGTGCCGTCGCTGTTCTTCAGCGCCCCGTCGATCACCGCATCGGCGGGCATGCCGCCGATCACCACCGACAGGTACTCGGACGAGTAGGTGCCTCCGCCGGCCACGTCGGGCGCGGCGATGGTGACGTCGAAGGGGATCAGGGTGTCTTCGTTGCCCGACACGTTCACCGCGGTGACGGTCGGCATATCGGCATCGGCGACGACCGCGATCGACAGCGAGCCCGAGGTGGTCACCGGCGTATCGCTCCCGTCCTGCACCGTCACCGAAGCCGACAGGCTCAGGGTGCCGTGATAGTGCTGCGGCGGCACCACCGTCAGGCCGGTCAGCGACGACAGGCCGCTGGCATTGAAGTCGGCCAGCGACAGGGTGTAGACGCCGGCCGCGCCGGTTTGCAGCACGCCGTTGTGATACAGCAGCGCGTCCGAGGGCAAGGTGATGGTCACCGTGCCGCCGACCAGAGTCTCCGAGAAATCGTCGTCGCGCTCGGAGAAGCTCAACGTAACCGGAATGCCGTTGGCCGGAACGGCGTTGCCGCCGGCATCGCGGGCGAAATCTTCCAGGAAGCTGCCGGCCGTGCTGCTTATCGAAACACTGGCCCCGTCGCTATCGGGAACCAGGGTGGCGACCACCATGCTGGAGCCGGTGGAGGTGGCATACAGCCCGCTCGGGCTGGTCGCCACCGCATGCACCGTGGCGGTGACGTTGCCGGCATAGTCGACCGGCGGATTGATCACCAGGTCGCCGACATCGGCCGGCTGGACCGCCCAGGTGCCCGTGAACGGATTGTAGTATCCGCCCGAGACCGAGGCCCCGTCCTGGACGCCGGACACGACGATGGCGGTGACCGAACTGTCGCCGGCCGCCGTCGCCGTCAGCACACCCGAGAGGTTGAAGTCGATGTCCTCGGTCCCCGGCTTCGGCGTCCCGCCCAGGGTGGGAGCGGTGATCGCGTCGTCGCCGGTCGGCCACGGATTGGTGCCGGTGCTGCCGCCGGCGTCGGTGATCGTCAGATGCAGCGTCTGGTCGAAATAGGCCTCGGGATTGGGCGAGCCGTCGGGGTCGTTGTCGCGCAGCACCGCCCGGATGGTCAGGTCGGCCTCGCCGGTGTAGGACGAGGTGGCGGTCAGGTGCCACGAGGTGTCGCCCGCGGTGTAGGGCACGATCCAATAGCCGTCGCCGCTGTTGAAGCCATGGTTCAGCATCACCCCGTTGGGCACGCCGCCGACGATGAAATAGAGGTCCGACGGCTCCGACCCGTCGGTGTCGCCGAGCGTCAGCGACAGGCCGAGGTCGATCGGGCTGCCCGCCGTTCCGTCGGCCTCGCCGGGTGTGGCGGCGGTGGCGCCCTGGTGGACGTTGGGGGTGGCGAGGATGCCGTCGGGGAAGGCCTGGGCGAAGGTGTAGGTGACGTCGGGCGCGGCCGCCAGTTGGCTCGCCGTGGGGGTGAAGCCGGTGTCGACCAGGGTCAGCGGCCCCTCGCCATGGCCGTTGACGGCATTGCTGCCCGCCTTGGTGGCAATGCCGACGATCTCGTCTCCCGGGTATTTCGTGTCGACGAAGCGGAAGACGTCGAGGTCGTTGGCGTCGCGGGTTTGGTCGTGGAAGTCCTCGACCCGCACCTTGAGGATATCGCCGTCCGGCTCGCGCAGATACAGGACGATGTTGGAGATGCCGTTGGCGAACGCGGCAATGTCGGGCATCCCCGACGAGCCGGGCTCGCCGACGGTGAAGGTCGCCGGGGCGTCGACGACGGCGGCGATGTGCACCGAACCGTCGATCACCGAGGTCGCCGAATCGACGATGGCGGTCCCATCCATCTCCGACGAGGTCGCCGAGACCTTGAGCGGGATGTCCTTCGACCAGTCCTCGGGGATTCCCTTCAGGTACATGGTGGTGGTGTAGGTGTCGGTAATGTCGATCCACTGCCCCGAGACCAGGGTCTGTTCCTGGCCGTCGATCACCAGCGTCAGCACCGTGTTGGCCGGCAGGCCGAGGTCGGCGAAGTTGAACTGCACCTGGACATCGGTCACCTGCTCGATGCCGCCCAGGGTGGTATCGCCGGGGCCGGCGCCGAAGGTGATGGCAATGCCGGTGCCGGCGTCGAAGCCATCCTCGGCCACCGAGGACGACACCGACACCGACGGAGCGTCGGCATCCTGGAGCACGCTGACCACCAGATCGCGCGACGACACCGCCGAATGGCCGTCGTCCTCGGTGGTGATCAGGTCGAGCTTGACGGTGAACTCGCCCGAGAAGTCGTGCGGAGCGCTGAAGCGGACGTCGCCCAGGTGGTTGGGGTCGATCGACCACTGCTCGTTGCCCTGGGCGTCGGTGCCCAGATACTTCAGGTACTTCTCGGCGCCGTTGGCCATCGACACCGTGACGTTGTCGGGAATGTCGCGCAGCACCACCGACAGCGTCTCGGAGCCGTCGATGTCGGCCGGGTGGTACGAGCCGAAACCGGGATCGATCAACTGATCCTCGGTCCCGGTGGCGGTCAGGGTGACGCCGTCGAGGTGCTCGGCGGGAATGAACGGACCGTCGGAGATGCCCTTGACGATCACCCGCAGGGTCTGCGGCGTCGAATCGGCATACGAGCCGTTGGAGGCCTCGGTCGAGCGCGCCGTCACCGTCAGGTTGAAATCGACGTTCGAGTCGTGGGCCGGCTGCACGTAGAGGCTGGACAGCTCGGACTGGGAGAAGCGCCACACCGTGCCGTGGTCATCGGCGGTGAACACGCCGTCGGTCAGGGTGCCGAGCGTGCCCACCGCGGTGCCGTTGGCTCCGGCGGTGTAGAAGGCGGTCCCGGCGGGCGCGCCGCTGACGAAGATGTCGGTGATGCTCTCCGAGGCGTCGGTATCGGTCAGCGCCGGACGGATGTCGAGCGCCACCCGCTCGTCCTCGTTGACCCGCACATGAGTCACTTGCAGGGTCGGCGCATCGCCCACCGCGGTGATGGTGGCGTGGAAGTCGATGCTGACGCTCGCCTGGGCCACGGCGATGTTGGCCGGGTTGGCGTCGACCTCTGCCGACACGGCGGTGAAGCGGAAGGTGGTGTCGCTGGCCGCCACCAGATGCAGGTTGGGCGGCGGCAGCAGCATCACGTCGGCGAGGCGGGTGGGGTCGAGAACCGCGACGCCGCCCGAGATGCCGATCTGGGTGTAGTTCCCGCTGCCGTCGTCGTACCACGCCGTCCAGCCGTCGGTGAGGCCGGACAACTGGCAACTCGCCATCCGCTCGGGGTCGAGATACGGCGCGGTGTCGACCAGATCGGCGTCGAGGCCGAGGGCGAGGCGGACGTCCTCGGTGAAGTGGACGACGTTCCCCATGTCCATGGCGCCGACGGCGATCACCGGGGCGTCGGCCACCGCCAGCACGTTGATGGTGCCGGTGGCGGTGGTCATGTGGCGGATGCCGGCGTCCTGGTCCTCGGTGGTGACCTGGATGGTGTAGCTGACGTCCTGCGCCGAATGCAGCGCCGGGGTGAAGGTGACGTTGTTGAGGACGAACTCGGTCGACGAGCCGTTATAGGCACCGACGTTGTCGCCCTCGATGGTCCATTGCCACGTCTGGCCGTCCCAATTGCCGGCGCCGTCGACGGCATGGACCGGACTCAGCACGCTGCCGTCCACCCGCACCGTCCCGGCCAGCAGATCGGGATCGGCCGAGGTGATCACCACGTCGCCGACCAGATGCTCGGAGCCGTCGGTGTCGACCAGGGTGAAGCGGGGGGTAATGGCGATGGCGGTGTCTTCGTTGCCGGTGTTGCTCGCCCCCACCGTGGTCATGTCGGCCACCGGGTTGACGTGCAGGGTCAGGCGGTCGGCGTCGGACCAGGCGGTGGTGACCCGCGACAGGCCGGTGCCGCTGAAATTGGGCGAACTGCCGTAGTCGCTTTCGCGGGTGCTGACCTGGATGTCGAAATGCAGCTCCGAGGACAGGCTGGCCCAGTTGGCGGCGCCGCCGACATAGACCTTGCCGGCCAGCACGTCGCTGAGGTTGACCGTCCACGAGCCGCCGCTCATCGCCTGGATCTCGGCGGCGTCGATGGTGCCGTCGGCGCTGATCGCCAGGCGCGAGCCGGCCTCGACCGGGGTGATGCGCACCTGTTGCAGGGATTCGTTGACCGTGTCCACCAGCGCCCCGGCGACGGCGTAGCTGCCGTCGGGCAGCAGGGTATGCAGATTGTAGAACTGGTCCTCGTTGATCAACTGCGAGGGCTCGACCACCGTGGCCACCGGCTTGTCGGCATCGCCGTAGACGTTGACGGTGAAGGTGTTGGAGACCACCTCCTCGCGTTCGGCATAGCGGCTGGGATCGGCGTTCCACGCCGCCTCGCGCGACACCGTCACCGCGGTCAGATTGAAATCGCCGTCGGAATGCAGCGGCAGGCCGTAGACCTTCAAGACGATGGCCGTGCCCGAGGTGGCGCTGAGTTCATAGCCGCCCGAGGGAATGACCGTTCCGTCGGACAAGGTCACCGGGGCGGCGAGCGGCGTCAGGGTGACGCCGTTCTGCTGCAAGGTCATCCCCGCCGGGACGTCCTTGATGTAGACGGTCAGCGTTTCCGGCGTCTGCGTATCGGTGTCGCCGGACGTCGGGGTGATCTTGACGTAGGCGTACTTGTCCTCGACGCCGATCCTGGTGTTGACGGCCAGCGACGCGGCGTCGGCGACCGGATCGATGCCCAGGGTCAGGGTGTCGACGGCGCTGACCGCGGTCTCGACCCGGCTCAGACCGTCGAACAGCCCCGAATCGTCGGCGGCATAGTCGGCCTCGCGGGTCACGCTGCGGATGTCGAAATGGCGATCGCCGGTCGTGCTGCCCCAATCCTGGGGAGCGCCCACCCACACCTTGTTGGCGGCAACGTCGGCGGCGGTCACCGTCCAGTATCCTGCGGCCGGCAGGGCGGTGATGGTGCCGGTGCTGACGCCGCCGCTCTCGTTGCCCACCGGCTCGGTGCCGTTGGTCATCACCAGGCGGTTGCCGCTCTCGGTCGGGTAGATGCGGTACTCGATGATCGATTCTTGGCTGGCATCGGTCGGCGCCGCGCCGAGAATCGCCGTCTTGACGCTGTAGAAGTGTTCTTCCTGGATGACCTGGCGGCCGTCGATCACCGACACCGTGGGGATGTCGGCATCGCCGAACACCGTCACCGGCACGGTGGTGACCAGCACCTCCTCGCCGGCCGTCGGGTTGGTCTGCCAGTTGCTCTCCCGCGCGGCGGTGACCACGGTGAGGTTGAAATCGGTGTCGCTGTCGGGGGTCAGGCCATAGAGGCGCAGACCGGACATCTGGTCCGAAGCCAGGGCATAGCCGCCGGCCGGAACCGTGGTCCCGTCCGAGAGGGTGACGGCGCTGTCCATCGGCGTCAGGGTGGTCTCGGTGGTCCCGTTCCAATGCTTGAGGGTCGTCCCCGCCGGGACGTCCTTGATCCACACCGTCAGCGATTCCGAGCCGTCGAGATCGGTCGAGGCCGGGGTCAGCTTGATGGCGGCGTACTTGTCCTCGACGCCGACCGCCTGATAGCCGAGCGTCGGCGCATCGGCGACCGGGTCGATGACCAGGGTCAGGGTGTCCCAGTTGCTCGCCGCCTGGCCGTCGCGGCTCAGGCCGCCGGGCAGACCGCTCTGCAAGGCATCGTCGGTGGCGTCGCGGGTCTCGGTGGCGACGGTGCGGATGTCGAAGTGAATGGTGTTGGCGTCGGTCTCGCTCGACCAATTGGCCGGGCCGCCGACCCGGACCCGTCCGGCGAAGACGTCGGCGGCGCTCACTTCCCAGTAATTCTGGCCGCTGACGAAGCTCGGCGACGACCACGCGCCGGTGCTCGCATTCTGCACCTGCAGGCGCAGGCCGATGGCCTCGACCGGATCGATCTGGAACTTGAGGCTCTCGGACAGGTCGGGGCTCACGGTCGAACCGTCGGCGCCGCCGAGTTCGTCGAGAGCGCCCTTGACCGCATAGCCGGAATAGCCGGACTCCTGCGCCTCCAGCACGCTGCGCAGGCTGTAATAGGTGTCCTCGGCGGTGTGCTGGGTATCGGGGACCACGTCGACGGTCGGCGTGTCGGCATTCGACAGGATGGCGACGGAGACGTCGACCTGGGTACCGGCGGTCTTGGCGGCGATCTGCTCGGCCGGGGTGCCGTCGACGGCATGCTCGGTGGTGGTGGCGGTCACCCGCACGGTGAAGTCGGAATCCGAGTCCTGGCTCAGGCCGTAGATCCGCACCTGCTGCGATTGCGCCTGCGCCGGGGTGATGGCGAAGGAGCCGGCCGGAATCTGGGTGCCGTCGGCCAGGGTCTGCGCTTCGGTGGTCGCCGGAGCGTCGACCAGGCTGCTGCCGTCCCACACCTTGACCGTCATGCCGACCGGCGCGCCGGCCTGCGGAGTGACATAGAGGGTGGTCAGCGATTCCGAGCCGTCGGCGTCGACCAGCGCCAGGGCGTTGAACGCGACCACCGCATACTGATCCTCGACGCCGATCGCCGCGGCGGCGAGAAGCGGATCGTCGGCCACCGCCTTGACCACCACGGTCACCGCGGCCACCGCCTCGCTGGTATCGGGGGCGACAGGGTCGGTGATCGCCGTCTCGCGGCCGGTGCCGACGTCGACGTCCTCGACCACCGCGCGCAGGTTGAAGCTGATGTCGGCGTCCTGATGCGCGGTCTGCCAGCGCACCTGGAGATTGTCGAGGTCGGCGGTGGCGATCTCGTAGCGGCCATCGCCGCCGGGCACCAGGACGGTGCCGGAATCGTGGTAACGCAGTTCGGCGTCG
>JACRFY010000108.1 GCA_016212565.1 Magnetospirillum sp. | reverse complement strand
CGTGGATCACCGGATGACGCACGTCGTAGCGGGCCAGGGCCTGGGTGACGGCGTGCAGGTCCTCTTCATGGGAGAATTTGGGGCTGTGGACGCCGATGACCGTCACCTCGGCGGGGAACTGCCGCTCGATGCGCGCCAGCGTGGGCAGGACGTGGAAGCAGTTGATGCAGCAGAACGTCCAGAAGTCGAGGATCACCAGCCGCCCGGCCAGATCGGCCCGGGTCAGCGGTCGCGCGACGTTCAGCCAGTGGAGGCCGGGACGGTCGAGGTCGGGGGCGTGGCTCAGTCCGAACATCCGCGTGCCTTCCCCCTTCGGGACCCTGCCCGTCCCTGGCCGATGGCCAGACGACGGGTTCGCTCTACATAAGGATCTCCGCCATCGGTGTTGCAAGGGGGAGCGGCGATTACGCCGCCGGCAAGGTAAAGCGGAAGACGCTGCCGGCCCCGGGAATCGATTCGGCCCACAGGCGTCCGCCATGGCGGTCGACGATCCGCTTGGCCAAGGCTAGGCCGACACCGCTGCCGGGGTAATTTCCCGGCGGGTGCAGACGGCGGAAGGCGGTGAAGATGTCGTCGAGGTATTGGGGCTCGATGCCCAGCCCGTTGTCGGCAATCGCCAGTTCGACGGCGTCGCCGACCGTCTGCCCGGTGACGCTCACCCGCGGCGGGCGGTCGGGATGGCGGTACTTGACGGCATTGCCGATCAGTTGATGCAGGACCTGCCCCACCTGGCCGCGGTCGCCCATCGCCTGTGGCAACCGGCCGATCTCCACCACCGCGCCGCTGTCGCCGATGGCGCGTTGCAGCCCCGCCACCGCCTCGGCCGCCAGTTGGTCGAGGTTCAGGGTCTGGAAGGCGTCGCCGGGGCTTGAGGCATGGGCATAGACGACCAGATCCTCGACCAGGGAATTCATCCGCCGGGCCGCGTCGCAGATGAAATGCAGGTACTCCTCGGCGCGGTCGTCGAGTTGGCCGCCGTACTGGCGTTCGAGCAACTGCGAGAACGACACCATCACCCGCGTCGGCTCGCGCAGATCGTGGGCGGCAGCATGGGCGAAGCGGTCGAGATCGACGTTCGAGGCCGCCAGTTGATCGATGACCCGCTTCAGGGTTTCCTGCTCGTCGGTCGGCGCCGCCACCTCGGTGACCATCAACAGCACCTGCGGCGCCGCGCCGCCGTCGTCGAGGGGACCGGCCGAGACCACCATGTCGACCAGGGTGGCGTCGGCCCGTTGCAGGGTCAGGGTGCACCGCCCCGGCCTGACGGCGAAGCCGGCGACCAGATCGGCGGCCATCGCCTCGCTGCCGTGGGGCAGGAAATCGCAGAGCGGCCGGCCCGGCATCGCCGATGGGCTCAACCCCAGCATGCCGGCCATCACCGCATTGGCCGAGACGGTGATGCCGCGGTGATCGAGCGTCCACATCCCCTCCTGCGCGGTCTCGACGATGCGGCGGTAGCGTTCCTCGCTGGCCGACAGCACGTCGAGGGCGCGGTCGCGCTGGACGGCGACCTTCATGAGGCGCCGCCCGGCGACCAGGATCACCGCCAGCCCGCCGGCCCACAGCATCAGATGGGTGAACGCGGATTCGAGGCCCAGGCGCCGCGCGTCGGCGAAATAGCGCTCCAGTTGGATGGCGACGCCGATGCCGCCGCGCACCTCGCCGAGCTTGATCCCGCTTTTGGCGTGGCACTTCAGGCAGCCCTCTTCCATGATCATCGCCCGCATCATCCGCAGCACCGGCTTGCCCTCGGCATCGACGACCTCGGCCACCTGACGCTCGCCGGCATCGAAGCGTGCCAGCGCCGAACGCTCCCAGGCATCGGGCGT
The DNA here is from genome assembly GCA_016212565.1 of Magnetospirillum sp. GTDB lineage: Bacteria > Pseudomonadota > Alphaproteobacteria > Rhodospirillales > Magnetospirillaceae > JACRFY01. The sequence goes on along the minus strand of JACRFY010000108.1, from coordinate 2,454 downwards.
GTTGATGGGGTTGAGGATCTTCAGACTGGTGATGCGGCCGCGAACCCCGTACAGGTCGCCGAATTCGGACATCGCCTGACGCAGCATGTAGGCCGGGTTCATCAACGTCAACGCCCGCCCCGACGGCGTGACGATGTCGCGCTCCGGCACATGGGACAGGTAGGGATTGGGCGGGGTGCGCTCGTCCACGGGAACGTAGACGCCGCCGTGGCCGGTGCCCCACAGCCGGAAGGCGAGGTCCTTGTCGAGGCTGGCGCGGGCTTCGGAATTGGCCAGGCGCAAGGCCTCGGCGCGATGACTGACGATGTCGAGCCCCAGCGAGACGGCCATGACGGCCGACCACACGGCAACCAATGCCGCCACCACCAGCGAACTCCATCCGCGGGTACCGGCAACACGCCATGGCCAGCGGAATCCGCTCATGGCCTCTCCCTCTCGACAAGGGTCATATCATACCACGCCTGGGGGAGGCCGCATCCATGCCTTTGGTCAAGGTTGGCTACCGTGGCAGGCGCGAACCGGCGGTCAGTTCCAGCGGGCCGTAGGGCAGCAGTTGCGGGACCAGGAATTCGAAGGTGTTGGTGGCGGTGATGCTCACCGCCGAGCCGGCGGTCGAGACCACCACCACCACCGAATCCTGGGACAGGCCGATCAGATTGGCCCGCATTTCCTCTTCGATGGCCGCCGCGGTGGCGGTGTCGCGCACCAGGGCGTAACGCGCCGCCTGCTCGACGGCGAACTGCATCACCGAACGGGTCCACATGGCGCGGCCGAACTCGATCACGCCGAGAATGAAGGCCAGGAACACCGGCATCAACAGGGCGAATTCCACCGCCGTCGACCCCCGCTCCCCCAATCGCCACCGCCGGGTCATCGCCGCTCTCCTACTCGGTTCTCAGGGTGGCCGACGCCGACATCTGCTGGCTGCTGCCGATCCCCGGAAAGGGGACCAGGAACGGGTAGGTTTCGGACACCGTCACCGAGACGTAGCTGCGCGGCGTGCTGCCGTCGCCGCAGGTGGTGGTGCCCGCGGGCAGGGTCGAGCCGTCGGCACAGCCGGAAAAGGTCGACACCGCGACGCTCGCCGCGGCGAGATCGGGGGCGTCCAGGGTGACGGCATTGCTGACCCCGGCCAGGTCGTCGGGATTGGCATAGGCATATTGGACTCCGGCGCGGGCGGCCGAGGTCAGGCGCATGTGCTCGCCGGCGGCGAGGCTCAGATCGACGGTCCCCAGGCACAGTGCGAGCAGAAACGGCGTCGCCAACGCGAACTCGACCGCGGTAACGCCGCGCCGGCAGCGGACCAGACGGAGGAAGACGAGGGCGGCGGCGCGGATCATCGCCTACTCCACCAGCGAAATCTTCGCCGCGGCACCGATCGGCGTGGTCCCGGCACCGGTGCAGTTGCTCGGCAGGTTGGCATTGTTGGAGAACGACACCTTGCGCGCGATCAACTGCGTGCAGCCGTCGGCGTCCGAGGTGGCGTTGTTCTCCAGCAGCACGATCTGATTGGGGAAGTAGATCGCCCCCTTGACGTTGAGGGTGGTGTTGTTGTCGAAGGTCTGGGTCACCGTCGAGGTGCCGGTGCGGTCGCCGAACATCGCCAGGCCGGCATAGGTGCCGCTGGTCGGAGCGGTGAGATTGAGCTTGGCATTGTTGCCGACGTCGATGGCGTAGTTGCCGACCATCACCAGGGTCACGCCGCCGGTCGCGTTCATGACGGCGTTGTTCTGGAACACGAACTTGCTCTCGATGTAGTAGGTCCCGGGCGAGAAGTTCACCACGGCGTTGTTCTTGAAACTGAGGCCGGAACAGAACCGCCCCGGCACCAGATTGACGGTCACGTTGTTGCTGGCCGACACCGTCTGGCCGGTGGTGCACGAGCCCAGGGATTCGCGGGTCACGTCGGCATAGGGATCGGCGGTGACCGATCCCGTCGAGACGCTGCCGTAGAGATGGGCGTTGTTGGAGGTGTGATAGCCGCCGGCCACCGATACCGGTCCGTCGACGATGGCGTTGTTCTTCAGGTACAGGCCGGTCGCACTGGTCGAATTGACGGCAATGCCGCAATCCTCGTTGGGCAGGCGGGCATTGTTGGCGAGATAGGCCGCCTGCGAGGCGGTGGCATCGAGGGCGAGGACGCAATAGGTGCCGGCGCCGGAACCGCCGCCGTTGCGGGCCACCGCACGGGCGCTGATGGTGGCGCTGTTGAGCATCAGCTTGGAGAACAGCAAGGTCTGCGGCTGGCTGACGATCACCTCGACCGCGGTGTCGTCGCCGGCATAGGTGCCGGAGATGGGGGGATTGTATACGGCGATGGTGGCGCCGTTATCCCCGACGGTAAAGCCGTTGCGGCCGGCATCGACGGTCGCCGCCGCGGAAATGTCGGCCGCGTCGCCGGCCACCGCCTCGTAGGCCGCCGAGATCGCCGCCGCATCCGCCGCCGCCTGCAGG
>JACRFY010000103.1 GCA_016212565.1 Magnetospirillum sp. | reverse complement strand
CGCGGCGCGGCCCACGGCCCACAGGGCGGCGGCGGTGACGACCAGCAGCGCCAGCAGCAGCGGCGCGAGGAAGCGGGGCCGGAACAGCGAACCGGGGTCGTCGAGCGGCGCGACGACGTTGAGCCAGCCTTCGTCGTTGAGGCGCACGGCAATGCGCAGCGCCGGAGGCGGACCGCCGGGGCCGTGCATCCCCGGCCCCATGCCGTGGCCGCTGCCGGGGCCAAACGCGGGGATGCGGGTCGATACCCGCACCTCGCGCCCGTCGAGCCGCTGGCGCAGATGCTCGGCCACGCTCGCGGCCAGGCCGGTCTCGTCGCTGTCGTCGGTGTTGGCGCCGGCCGACCAGAAGGCGCGGAATCCGGGATTGTCCTGGCTGCGCAGGGTTTGCCGGCGTTGGGCGGGCGGCGTTTCCTCGACCAGCAGGGCCAGGGCGGCGACCCGCTCGGCGGTATTGCGGCCGCCCAGGTTGGCCAGGGCTTCCGAGCGTTGCCCGGCGAACAGGGCCAGCGCGGCGACCAGCACCACCGCCAGCGCCGCCACCAGCACCAGGGCGGTGCGGCCGATCAGGGTGTCGGGCATCAGCCTCATGACGCCACCACCTCCGGGGTGAACAGGTAGCCGCCGCCGCGGACGGTCTTGATCAGCCGCGGTTCCTTGGCGTCGTCGCCGAGGCGACGGCGCAGGCGGCTGACCTGGATGTCGATGGAGCGGTCGAACAGCACCGCCGCCCGTCCGCGGGCGAGGTCGAGCAGCAGGTCGCGCGACAGCACCCGGCGCGGATGCTCGACGAAAGCCAGCAGCAGGCCGTACTCGCCGGCCGACAGCGGCACCTCGACGCCGTCGGGCGAATGCAGGGTGCGGGTGGCCAGCTCCAGCCGCCAGCCGTCGAAGCTCAACGCCGCCGCGGACACCGGCTCCGCCGCATTGCCCGGCGCGCGGCGCAGCACGGCGCGGATGCGGGCCAGCAATTCGCGGGGATTGAACGGCTTGGGGACGTAGTCGTCGGCGCCCATCTCCAGGCCGACGATGCGGTCGGCCTCTTCGCCCATGGCGGTCAGCATGACGATGGGCACGGTGTGCCCCTGGGCGCGCAGGCGCCGGGTCAGGTTGAGCCCATCCTCGCCGGGCATCATCAGGTCGAGCACCACCAGATCGACGCGCCGCCCGTCGAGCGCCTTGAGCATGGCGGCACCGTCGGCGGCCGTGGTGACGTCGAGGCCGTGGCGGGCGAGAAAGCGCGCCAGCAGGTCGCGGATGTCGCGGTCGTCGTCGACCACCAGGATGTGGGGGCCTGTATCCATGGCCTCAGTATAACCGCCGCCGCCGGCCGACGACGGCGGTTTTCTGTAACCGATGGTAACGGAAGGATCAGTTCCCTTCGATCTCCCCCGCCGCCGATTGCAGGTAGTTGGCGAGGCCCAGGCCGGCCAGCAGGTCGCGCTGGGTTTCGAGGAAATCGAGGCGCTCCTCGCACTTTTCCAGGATCTCGCGCAGCAGGTGACGGGTGACGAAATCCTGCTTGGTCTCGCACAGGGCAATCGCCGCCAGCAGCCCGGTACGTTCGTCGACGGTGAAGGCCAGGTCGTTGGCCAGGATCTCCGGCACGTCTTCGCCGATGGCCAGCTTGCCGAGATCCTGAAGATTGGGCAGGCCGTCGAGGAACAGGACGCGCTCGATCACCTCGTCGGCATGCTTCATCTCGGCGATGGAGTGGTGGTGGACGCGGCCCCCCAGCACCCGGTAGCCCCAATTCTTCAGCATCCGGGCGTGGAGGAAGTACTGGTTGATGGCCGTCAGCTCGGTCTTCAGCACACCGTTGAGCGCGGCAACGACATCGCGATCGCCCTTCATGACAGGTCTCCGGCCGCCGATTGCAGGTAGTTGGGCAGGCCCATCTCGCCCAGCAGGCGGATCTGCTGTTCGAGCCAGTGGGTGTGGTCTTCCTCGGTATCCGACAACAGTTCGCGCAGCAGGGCGCGGGTCTCGTAATCGCCCTCCTTTTCGGCCAGGGCGATGGCCTCGCGCAGGGCCTTGACCACCGCCAGCTCGTAGGCGAGGTCGTTCTTGAGCATGTCCGGCACGTCCTTGCCGATGGCCAGCTTGCCGCGCTTGCCCACCTGCGGCGTCCCGTCGAGGAACAGAATGCGGCGGATCAGGCGGTCGGCGTGCTGCAACTCCTCCTCGCGCTCGTGCGCCACCCGCTCGTAGAGGCGCTTGTAGCCCCAGTTGGCGAACATCCGCGAATGGACGAAGTACTGGTCCGCCGCCGTCAGCTCGCCGGCAAGAAGCTCGTTGAGTCGGTCGATGACCGCTTTGTTGCCCTTCATGATCGCATGTCCTCCGGGGCTGGAGTCCTAGAGTATCGGCGTGCCCCGCGCCGCCGACAACCCGGCCGGACGGAGGCGGCCATTCGGTGGAGAGGCGATCTTGCGTTCATTGGCGCCGTTGCCTCTCAGCCGGGGAGCGTAGACGGTCTTGCAAGTGCAAACAAGTCGCATGCGCATAAAATGGGTATGGCTTTTCATAAAATTGTTTCCATCGTACTTTTCAACGGCTCTATACATGCGTATAAGTCCCCACATACCGATGCCGTATGCCAATGAGCATCGGGACGAGGGAGGACGGCCATGGCCGCACAGGGATTGACGGGCGTCGAACGCAGGTTCGGCGACGACGAACTGATCGTCAGCAAAACCGATGCCACCGGTCGGATCACCTATTGCAACGATGTGTTCCTGCGCTTGACCGGCTATGCCGAGCAGGAGCTGATCGGCAAGCCGCACAGCATCATCCGCCATCCGGCCATGCCGCGCTCGGTGTTCAAGCTGCTGTGGGACACCATCGCCACCGGGCGCGAGTGCTTTGCCTATGTGATCAATCGGGCCAGGAACGGCGATCACTATTGGGTGTTCGCCCACATCACCCCCGATCTCGACGAAAGCGGTGCCACCATCGGCTACCACTCCAATCGCCGGACGGTGGAGCGCAGCGTGTTGTCCACCATCGAGCCGCTCTATACCGCGCTGCTCGCCGAAGAGGCGCGCCACGGCGACCGCAAGGCCGGGCTGGACGCCGCCTTCGCGTCGCTGCAATCCACCCTGGCCGCCAAGGGGGTCAGTTATGATCAATTTGTCCTCGGTCTCTAAGGCGCTGCTGGCCAACGGCCTGTCGCTGGCGTTGGCGGCAATCGCCGTGGCGTCGGCGCTGTCGGCGGGCGCGGTGACGGCGGCGATCCTCGCCGGTGGCTGCGGCCTGCTGGGGCTGGCCGGCCTGATGTGGCTGATGCGGGCCAACAACAGCGTCGACAAGGCCAATGCCGCGCTGCGCCAGGCCGCCGGGGGCAGGCTTCGTGCGCGGGTGCCGGGCATTCGCGGCCACGGCAACGTCGGCGAGCTGCTGCGCAACGTCAACCGCCTGCTCGACCAGACCGAAGCCTTCGCCAAGGAGGCCGACGCCGCCATGCGCGCGGCCAGCGAGGGGCGCTTCTACCGCCATATCCTGCCCAAGGGACTGCGCGGCGAGTTTGCCCGCTATGCCGCCTCGGCCAATGCCACCCTCGACGTGATGGCCAGGCATGCCGGTGAGCTGGGAGCCTTCACCCGGCGGATGCTCGACGATGCGGTGACCATTTCGATGACCGTCAACGAGGGCGCCATCGCCAATGCCAGCATCGTCGGCGGCATCCGCACCGCCCGCGACGAGGCCGCCGGCATGGCCGCGGCCACCGAGCAGATGGTGTCGGGCATCCAGGAGATTGCCGCCCGTTCCGACGAGGCGGTTGCCTTGTCCGCCGAGGCCCAGGACATGACCGACAGCGGCAGCGACGTCGTCGACGCGGCGATGGCCGAGTTCTCCGCCATCGAAGCGGCGGTGGCCGATGCCGCCGCCCGGGTCGGCGCGCTGTCCGAGGCGTCGGAGGCGATCGGCGACATCCTGTCCTCGATCGAGACCATCGCCAGCCAGACCAACCTGCTGGCGCTCAACGCCACCATCGAGGCGGCGCGGGCCGGCGAGGCCGGCAAGGGCTTCGCCGTGGTCGCCAACGAGGTCAAGACGCTGTCCAACCAGACGGCGCGGGCGACGGAAGACATCGGCTCGCGCATCACCAACCTGCGCCAGGAGATGTCCGGCATCGTCGCCACCATGACCCGCGGCACCCAGGCCATCGCCAAGGGCCGCCAGGCGATGGAGACGATGGGCACGCGGATGCGCGACATCGGCAACCGGGTCGACACCACCACGGCGAAGATGGCCGACGTGTCGCGGATTCTCACCCAGCAGGCCGGCGCCGCCGACCAGATTTCCGGCGGGGTGCAAAACGTCGCCCATCAGGCCGAGAACAATGCCGGTGCCATCGAGCGCAGCTCGGCGGCGTTGAGCGGGGTGGAGAAGCAGATCGCCTCGCTGCTGAGTCTGCTGGTCGAGCAGGACATCCCCAACAAGATCGTGCTGATCGCCAAGGCCGACCATATCATCTGGAAGAAGCGCCTGTTCGACATGCTGGTCGGCAATGCCCGGCTCAATCCCGACGAACTGGCCAACGAGCGCAGTTGCCGCCTGGGGAAGTGGTATTACGGTCCCGGATCGATGCCGTATCGAAACGGTCCCGCCTACCGGCAGTTGGAAGAACCGCACCGCACCGTCCATCAGTGCGGCTTGGAGGCGGTGCGGCTGTTCAACGCCGGGCAGGTCGAGGGCGCCATGCGTCTGGTCGAGCAGGTCGAGGAGGCATCGAAGGTGGTGCTGGCGGCGCTCGACGCCCTGTGCGCGGCGGGCGATTGCCAACCCGCAGCGGCGGCGGGGCGGTTCTAGAGCGCCGCACCTTAGGGCGCCGAGCCTCAAATCCGAGGCACGGCGTTCCTGCGAGCATTGAGCGAGCGGCCGTGCCGCCCCGAAGGGGCAAACGACACCCGTCAGGGCGGCCCGGAGCAAAGCGACGGGTGGGCGAAGCCCACAAGGGCGACGGGTGGGCGAAGCCCACAAGGGCGCGGACGCGCCTGCCCGGCGAGGGCAAAACCATCACGCTTTAAGGCCCCCCGCCGCGAGACGGCGACGGCGGGGCGAGGGACCTGGGGCTCCCCCTCAGGTCAACGGCCGCAGGCGTCCGTAGTGGATGAAATCGGTCCAGGTGCGCTCCAGCTTCTGCATGGTGCCGACCGTCGTTTCCAGACCCTGAACGATCTCCGGCGACTCGCCCAAGGTGGAGGCGAGGTCGTCTTGCAGCTTGCGCACCGATTCGCACAACTGGAAGCCCTTGTCGGTCAGCTTGAGCCGAACCGAGCGGCGGTCGTGGGGCGAGCGTTCCTGCATCAGGTAGCCCGTCTCGGTCAGGCCCTTGATGTTGTAGGAAACGTTCGATCCCTGGTAATAGCCGCGATCCTTGAGGTCGCGAATCACCACGTCGTTGGCGCCGATGTTGTAAAGGAGTAATGCCTGGACCGCATTGATGTCTTCGACACCAAGACGGCGCAGCTCTGTGCGCAACACATCCAGAAAGTGGCGGTGCAGACGCTCGACGAGGCGGATGATGTCGAAGTAGGGCTGGTTCATCGGCGCGGAGTATATAAAGTCCGTGGTGGCGCCACAACAGGCAATTCCGCTTTCTCTCATCCCATGATTGCGGCCCTGATGTATTCGTACATCACGCTCATTTGGTCCATGAAGGCACGGATGGCACCGATCACCGCCACCGTCACCAGGAGTGCGATGAGAGCGTATTCGATTGCCGTCGCGCCGCGTCGATCCGCCCAAAAAATCTTGAGCATCACCACCTCCGTCAGGATCGCCCCCCCCGATGCCCTCGGCATTTTCAACGAAGAGACGCTGCGGCGCAAAGGAAAACCCCTCCCGCGGCGGCACCGGGGGAGGGGACGCGGAGGTCGGACGCTTCAGGCGTGACCGCTGCAGGCGAAGGCGGCGCAGCCGTCGTCCTCTTTGCGGGTGGTGTTGATGAGACCCTCGGCGCGGCAATAGCCGTTGCAGCCGCGAATGTCGTTCCGCGCCTTGGATACGTCGTGGGCCGAAATCAGTCCCGCTTCGACCGCCGTCTTGACCGGGACGTACTCACCGCATTCCTGACAATTGGCCATGGCTCAACTCCCTGCCGGCGTCACTCTTCGCCATCAGGGTACGGCTGCGGGATGGGCGCCGGAACACCCGATGGGTGAGGGAATCCCCCACCCAGAGGAAGCTGCCCGGCGGATTCGTCCCGGCGAGCCGCTGACGCGACGCGCCTATTTGCCCCCTCGGGGCGGCACGGCCGCGGCCCCGACGGCCGCCGGATACCGGCGCGTTCGAGTCTTTGCCGCTGCTCAGGCGCTGAACGGGACGTTCCTGGCCGTCAGCAACTGCTGCAATTCGCCGTTGGCGGCCATCTCGCGCACGATGTCGCAGCCGCCGACGAACTCGCCCTTGACGTAGAGCTGGGGCAGGGTCGGCCAGTTGGTGAATTCCTTGATCGCGTCGCGCAGGCTGGGGTCGACCAGGATGTCGATGCCCTTGAACTTGACGCCGAGGTCCGACAGCACCTGCACCACCGCGGCCGAGAAGCCGCACTGCGGGAACATCGGCGTGCCCTTCATGTACAGCACCACCGCGTTGTCGGAAAGGTCCTGCTGGATGCGCTCGAAGACGGGATTGGTCATCGCGGGGGAGCCTGTGTTGTGATTTGGAATGGGTGTAATTTAGGGCGTCGGGATCGGCAGCGCAAGCAATGACGTCGCGAGGCGGTGGCCGGCGTTGACGGTGGTCAACTGCGGCGGCCGCCTATTCCGCGGCGGCCGAGACCAGGATGAGGCGGCCGATCAGCTCGGCCTTGGTCGAGGCGTGCTGGATGTCGTAGCCGACCGGTTCGCCATCTTCGCCGTAATCAAGCATGACGTCGGGCTCGATTTCCACCGTTCGCTTCGACGGCAGCGCCCGGACCTCGATATAGAGGCTGTCGGTGCCAGGATCGTAGCTGGTCTTCATGGTGGATAGCTTTCATCCGGGAAAGCGTTGTGGACCGTCTCTCCGTCCGACAATAGCACGACACGGAGATGACAGCCGAGGGTTTCGGAATGCCCATAAAGGCGAATGCGGCCATCGGACTGAACGCGTCTCACCTCCGGCCGCGCGATGATCCGGCGGATCTCGATGGATCGAGGTCGGGGCGGCGGGGCATGACGTCGAACGCGAAATAGCGTGTCCGCCAGAACGGCGGCGGGGGCAGACGCTCGGGATCCGCCATCTCAGCCCTTGGCCCAATCCGGCGCGTTGTCCGGGGTGGCGGTGGTCAGCGCCAGCGCATGCAGTTCGCCGCCCATGCGGCCCTGAAGCGCGGCATAGACCATCTGGTGCTGCTGCACCCGGCTCTTGCCGGTGAAGGCGGGCGAGACCACCAGGGCGGCGTAGTGGTCGCCGTCGCCCCTCAGGTCCTCGATCACCACCTTGGCGTCGGGCAGGGCGTCCTTGATCAGGCGTTCGATGTCGGCGGCGTCCATGGCCATGGCGGATCTCCGGGAGGGGACAGAGCCCGTGTCTACACCGCCGCCGCGCCCATTTCCAGGCGGCTGTTGCGGCGGCGGCGGCGAGGTCCAATGTCTGTCGATGGTTTCTCCCGCGTTCCGCCGAGAGGTTCCCCATGCCCGCACCGCCGCTCCTGGATGCCCGCCGTTCCCTCGATGTCGCCGGGCGCCGGCTGACCTACTTCGCCCTCGACGCCGTGCGCGAGGCCGGGCTGGGGGATCCCGGGCCGCTGCCGTTCTCGCTCAAGATCCTGCTGGAGAACCTGCTGCGCCACGGCGGCGCGGTCGAGGCGATCGCCTGCGTGCTGCGCTGGCTGGACAGCCGCAGGTCGGAGCGCGAGATCGCCTTCCGTCCCACCCGGGTGCTGATGCAGGACTTCACCGGCGTGCCGGCTCTGGTCGACCTGGCGGCGATGCGCGAGGCGATGGCCGCGTCGGGGGGCGATCCGGCGGCGATCAAGCCGCTGGTGCCGGTGGACCTGATCGTCGACCACTCGGTCTCGGTCGACCGCTGGGGCGGCCCGGGGGCGCTGGCCGACAACATGCGCATCGAGTTCGAGCGCAACGGCGAGCGCTACGCCTTCCTCAAATGGGCGCAGGCGGCGCTGGGCAACGTCAGGATCTTCCCGCCCGGCTCGGGGATCTGCCACCAGATCGACCTCGAATACGTGTCGCAGGTGGTGTGGGAGCAGGACGGCGTGCTCGGTTTCGACACCGTGGTCGGCACCGACAGCCACACGCCGATGGTCAACGGCCTGTCGGTGCTCGGCTGGGGTGTCGGCGGCATCGAGGCCGAGGCGGCGATGCTCGGCCAGGCGATTTCGCTGATGCTGCCCGAGGTGATCGGCGTCCGCCTGGACGGCAAGCTGCGTGACGGCGTCACCGCCACCGATCTGGTGCTGACCATCGCCGAGCGCCTGCGCGCCCACGGGGTGGTCGGCCGCTTCGTCGAGTTCTTCGGCCCCGGCCTCGATTCGCTGGCCCTGGCCGACCGCGCCACCATCGGCAACATGAGCCCGGAATACGGCGCCACCTGCGCCATCTTCCCCATCGACGCCGAGACCCTGGCCTATCTTGCCTTCACCGGCCGCGGCGAGCTGGTGCCGGTGGTCGAGGCCTATGCCCGCGCCCAGGGGGCGTGGCGCGACGCGTCCACCCCCGCGCCGGCCTTCACCGCGGTGCTGGCCCTCGACCTCGACGCCGTCGAGCCGTGCCTGGCGGGGCCGAAGCGGCCCCAGGACCGGGTTCCGCTCAAGGACGCCGCCCGCACCGTCGCGGCGTTGCGCGCCGCCCTGCCCAATGCCGAGATCCGCGTTCCGGTGCCGGGACTGACCCCCGGGCTGGGCCATGGCGACGTGGTGATCGCCGCCATCACCTCGTGCACCAACACCTCCAACCCGGCGGTGATGATCGCCGCCGGCCTGCTGGCGCGCAAGGCGCGGGCGCGCGGGTTGAGCGCCAGGCCGTGGGTCAAGACTTCGCTGGCGCCGGGATCGCCGGTGGTCACCGCCTATCTGCACGCCACCGGGCTGGACCGCGATCTCGAAGCGCTGGGGTTCCATACCGTCGGCTATGGCTGCACCACCTGCATCGGCAATTCCGGGCCGCTCGATCCGGCCCTGGTGGCGGCGATCGAAGACAACAAGCTGACCGTCGCGGCGGTGCTGTCGGGCAATCGCAACTTCGAGGGCCGCATCAACGCCAATGTGCGCGCCAACTGGCTGGCCTCGCCGCCGCTGGTGGTCGCCTATGCGCTGGCCGGGTCGCTGGAGGTGGATCTGGTCACCCAGCCGCTGGGCGAGGGGACCGACGGCCCGGTGTTCCTCGGGGACATCTGGCCAAGCGGGGCCGAGATCGCCGCCACCGTCGCCGCCGCCGTCTCGCCGGCCATGTTCGCCGACAAATATGCCCATATCCTCGACGGCGGCGAGGATTGGCGGGCCATCGCCCCGGCCGGCGGCGCCACCTATGCCTGGGAGGCGGGCTCGACCTATATCCGCCTGCCGCCCTATTTCCTGGCCATGGCCCGCGAGCCGGCCCCGCCCACCGACATCCTGGCGGCGCGGCCGCTGGCGGTGCTGGGCGATTCGGTGACCACCGACCACATCAGCCCCGCCGGCAGCATTCGCCGCGACAGTCCGGCCGGGCTCTATCTGCAGGCCGCCGGAATCGATCCGGCCGATTTCAACAGCTATGGCTCGCGGCGCGGCAACCACGAGGTGATGGTGCGCGGCACCTTCGCCAATCTCCGCCTGAGAAACGAGATGGTGAAGGGCATCGAGGGCGGTTTCACCCGCCACCAGCCCTCGGGTCAGGTGATGGCGATCTACGACGCGGCGGTGCTCTACGCCGCCGAGCAGGTGCCGCTGGTGGTGGTGGCGGGCAAGGAATACGGCTCCGGCTCGTCGCGCGATTGGGCGGCCAAGGGGACGCGGCTGCTGGGGGTAAAGGCGGTCCTCGCCGAGAGTTTCGAACGCATCCATCGCTCCAATCTGGTCGGGATGGGGGTGCTGCCGCTGGAATTCCCCCCCGGCATCGACCGCCATGCCTGGGGCGAAGACGGCACCGAAACCTTCGATCTCTGCGGTCTGTCGGGAGGGATCTCGCCGCGGATGATGGTCACGGTGCGGGTGGCGCGCCAGGGGTGGACGGTGACCACCTTCGCCGCCCTGGCCCGCATCGACACCGTGGAGGAGGTGGCCTACATCCGCCACGGCGGCATCCTGCCCTACACGCAACGGCTGCTGAACCCGCATTGACGGGCCGGCAGAGCAAGGGCCATGCTGGCGGGCGTACTTCGGAGACCCGCCCATGGCCCTCACCCTCGACGCCATCGCCGCCGGCCAGGTGTTCGGCTCGGCAACCTACACGGTGACCGCCGAGGACATCGTCGCCTTCGCCCGCCAATGGGACCCGCAGCCGTTCCACCTCGACGACGCGGCGGCGAAGGGGACCTTCTTCGACGGCCTGGCGGCCAGCGGCTGGCACACCGGGGCGATCACCATGCGTCTGCTGGTCACCGGCGAATTCCAGCCCGCCGGGGGGCTGATCGGCGCCGGCATCGAGGGACTGAAATGGTTCCGCCCGGTGCGCCCCGGCGACGTTCTTTCCCTGCGCACCGAGGTGCTGGACGTGCGCGAGATGCGCTCGAAGCCCAGCCACGGGCTGGTGACGGTTCGGGTGACGACCGTCGATGCCCAAGGCGAGCCGGTGCAGACCTTTACCTCGCCGCTGGTGGTGGCGCGACGATAGGGTCCAGCCTCATTGCCATTGCCGACTCAACCTGCTAGCTTCCGCGCCGATTTCCCGCCATCCCCGGATCCCAAGACCATGAAGATCAACGCCAACCTCATTCGTATCGGCAACGTCATCGAGCACAACGGCAAGCAATGGGCCGTGCTCAAGACCCAGATCGTTCAGCCGGGCAAGGGCGGCGCCTTCATCACCGTCGAGATGCGCGACGTCCGCACCGGCACCAAGACCAACGAGCGCTGGCGCACCGCCGACACCGTCGAGAAATGCAATGTCGAAGAGAAGGAATGCACCTACCTCTTCGGCGATGCCGACGCCCTGACCTTCATGGACCAGGAAAACTTCGAGCAGTTCACCGTGACGTCCGAGTTGCTGGGCGACGCCGCCGCCTTCCTGCAGGATGGCATGGTGGTGGCGGTCGAGTTCATCGAGGGCTCGCCGGTGGGCGTCAGCCTGCCGGAAAAGGTGGTGATGACGGTGGTCGAGGCCGACCCGGTGGTCAAGGGCCAGACCGCGTCGTCGTCCTACAAGCCGGCCAAGCTGGAGAACGGGCTGAAGATCCTGGTGCCGCCGTTCATTGCCGAGGGCGAGAAGATCGTCGTCGCCACCGCCGATTGTTCCTACGTCGAACGCGCCAAGTAAACGACCTTGATCATTCGCTCAGCCACCCTCAACGTCATGATGGGCGCCGCCCGCAAGGCCGCCCGTAACTTGGTGCGCGACTTCGGCGAGGTCGAGAATCT
>JACRFY010000102.1 GCA_016212565.1 Magnetospirillum sp. | reverse complement strand
TCGGCGCCACCCCCTCGTTTCGGGGAGGCCGGCTTATACTTCTTCGCCGGCCCGGCGTCAATCTCTTTTTTCTCACCCCCCACCGGAACCGCCGCTCCCTTCCGGGAACCGCCGCTCCTCAGCGGGGAGGCCGGTTTCTACGTGACGACACCGGCCGTGTCAAACTCTTTTTTCGTCCCCGTCGAAGCCGTTTTGAGGCAGCCCCTTGCGGCGCGGACGAAGGACTAATTTATCGCCACCCTTCGTTTCTGGCAAGCGGCAAATTGCATCCGCCGTCGGGTTGCCCGTCCCGGTCGGTTGGCTTAGGGTCGGGCGATGGCCTTGCGCGTCGTCATCCACAGTCTCGATCATGCCCGCGCCGCGGTGACGGCGGCGCGGGCGGGCGGGTTCGCGGTGGTGCTGGAGAGCCCCCGCGGCGCCGCCGGGCGCCAGGGGATCGGCTGGTGGCGGGCGTTGCTCGACGCCATGGCGAGCGAATTCCCCGGCCGGACGGTCGACTCGGTTCTCGATTGCGGCGATGCCACCGGCCGGGTGCTGGAGGCAATGCGGGCCGGCCTGCCGGCCGTGCGGGTCGAGGCCCCGGCGGCGGTCCTCGCCGCCCTCGCCGCCCTTGCCGCCCGGACCGGAACCCGCGTGCTGGGACCGGATGCCACCGAGCCCCTGGATCTGCTCGCTGCCGCCGACCCGCGTGCCGCGGTCACCGGCGCCGGAACGCCGCCACCGCGGCGATGAAGGCCTGCGGCTGATCGGCGTGCACCCAGTGGCCGGCGCCGGCCAGACGGTGGATCTCCGCCTGGGGAAACAGCCGCCGGATCAACGGTTCATGCTGCGGCTGGACGTAATCCGACTCGGCCCCGGCGAGAAACAGCGCCGGGCCGGCATAGGGCGTCGGGGCAGCGACGGCGGGAAAGCCGAGAATGTCGTCCATCGCCGCCGCCAGGGCCGCCAGGTTGGGGCGCCAGCGATAGCTCCCCGGCCGGCCGTCGAGATTTCGCAGAAGAAAGGCGCGCACGCGGGGATCGGGGATGACCTCGGACAGGCCGGCCTCGACCGCGGCGCGGCTGGCGGCGCCGGCCAGCGACACCGCCCGCATCGCCTTCACATAGGGGGCGAAGGTGTGGGTGTAGGCGACCGGGGCGATGTCCACCACCACCAGCCGCTCGACCAGCATCGGCCGGGACAGCGCCAACAGCATCGCCGCCTTGCCGCCCATGGAATGGCCGAGCACCATCGCCGAGGGCGCCAGGGCGGCGATCGATTCGGCGACCGCCTCGGCGAGGAAGGGATAATCCATCGCCTCCGACCACGGCGAGGCGCCGTGATTGGGCAAGTCGAGCGCCACCACCCGTCCCTCCCCGGCCAACGTGCGGGCGATGCCGCCCCAGTTGCGCGACGAGCCGAGCAGGCCGTGCAGAATCACCAGCGGCGAGCGCTCGGCCCCGGTCGCGCCGGCGGGAATGTCGAGGGCGTGGAGGAGCATGGACGGAAACACCTCGCATGGCGATTCACATCCAGGCTAGCGCGCGGCGCCGGCGGGCGCCACCGGCAATCGGCGCGCCTACCGTCCGCCCGGCGCCGTCTCGTACTCGATGACGAAGCCGTGGGTGCGGCCGGGGAACGGCGAGCGGTAGGTGCCGAATTTCTGCGGAAAATCGCCCCAGGTCGGGACCGGGATATTCACTTCGCCGAAGGCGACGACATTCTGGTTGCCGGTGGCGTCGTTGGGCTGCTGGCTGGGGCGAGGATCGTCGTCGCCGGGCATGCCATCATAGGCCCAGTTCTCGTAGACCCACGGCTCACCGGTCACCCACCGCCAGCCGCCCTTGGGCTCGGCCGAACCGCGCGGCTGATAGCCGCCGAGAAAGGGCCCGTTCATCACGTGATTGTGGCTGGCATCCCACTGGAACCAGTACTTGCGGTCCTTGACCAGATCGAAGACGAAGGCGTTCTCCTCGGCCGACGCGATGGTGGCGAGATGACCGCCGGCCTGCTCGGCCAGCGCCTTCGCCTGCACCCAGTTGACGCCGCCCTCCGGGGTGTAGACCACCTCGTACCAGTGAGTGCGCCCGTCGGGCAGGGTAAAGGGGCGGGACGCCATCCGCTCCAGGGGGACCGGCACGGTGGCGAAGGTGTAACGCTCGCTGGGATGGCGTTCGTCGATCTCGTGGCCGGCCACGTCGAGCTGCGGGCCGCCACCGGGAGGGGGGCCGCCCCGGGCCGGCTGGGCGTGGACCGGCGCGGCCACCAGGGCGATCAGGATCGCCGCGGCCGCCGCTCGGCCGCCGCTCACGACCGGCCCTCGCGCAGGTACGGCCGCACCTGGCAGTCCTCGGCAGCAATATGTTCGAGCACCGCGGTCGACAGCAGCCGCAAGGCGGTCGGCCACTCGCCGTCACAGCCCATGGCCAGCGCCGCCCGGGCCTGCTCCATCAGCACCCGATGGCAGATCCGATGGTGATCGAGGCCGGCGTAGCCGACGGCGGCGAGGATGCGCTCCTCGGCGCTGAAGTGCCGGGCGAGGTCGCTGAGGATATCGAGGAACACCGTCTGCGCCACGCCGTGACCGGAGCCTTTCATCTGCGCGGCGGCATCGTCGAGGGCGGCGAACAGGCGCTGGTGATCGCCGTCGATGGCGCCCGACCCGACACACAAACCGTCCCGCAAGTGGAAAGGCTTCGGCTTGGTTGCCGCCGTCGTCGCCATCATCGCCCTCACCCCTACCGTCCACGTCTTGGTCATCGTAACCGGCGATGGTGGAGGAAGAATGGAGGCGGACCCGCAATTTCCGCGCGGGCGTTCGGCATCGTCGCCCCTTGCCCGCTCCACGCCCGCTTGTATGCTGGCCGGCGAAACCGGTTCCCGCGGGACGTGATGGCATGAGCCGCCTTCGAGCGCGTTTTCTCAGTTGGCTGGACGAACAGCGCCGCAGCGCGATCACGCGGCTGATCGTCTATGGCATCCTCCTGGTGTCGATCGGCCTCGTGGTCCGACTCGGCATCTTCCTGCCCTTTCTCCGCGACCGCCTGTTCGAGCAGTCGGCCTCGCATCAATTGTCGATCGCCGAGTACGTGGCCCGCGACATCGACATTCGCATCAGGGCCCGGATCGATTTCCTCGACTATCTCGCCGGCCATCTGCCCGCGCCTCTGCTGAACGATCCCCGCGCCATGGAGGCCTGGCTGCGCGAGCACCAGGAGACCAATCCCCTGTTCTCCAAGGGACTGGTGGTGGTGCCGGCCGACGGCCGCCGGGCGGTTGCCGACTTCCCGGTCGTCCCCGGGCGGCGAGACCTGGACTTCTCGGACAGCGACTATTTCCGCCGCGCCCTCGACGAGCGTCGGGCGGTCATCGGCAAGCCGATGCGCGGTCGCGCCAGCGGCGAACCGGTCGTGGTCATGGCGACGCCGATCCGCGACGGAAGCGGCAAGGCGGTGGGCGTACTCGCCGGGGTGACGGCGCTGACGGCATCCGGGTTCCTCAACGTGCTGCAAGATTCCCGGCTGGGCCAGACCGGTGGCTTCCTGCTGATCTCGCCCCGCGACAACCTGTTCGTCGCCGCCACCGACACCCGCAAGGTTCTCACCCCGCTGCCGCCGCCGGGGAAGAATCCCCTGCACGACCAGGCGATGGCCGGCTATCGCGGGACCGGCGTTACCGTCAACATCCATGGCGTCGAGGAACTTTCGGCGATGGCCTCGGTCCCCAGCGCCGACTGGTTCCTGGTCGCCCGCATCCCCACCGCCGAAGCATTGAAGGCGCTGGACGCCACCCGCGACTTCGCCTTCCGCAACATCTTCATCTCCACGGTCACCATCTTGCTGTTCGCGGCTTTGGCCCTGCGGCGGTTTTTCCGCCCGCTGACCACCGCCTCGCAACTGCTGCGGCGCATGGCGGCCGGCGAAATCGACATGCAGCCGTTACCGGTCAAGCGACGCGACGAGATCGGCGAACTGGCCGAAGGGTTCAACACCCTGCTCGCCCGCCTCGACGACATCACCGCCCAGAAGCTGACCGCCGAACGCCTGCGCGTCGAGGAGCAGGAGCGCATGGAAACGTCGCTGCGCCAGTGGATGGCGGATACCTCGCACGAATTGCGCACCCCCATCGCCGTGTTGCGGGCGCAGGTCGAGGCGATCCAGGACGGCGTCAATCCGGTCGACGCCCGCACCCTGGGGGTGCTGCATGGCGAAGTGATGGGGTTGTCGCGCCTGGTCGACGACCTTCACACCCTGGCCCGTTCGGATGTCGGCCATCTCGATTGCCGGTTCAGCCCGATGGCGCCGCTCGACCTGATGGACGATGTCCTCCAGGCCTTCCGCGAGCGCATCGTCGACGCCGGATTGATGGTCGAGCGCACCGCGCGGCCCACCCCCGAGCCGGTGATCGCCGGCGATCTGGTCCGCCTGCGCCAGGTATTTTCCAACCTGCTGGAGAACTCGCTGCGTTATACCGATGCCGGCGGCTGGCTGCGCATAGGCAGCCGGATTGCCGACGGCCACGTGGAACTCAGCGTCGAGGACAGCGCCCCCGGGGTGCCGCCGGACTCGCTGCCGCGCCTGTTCGAGCGCTTCTTCCGCGTCGATTCCTCGCGCAGCCGGGTCCGCGGCGGCACCGGAATCGGCCTGGCGGTGTGTCTAAGCATCGTCGAGGCCCATGGCGGCACCATCACCGCCCAGCCGTCGCCGCTCGGCGGCCTGAAGATCGACGTCCACCTTCCGCTTGCCGAGGGATCGACATGACCGAAGCCAATCCGCGCGTCCTGGTGGTCGAGGACGAACAGACCATTGCCGACATCCTGATGGACTACCTGCGCAAGGCCGGCTTCCAGGCCCACCACCTTGCCAACGGCAGTGCGGCGATCGAGGTGATCCGCCGCGATCCGCCCGATCTGGTGGTGCTCGACCTGATGCTGCCGGGAGTGGACGGCGTGGCGGTGTGCCGCGAGGTGCGGCGCTTCTCGACCGTGCCGGTGATCATGGCCACGGCGCGGGTCGAGGAGGTCGACCGCCTGCTGGGCCTGGAGGTCGGGGCCGACGACTACATCTGCAAGCCCTTCAGCCCCCGCGAGGTGGTGGCCCGGGTGGCGGCGGTGCTGCGCCGCTCGGGGCGGACACCGGCCGGCGACCCGGCCCCGCCGCGCGTCGACATCGACGAGGCCGGCCAGCGCATCGCCATCCAGGGCCAGAGACTGGACCTGACGCCGACCGAATACCGGCTGCTGCGCCTGCTGGCCTCGCATCCGGGCCGCATCTACTCGCGGGCGCAGATCCTCGACCTCGCCTACCATCAGGACCAGGAGGTGTCGGATCGCATCATCGACAGCCACATCAAGAACATCCGCCGCAAGGTCGCGGCCATCCTCCCCGAGGCCAACCTCATCCAGGCCGTCTATGGGGTGGGGTATCGCTTCGAGATGTGATACCAACGGCCGATGGGGTTGACTCATCGGCCGTTGGTTAAGCCCAATACAGTTCAGTTAAGCAAATAACCGTTATGTATCAAATGGGTGTCGTCATGGCCGTGCTTGTCACGGCCATCCACGCGGTGCCATTCCCGATAACGGTGGAAATTGGGGATCGGCGT
>JACRFY010000098.1 GCA_016212565.1 Magnetospirillum sp. | reverse complement strand
CGGCGTCCTGCTGCCCGAGACCACCCTCGCCGGCGCCGCGGGCCTGGCCGAACGCCTGCGGGTCGCCGTCACCGAGACCTTCTGCGAGCACGAGGGAAAGCGCATTCCCCTGGCGATCAGCGTCGGCGTCGCCATCTTCGGCCCCAGCGATACCTCCGTCGACTCGGCCCTGTCGCGCTGCGACGAGGCGCTTTACGCCGCCAAGCGCGCCGGCCGCAACCAAGTGGTGGTGGCGTCGACGTAATCTGTGCCGCGAAGGCCCTCCGACTGATCTATGTCAAAGCCGAACCCGTCCAAGGCTGCTAATGTGCCCTTCTGTCTCAGATCCTCGGACAGGGGGAAGGTCATCATGGTTCTCGACAACGACGCGTACATTGCCCTCGGCATTCTGGTGAGCGTTCTGGTCATCACCGGCGGCTTGCTTTGGTTCCTCGTCAGCAAGGTCAAGGGCTGACGGTCCGAACCATCTGACCGGCTTCTCTCCCCGGCTTCGGCCGGGGAGAGGCGTCTGGCTCCCTCGCCATCGCCGGCGAGCGGGGCTTTTTTATTGCCCGGCGCCGGGGATCTCCCGCGCCGCCTGCTGCTCGGGAACCCGCACGGTGACGATGGTGTTGGGCGGCGGCCGGGTCAGGGCGTCGAGCACCTCGGCGCTCAACTGCCCGTCGGCGATCATGCCGTGATCGCGCTGGTAGGCGCGCAACGCCCCCCGGGTCAGCGGCCCGGCGCGGCCGTCCAGGGGACCGGCGAAATAGCCGGCCTTGTTCAACTCCCGCTGCACCAGCCGCAACTGCTCGCCGAGACCGCCGGCCACCGCCACCAGGCGTTCGTAGTCGCGACCGGCGTAGCCGCGGCCGGGCGGCGCGGCGGCGCGGGCCAGGGGCGGCGACGCCGCAACCACCGTGCCGCCGGCCACCACCACCGTCTGCCGCCCCGCGGCGGGTTGCGGCGGGGCGACGACCGGGGGAACGAGGACCGGGGGAGCGAGAACCGGAGCGGCCGGCGCCGCGGGAACCGGCGCCGCGCCGCCCTGGGCCGCCACCAGTTGCTGCGCGGTCATGAAGCCGATCATGCCGTCGCGCGCCTGGGCCGCCTGCTTGTGGCCTTGGCGGGCGGCGGCATCGAACCAGCGCCAGGCGGCGACCAGGTCGCGCGGCACGCCGTCGCCCTGTTGCAGCAGCCGGGCCAGCATGTATTGCGACTCGGCATCGCCTTGTTGGGCCAGAGCGGCGAACTCGCGGGCGGCGGCGGCGTAGTCGGCGCGGCCGTAGAAGGCCACCGCCTCGGCATAGCCGGCCGCGGCCGGCGACGCGGTCAGCAGCAACAGCAGGACAGGGAGCAAGCGGGTCGCGGGCAAGGGGGTCACGGGCCGGGTACCTCCGCCCCCCATGTAAGCGGCGCGACCGGCGGATCCTATTCCTCCACCAGGTCGCGGTAGGCATGCCAACTGGCATGGCCGAGCAGCGGCAGCGTCACCACCACGCCGACCAGGAAGAAGGCCAGCCCGGCCAATGTGAACAGCCCGATCAGGAAGGCCCATAGCGCCATCGGCTTGGGATTGGCGCGCACCGCCTCGACGCTGGCCAGCATGGCGGTCATGGCGTCGATCTCGGGCCGGTCGACCAGCATCGGCACGGCGATGACGGTCATGGCGAAGACGCAGGCGGCGATAAGGCCACCGGTCACCGTCCCCACGGCCAGCAGCCAGAACCCGGCGTCGCTGCCCAGCACCGCGCCGAACAAGGCTTCGGGCGCCGGTGGCGCCGCACCGAAGAACAGGGCGAACTCCAGCATCGCCAGACGCACCCAGGCGGCGAAGGCGATGGTCAGGAACAGGCCGACCAGGGCGATCTGGGCCGGATTGCGCTTGAGCGCAACCATGCCGGCGCGCAGGCCGCCGTTGTCCTGGCCGGCGGCGAGGCGGCGGCTGACCTCGTACAACCCGACCGCCGCCACCTGCCCGACCAGGGTGAAGCCAAGGGTCAGCGGCAGAATCAGCGCCCCTTGGCCGATGCTGTCGAGGCCGAAGAACAGGCCGAAGCCGATCAGGGCGAACAGCGCCCCCCAGGCGATTCCCACCTCGGGGGCGGCGACGAGATCCTGCCACCCCTTGGACAACCACAGCCACGGGCTGTCGAGCGGGACGGTGCGAACGGCGACGGTGGGGGGCTCTTCGGCAGCAGCGGCAATCATCATCGCAACCTCCCGAACACAGACGGTCTCTCCGAAGAGGTGGGGAGCGGCATCGAAACGGAAAAGGGGGCAATGTTCGCTCGCCCGTGGATCGAACCGGCGTCGTTTTCCAGCCTCCTGCCCGCCCTATCCCTCCCGCCCTCTTCCGCGCCGGGCTCTCTCGGGGTAAGACTGTTCCTCCCGGCACCCCGGAGGAAACGGCCATGACCGGCTGGCAGTTCTGGATCGACCGCGGCGGCACCTTCACCGACGTGGTGGCGCGCCGCCCCGACGGGATGCTGGCCACCGCCAAGCTGCTGTCGGAAAATCCCGGCCGCTACGACGACGCCGCCCTGGCCGGCATCCGCACCCTGCTCGGCCTGGCGGTCGACGCCCCCATTCCCCCCGCGCAGGTCGCCGCGGTGAAGATGGGCACCACGGTGGCCACCAACGCGCTGCTGGAGCGCAAGGGCGACCGCACCGCCCTGGTGGTAACCAAGGGCTTCGCCGATCTGCTGCGCATCGGCACCCAGAACCGCCCCGACCTGTTCGCCCGGGCCATCCGCCTGCCGGAGATGCTTTACGAACGGGTGGTCGAGGTCGACGAGCGCATCGGCCCCCACGGCGATGTCCTCGCCCCCCTCGACCCGGCGGCGGTCGAGGCGGCGTTGCAGGCGGTGTTCGACGACGGCATCCGCGCCGTGGCGGTGGTGTTCCTCCATTCCTGGCGCCATCCCCACCACGAGGAGATCGTCGGCCGCATCGCCCGCACGATCGGCTTTCCCCAGGTCTCGCTGTCGCATCAGGCCAGCCCGCTGATGAAGGTGGTCGGGCGCGGCGACACCACCGTCGCCGACGCCTACCTGTCGCCGGCCCTGCGCCGTTACGTCGACCGGGTGGCGGCGGCGCTGGAGGGAACGCGGCTGTTGTTCATGCAGTCCTCGGGCGGGCTGACCGATGCGCGGCGCTTCCAGGGCAAGGACGCCATCCTCTCCGGCCCGGCCGGGGGCGTGGTCGGCGCCGTCGGCACCGCGGCGATGGCCGGGTTCGAGCGGCTGATCGGCTTCGACATGGGCGGCACCTCCACCGACGTCTGCCACTACGACGGCCAGTTCGAGCGCACCTTCGACACCGTGGTCGCCGGCGTGCGCCTGCGCGCGCCGATGATGCGCATCCACACCGTGGCGGCGGGCGGCGGCTCGGTGCTGGTCTATGACGGCGCCCGCTTCCGCGTCGGCCCCGAATCGGCGGGCGCCGCGCCCGGCCCCGCCTGCTACCGCCGCGGCGGGCCGCTGACCGTCACCGACTGCAACGTGATGGTCGGCAAGCTGCAACCGGACCTGTTCCCCGCCGTGTTCGGCCCCGGCGGCGACCAGCCGCTCGACGCCCGGGTGGTCGCCGAGCGCTTCGCCGCCCTGGCCGCCGAGATCGGCGACGGCCGCCGCCCCGAGCAGGTGGCCGAGGGCTTCCTGGCCATCGCCGTGCTCAACATGGCCAACGCCATCAAGCAGGTCAGCGTCGCCCGCGGCCACGACGTCACCCGCTACACCCTGGCCTGCTTCGGCGGCGCCGGCGGACAGCATGCCTGCCTGGTGGCCGATTCGCTGGGCATGGACACCGTGTTCCTCCACCCGCTGGCCGGGGTGCTGTCGGCCTACGGCATGGGGCTGGCGGATCTGCGGGTGATCCGCGAGCGCAGCCTGGAACTGGTGCTCGACGACGAGGCGATGCCCGCCCTCGGCCGCGCCTTCGCCGATCTGGAGCTGGAGGCCCGCGACGAGCTGGAGCGCCAGGGCGTCGAGCGCGAGGAGATGCGCGCCTGGTGCCGCGCCTTCGTCAAGGTCCAGGGCACCGACACCGCCCTCGAAGTCCCCGCCGCCGACAAGGCGGCCCTGGCGACGGCGTTCGCCGACGCCCACCAGGCCCGCTTCGGCTTCGCTCCGCCCGAACGGCCGCTGGTGGTCGAAGCGGTGGCGGTCGAGGTGGCCGGCGGCGGCGAGCCGCTCGTCGAGCCCGAATTCCCCGCCGGCCGCACCACCCCGCTGGTTCCCCGCCGCCGCGCCCGCGTCTTCACCGGCGACGCCTGGTGCGAAGCCCCGGTGGTGGTGCGCGACGAGATGGTACCCGGCGACAGCCTCGACGGGCCGGCCATCGTCGCCGAACCCACCGCCACCACCGTGGTCGAGCCGGGCTGGCGGGCGGAGATGACGCCCCGCCGCCATCTGGTCCTCCAGCGCATCGGCCCCCGCCCGCAGCGCTTCGCCGCCGGCACCGGCGTCGACCCGGTGCTGCTGGAGGTGTTCAACGCCCTGTTCATGAGCATCGCCGAGCAGATGGGCGCGGTGCTGGTCAACACCGCCCACTCGGTCAACATCAAGGAGCGGATGGACTTCTCCTGCGCGATGTTCGACGGCGAGGGCGGCCTGGTGGCCAACGCCCCGCACATTCCGGTCCATCTCGGCTCGATGGGCGACAGCGTGCGGGCGGTGATCCGCCGCTTCGGCGCCGAGATGAAGCCGCGCGATTCCTACGTGCTGAACTCGCCCTATGCCGGCGGCACCCACCTGCCCGACATCACCGTGGTCACGCCGGTGTTCGTTGCCGATCGGCAACGGCCGCTGTTCTTCGTCGCCGCCCGCGGCCACCATGCCGATATCGGCGGCATCACCCCCGGCTCGATGCCGCCCGATTCCACCTCCATCGCCGAGGAAGGGGTGCTGATCGAGCCGATGGCCCTGGTGGATCGCGGCAGCCTCTGCGAGGACGAGATCCTCGCCCGCCTTGCCGCCGGGCCCCATCCGGCCCGCAATCCGCGCCAGAACCTCGCCGACCTGCAAGCGCAGTTGGCCGCCACGGCCAAGGGAGCCGCCGAGCTGGCGCGCATGGTCGACGATTACGGCGCCGAAACGGTCTCCGCCTATATGGGGCACGTCCAGGCCAACGCCGCCGAGTCGGTGCGCCGGGCGCTCGACCGCCTTCAGGGCGGTCGATTCGCCGTCGAAATGGATGACGGGGCCGAGATCAAGGTGGCGGTGCGCATCAACCGCGAGCGCAGATGCGCCACCGTCGACTTCACCGGCACCAGCAGGCAGCGCCCGGGCAATACCAACGCCCCCACCGCCATCACCCGGGCGGCGGTGCTGTACGTGTTCCGCACCATCATCGACGACGCCATCCCCCTCAACGAGGGCTGCCTGGAGCCGCTCGACCTGATCGTCCCCCCCGGCTCGATGCTGGCCCCCGAAGCCCCGGCGGCGGTGGTGGCCGGCAATGTCGAGACCAGCCAGGCGGTGGTCGATTGCCTGATGGGAGCGCTGGGGGTGATGGCGGCGGCGCAGGGGACGATGAACAACCTCACCTTCGGCGATGCCGACCTCCAGTATTACGAGACCATCTGCGGCGGGGCCGGCGCCGGTCCCGATTTCGACGGCGCCAGCGCCGTGCACACCCACATGACCAATTCGCGGCTGACCGATCCCGAGGTCCTGGAATGGCGCTTCCCGGTGCTGGTCGACGGCTTCGCCGTGCGCACCGGCTCGGGCGGCGGCGGTCGCCATCGCGGCGGCGACGGGGTGATCCGCCGGCTGAAGTTCCTGGCGCCGATGACCGCCGCCATCCTCTCCAACCGCCGCCGCATCGCGCCGTTCGGCCTGATGGGCGGCGAGGATGCCGCCCGCGGCCGCAATGCCGTCGAACGCGCCGACGGCTCGGTCGAGGAATTGCCCGGCACCGCCCGCATCGCGGTTCGGCCCGGCGACGTGGTGGTGATCGAAACTCCCGGCGGCGGCGGGTTCGGCGCGCCATGCGATTCGCGCAATACTGAGTTGCGGCGAGATCCGGGTGGATGACGGAAAAAACCAGGCATTGCCTGGGCCGCGATGCACGCTCCCGCCCGTCTTGAGCCCCCTACCCGCGCCACTGACCCGAACGGGTGGGGTGCGGGTAGTTCGCCCCGCCAGAAAGTGTGGCTTCCCGTCATTGACTTGTCACTCCGGCGAGGCTAAAGGTTGCCCATCACCGCACCGACTTTTCGTGCGGACCGGCTGGTTTTCCTCCGAAGGTTCGATGCCATGACCACGCGCACGCGGCCGCTCTCCCCTCATCTGCAAGTCTACCGGCTGCCGCTCCTGGCGGTGCTGTCGATTACCCACCGCATCACCGGAGTCGGCCTGGTTGCCGGGCTGGTGGTGCTGGCGTGGTGGCTGTGCGCCGCGGCCCAGGGGCCGGCGGCCTTCAATGCCGCCCAGGACCTGCTCGGCTCGCCGATCGGCCTGCTGGCCCTGTTCGGCTGGACGGTGGCGCTGTTCTTCCATCTCGCCCATGGGGTGCGCCACCTGTTGTGGGATGCCGGCTGGGGCTACTCTCTGCCCAAGGCCTACGTTTCCGGCAAGGCGGCGATCGTCGTCACCGCCGCACTGACGCGGATCGTCTGGATCGCCGCACTGGCGTGAGGGAGAGTTCCATGACCTTGCGTTCCCCCTTGGGCCGCGCCCGCGGCCTCGGTTCGGCCAAGAGCGGCGTCGGCCATCACTGGGCCGTCATCGTCACCGCCGTCGGGCTGGTGCCGCTGTCGCTGTGGTTCGTCACCTCGCTGATCGGACTGGTCGGTGCCGACTATGCCGTCGTGCGCGGCTGGCTGGGCCAGCCGCTCAACACCGCCCTGTTCCTGCTGACGGTGCTGATGGTCGTCCATCATGCCCAACTCGGCCTACAGGTGGTGATCGAGGACTACGTCCACGGCGAGGGCGCCAAGATGGCCTCGCTGATCGCCGTCCGCCTCGGCGCCGCCCTGCTGGCGGTGGCGATGACGGTGTCCATCCTCAAAGTCGCCTTCGGAGTGTGATCGCCATGCCTGCCCCCAAGATCATCGATCACACCTACGACGTGGTGGTGGTCGGCGCCGGCGGCGCCGGACTGCGTGCGACCATGGGCATGGGCCAGGCCGGCTTCAAGACCGCCTGCATCACCAAGGTCTTCCCCACCCGCTCGCACACCGTCGCCGCCCAGGGCGGCATCGGCGCCTCGCTCGGCAACATGGCCGAGGACAACTGGCGCTGGCACATGTACGACACCGTCAAGGGCTCGGACTGGCTGGGCGATCAGGACGCCATCGAATACATGTGCCGCGAGGCGGTGCCGGCGGTCCATGAGCTGGAGCACTTCGGCGTGCCCTTCTCGCGCACCCCCGAGGGCAAGATCTACCAGCGCCCGTTCGGCGGCCACATGTCGAATTTCGGCGAAAAGCCGGTGCAGCGCGCCTGCGCCGCCGCCGACCGCACCGGCCACGCCATCCTCCACACCCTTTATCAGCAGTGCCTGAAGCATCAGGCCGAGTTCTTCGTCGAGTATTTCGCCCTCGACCTGATGATGGATGCCGACGGCGCGTGCCGCGGCGTGATGGCCTGGAACCTCGACGACGGCACCCTGCACCGCTTCCGCGCCCATCAGGTGGTGCTGGCCACCGGCGGCTATGGCCGCGCCTATTTCAGCTGCACCTCGGCCCATACCTGCACCGGCGACGGCCACGGCATGGTCGCCCGCGCCGGCCTGCCGCTCCAGGACATGGAATTCGTGCAGTTCCACCCCACCGGCATCTACGGCTCGGGCTGCCTGATCACCGAGGGGGCCCGCGGCGAAGGCGGCTACCTGACCAACTCGGCCGGCGAGCGCTTCATGGAGCGCTATGCCCCCACCGCCAAGGACCTGGCCAGCCGCGACGTGGTGTCGCGGGCGATGACCGTGGAAATCCGCGACGGCCGCGGCGTCGGCAAGGACCACGATCACATCTACCTGCACCTCGAACACCTGGGGGCCGAGACGCTGGAACTGCGCCTGCCCGGCATCTCCGAGACCTCGAAGATCTTCGCCGGCGTCGACGTCACCCGCGAGCCGATCCCGGTGCTGCCGACGGTGCACTACAACATGGGCGGCATCCCCACCAACCTGCACGGCGAGGTGCTGCGCCCGACCACGGCCGACCCCGACGCCACCGTGCCCGGCCTGATGGCTATCGGCGAGGCGGCCTGCGTGTCGGTGCATGGCGCCAACCGCCTGGGCACCAACTCGCTGCTCGACATCGTGGTGTTCGGTCGCGCCGCCGCGCTGCGCGCCCAAGAGGCGATGAAACCCGGCACGCCCCACAAGCCGCTGCCCAAGGATGCCGGCGAACTGGGCCGGTCGCGGTTCGAGCGCCTGCGCAACGCCAACGGCACGATGTCCACCGCCGACATCCGCCTGGCGATGCAAAAGACCATGCAGCTCGACGCCGCGGTGTTCCGCACCTCGTCGTCGCTGGCGGCCGGCGTCGCCAAGATGGCGGAAGTGGCCGGCACCCTGCCGCAGATCAAGATCGGCGACCGCTCGATGGTATGGAACTCCGATCTCGCCGAGGCGCTGGAGCTGGAAAACCTGATGGATTGCGCCCTGGCCACCATCACCTCCGCCGAGGCCCGCCACGAGTCCCGCGGCGCCCATGCCCACGAGGATTTCCCCGAGCGCGACGACGCCACCTGGATGAAGCACTCCTTGGCCTGGGTCGAGGGCGGCAAGGTGCGGCTGGACTACCGTCCGGTCCACACCCACACGCTGACCGACGAGATCGAGTACATCAAGCCGCAGAAGCGCGTTTATTGAGGGGTAAGGAGAAACGAACATGGTCGAATTCGCCCTGCCCGCCAATTCCCGCGTCCAACCCGGCAAGGTCTTCAAGGCCGGAGCCGGCGCCAAGCGGATCAAGCTGTTCAAGATCTACCGCTACGACCCGGATTCGGACGCCAACCCGCGGCTCGATACCTACGAGATCGACCTCGACGCCTGCGGGCCGATGGTTCTCGACGCCCTGCTGAAGGTCAAGAACGAGATCGACTCGACGCTGACCTTCCGCCGCTCGTGCCGCGAGGGCATCTGCGGCTCGTGCGCCATGAACATCGACGGCACCAATACCCTGGCCTGCCTGAAGCCGATCGCCGACATCAAGGGCGACGCCAAGATCTACCCGCTGCCACACATGCCGGTGGTCAAGGATCTGGTCGCCGACCTGACCGTTCCCTATGCCCAGCTGGCCTCGATCAAGCCGTGGATGCAGACCCAGACCGCGCCGCCCCCCGACGGCGAGCGGCTGCAAAGCCCGGAAGAGCGCGAGAAGCTCGACGGGTTGTGGGAGTGCATCCTGTGCTTCTGCTGCCAGACCAGCTGTCCCAGCTACTGGTGGAACGGCGACCGCTACCTCGGTCCGGCGGTGCTGCTCCAGGCGGCGCGGTGGATCCACGATTCGCGCGACGAGTTCACCGGCGAACGGCTGGATGCGCTGGAGGATCCCTTCAAGCTCTATCGCTGCCACACCATCATGAACTGCACCACCGTCTGCCCCAAGGGCCTCAATCCGGCCCAGGCCATCGGCAGCATCAAGCGCAAGCTGATCGAACGGACGGCCTGAAGCGACGGTCTTGAGCCTCCGGGATGAGTGTGCTATCGACGGCGCCTCATTCCCGGGGCCGCTGGATTTGGAGAGCGTCAATGGCGTACGTCGTCACCGAAAACTGCATCAAGTGCAAGTACCAGGATTGCGTCGAAGTCTGCCCGGTCGACTGCTTCTACGAAGGTGAGAACTTCCTGGTCATCAACCCCGACGAATGCATCGATTGCGGCGTCTGCGAGCCGGAATGCCCGGCCGAAGCCATCTTCCCCGATTCCGATCCCAAGGCCACCGAGTGGCTGGGCACCAACCGCGATTATGCCGGCCAGTGGCCCAACATCACCAAGAAGGGCCCGGCTCCCGCCGACGCCGACGCGTGGAAGAACAAGCCCGGCAAGGCCGCGCTGCTGTCGCCCAAGCCGGGGAAGTAAGCGGGCGCAGCAGCGATCTGCGCGCCTCTCCACACCTCCCGTCATGGCCGGGCTTGACCCGGCCATCCATGCGGGTCCACATCCACGCCGGTCGGAGCCGCGGATCGGCATGGATGCCCGGATCAAGTCCGGGCATGACGGCAATGGTTGTTGATCGGACCCTCTCGTGACTCCCCCGCGCCTGCGCCTGTTCGTCGCCGCCGACCTCGCCCCCGGGGCCGGCATCGTCCTGCCCCGCGAGCAGGCGCATTACCTCGCCAACGTCATGCGCGCCGCCGTCGGCGAGGCGGTGCTGGCGTTCAACGGTCGCGACGGCGAGTGGCGGGCGCACATCGGCGCGCTGGGCAAGGCCGCCGCCACCCTGGTCCTCGACGCCCAGACCCGGCCGCAGGCGGCCGAGCCCGACCTGTGGCTGCTGGCGGCGCCGCTGAAGAAGGACCGGGTCGATCTGGTGGCGGAAAAGGCCGCCGAATTGGGCGCCGCGGCGCTGTGGCCGGTGATGACGCGGCGCACCGGCATCGCCCGCGTCAACACCGACCGCCTGCGCGCCCATCTGATCGAGGCCGCCGAGCAATGCGAACGCCTCACCGTCCCGGCGCTGATGCCGCCGCTGGCCCTCGACACGGTGCTGGCCGGCTGGGACGCCGCACGGATTCTGCTGTTCCTCGACGAAGGCGGCAGCGGCCCGCCGCTGGCCGCGGTCCTGCCCGGCCTGCCCGACGGGCCGCTGGCGATCCTGGTCGGCCCCGAAGGCGGCTTCGCCCCCGAGGAGCGCGCGGCCCTGGCGCGGCTGCCCTTCGCCCGTCCGGTGTCGCTGGGCCCGCGCATCCTGCGCGCCGAAACCGCGGCGATTGCCGCCCTGGCGGTGGTGCAGGCGCTCAAAGGGGACTGGAACCGCCCGGTGCGGGGGTGAAGGGATTGGAAGCGGCGCCCGGCTTCGCCATAATGGCGGCAACGCAGGAGACGCCGATGCCGCCGAAGATCAACCCGTTGAAGCTCAACCCCCTGCAAGCGAAGACCCTGGTGCTGTTCCAGGAGTTGGCGCGGGCGCCGGAGACCTCGACCCGCCTGGACGGCGGCGAGGTGCTGCTGTCCTCGCTGCCCCATCCGCACGGCGACCATTTCCATCTCGGCCGCCGGGTGGTGATGTCCAAGGACGCCACCGGACTGTCCAATCAGGCGGTGTGGGTGGCGCTGGAGCGCAAGGGGCTGATCCGCTCCAGCTTTCCCATGGCGCTGACCGTCACCGCCGCCGGCCTGGCCTACGACACCGGCATCGCCGACTCGATCCTCCACGGAAGCGATCATTGAGCTACGCCGTCAAAGACATCTTCGCCACCCTCCAGGGCGAGGGCGCCCAGGCCGGGCGGCCGGCGGTGCTGTTGCGCTTCGCCGGCTGCAACCTGTGGAGCGGGCGCGAGGAGGACCGCGCCGCCGCGGTGTGCCGCTTCTGCGACACCGATTTCGTCGGCGGCGAACGCTATGCCGACGCCGGCACCCTCGCCGCCGCCGTCGCCGCCACCTGGCCGAGTGCCGAGGGGCCGCGGCTGGTGGTGGTCACCGGCGGCGAACCGAGCCTGCAACTCGACGACGCCCTGATCGAGGCCCTCCACGACCGCGACTTCGAGGTGGCGGTCGAGACCAACGGCACCCGGACGCTGCCGATGGGGATCGACTGGGTCACGGTCAGCCCCAAGGCCGGCACCGCGCTGGCCACCGTCGCCGGCCACGAGTTGAAGCTGATCTATCCCCAGGCGGATGCCGAGCCGGAGCGTTATGCCGCGCTCCGCTTCCGCCATTTCTATCTGCAACCGATGGACGGACCGGCGCGGGACGCCAACACCGCCGCCGCAATCGCCTACTGCCAGGCCCATCCGCACTGGCGCCTGAGCCTGCAAACCCACAAGCTGATCGGCCTCAAGTAATGGCTCCCTACCGTGTCAGCCGCCGCATCGAGATCGACGCCGGCCACCGCATCATGACCCACGGCTCGAAGTGCCGGCACCTGCACGGCCACCGCTACGCCATCGAGGCGGTGTGCGAGGCCAGCGATCTCCATCACGACGGCGAGCAGACCGACATGGTGGTCGATTTCGGCTTCCTCAAGGAGGAAATGGTGGCGGCCATCGACGCCCCCTGCGACCACGGCTTCATCGCCTCGTCGGCCGACATCGAGCTGCTGACCATGTTCGCGCCCCCCGACCACGACACCGCCGGCTGGGTGGCGAAAATGGCCGCCCTGGCCGAGGGCAGCGGCGCGGTGACCACCACCGACACCCGGCTGGGGACCAAGCTGACCGTGGTCCCCTTCCAGCCCACCGCCGAGTGCCTGGCCCGCCACTGGTTCGAGCGCCTCAGCGACCCGGTGGCGATGCGCTCCAACGGCACCGCCCGGCTGGTGCTGGTGCGGGTGTGGGAAACCCCCAACTGCACCGCCGAATACGGGGAGTAGGAGCGGCTTCGCCGACGCGTGCCACGGACTGTCCGGCAACCCAGGAAGCGTCATTCCCGCGAAAGCGCATGGGCGCTGACTTGGGGTCGGACTGGCCGTCCTCCGATCATCGTCATCCCGGCCGGAGCGGAGCGTAGAGCCGGGATCCATCGTCGTGCACCACCATGGATCCCGGGTCGCGCTGCGCTTGCCCGGGATGACGCTCGCTTAAGTCAGCGCCTCTGCGCTTTCGCGGGGATGACGACTGGGGAGGCTTCTGGATACTTCCTTCACACGCCCGAAAGCGGGGCTGACGAAAGCGCCCCTCGATCACCGGTTCTTGAACGCCGGGCTGCGCTTTTCGGCGAAGGCGGCCATGCCTTCCTTCTGGTCTTCGGTGGCGAAGGTGGCGTGGAACAGGCGGCGCTCCAGCTTGATGCCCTGGGCCAGGGTGGTCTCGAAGGCGGCGTTGACCGCTTCCTTGGCCATCAGCACCATCGGACGGCTAAGGCCGGCGATGCGCTCGGCAACCTTGAGGGCTTCCTCGACCAGATCGGCGGCGGGCACGACGCGGCTGACCAGACCGGCGCGCTCGGCCTCGGCGGCGTCCATCATCCGGCCGGTGAGAACCATCTCCATCGTCTTGGCCTTGCCCACCGCGCGGGCGAGGCGCTGGGTGCCGCCGGCGCCGGGGATGGTGCCGATGGTGATCTCGGGCTGGCCGAACCTGGCGGTATCGGCGGCGAGGATGAAGTCGCACATCATCGCCACTTCGCAGCCGCCGCCCAGGGCATAGCCGGACACCGCGGCGATCACCGGCTTGCGGCAGCGGGTGATGCGCTCCCAGCCGTTGGTGATGAAGTCTTCGAGGTAGCAATCGACGAACGCCTTCGACGCCATCTCCTTGATGTCGGCCCCGGCGGCGAAGGCCTTTTCCGAGCCGGTGATCACCACCGCGCCGACCTCGTCGTCGGCCTCGAAGGCGTCGAGCGCCAGACCCATCTCGCGGATCAGCTGGTTGTTGAGGGCGTTGAGCGCCTTGGGGCGGTTGAGGGTCAGCAGGCCGACGCTGCCGCGGGTTTCGACGAGGATGGTCTCGAAGGGCATGGTCTTCTCCCTGGATGGGACGATTATTCGGGGGAAACGGCGAAGCGCACCGTGAGACCGTGCTTTTCGGCGGTCAATTCCAGGCGCAGGACTTCGGCGTCGCGGCGAAACAGGACGTCGCTCTCGCGCGTCCAGCCGAGTTGGGGCAGGGTGGCGGAATAGAAGGCCAGCACCTCGGCGGATTTGACCGGCCCGCGGGCCAGGGCCTCGACGATCCGGCCGGTGGGGGTATCGAAGGCCACGCCGTGGCCGGCCATTTCGGCCAGGCCGGGCGCCAGCGGCAAATCGTCGACGGCGGCGAGGAATCCCTGTCCCCAGGCCGGCCCGAAGGGCACGGCGGCAAAAAGAACCAGGGCCGCGACAAGCGATCGACGTCTGCGCATGGGCCGAAGCTATATCATCAGCGTTGCCGCTTCGCACACCAGAAAGTGGACCGTCCCCCCTGGACGATCCGCCGTATGCTTTCGGTGCAGTCGCACGCCGGGCAGCGCTCGCCCTCGCGGCCGTAGACGGCGAAGGCATGCTGGAAATAGCCCAACTCGCCCGAGGGCTGGACATGGTCGCGCAAGGACGAGCCGCCGGCGGCGATGGCCTCGGTCAGCACCGCCTTGATCGCCGGCACCAGCCGCTCGAGCTCCGCCCCGGCCACGGTTCCGGCGGCGCGTTCGGGGGCGATCCCGGCGCGGAACAGGCTTTCCGAGACGTAGATGTTGCCCAGCCCGGCCACCACCCGCTGGTCGAGCAGCGCCGGCTTGATCGCCAGGCGCTTGCCGGCCAGCGCCGCCCCCAGCACCGCCGCGGTAAAGGTCTCGTCCAACGGCTCGGGACCCAGCCCGGCCAGCAGGGGATGGGCCTCCAGCCCGTCGATGGCGCACAGGTCGAGCATGCCGAAGCGGCGCGGGTCGCAGAAGGTGACCAGGGTGCCGTCCTCGGTGAGAAAGTCGACGTGGTCGTGGCGGCCGGGCGGCGCGTTGCGGCCGCGGCTGATCACCATCCGCCCCGACATGCCGAGATGGCCGAGCATCGCCAGTCCGCCGTCGAGGCGGACGACCAGATACTTGGCCCGCCGCCCGACGCGCTCGATGCGCCGGCCGCCGAGGCGTTCGGCGAAGGCTTCGGGCAGGGGCAGACGCAGGGTCTGGCGGCGGCAGGTGACCGCCGTCAGCCGGCGGCCGTCCCACACCGCCGCCAATCCGCGCGCCACCGTTTCGACTTCGGGCAACTCAGGCATGGGCCATTGGTGGGGCACGGGCGGTTGCCGAGTCAATGGCGGAGCGCTATCGTCGTCGCTCCCGTTGAGGAGGACGCCATGTTTTCCACGCTTGTTGCCCTGGTGGTATTCGTCGGCCTGCTGATTGTCTTCGCCGGCGTCAAGGTGGTCCCGCAAGGGTTCCAGTTCACCGTCGAACGCTTCGGCCGCTACACCCGCACCCTGCCCCCGGGCCTGCACCTGATCGTTCCCCTGGTCGACCGCATCGGCCGCAAGCTCAACATGATGGAGCAGGTGCTCGACGTCCCCAGCCAGGAGATCATCACCCGCGACAACGCCATGGTGACGGTCGACGGCGTGGTCTTCTACCAGGTGCTCGACGCCGCCCAGGCGGCCTACGAGGTGGCGACGCTGGAGCTGGCGATCCTCAACCTCAACATGACCAACATCCGCACCGTGATGGGCAGCATGGACCTCGACGAGCTGCTGTCGCAGCGCGACCGCATCAACGCCCAGTTGCTGTCGGTGGTCGACGAGGCCACCCAGCCGTGGGGGGTCAAGGTGACCCGCATCGAGATCAAGGACATCGCCCCGCCCCGCGACCTCGTCGAGTCGATGGGCCGGCAGATGAAGGCCGAGCGCGACAAGCGCGCCGCCATCCTCGAAGCCGAGGGCCTCAAGCAGGCCGAGGTGCTGAAGGCCGAAGGCCAGAAGCAGGCGCAGATCCTCAACGCCGAAGGACGGCGCGAGGCCGCCTTCCGCGATGCCGAGGCCCGCGAACGTCAGGCGGAGGCCGAGGCCAAGGCGGTGGCGATGGTCTCGGAGGCGGTGGCCGGCGGCGAAGCGGCGGCGGTCAACTACTTCGTCGCCCAGCGTTATATCGACGCCCTGCAACACATCGCCGCGGCGCCCAACAACAAGGTGGTGCTGATGCCGCTGGAGGCGGCCGGGGTGATCGGCGCCATCGGCGGCATCGCCGAGCTCGCCCGCGACGCCCTGGGCGACAAGGCGGCCAGCCGCCGCATCGGCGGCGTTCCCGCCGCCGGGGCCTAGGGCGGTGGACATGGTCTATTGGCACTGGTTCATCCTCGGCGCCGCCCTGGTCGGCCTGGAGGTGGTGGTGCCCGGCACCTTCCTGCTGTGGCCGGGGATCGCCGCCCTGCTGACCGGGGTTCTGGCCGTGCTGCTCCCCGAGCTGGGCTGGCAGGTCCATGCCCTCGCCTTCACCGCGCTGTCGGTGGCGGCGATGGTGATCGGCCGGCGGGTCTATGCCCGCCTGCTGTCGCCGAGCGGCGACGCGCCGCTGCTCAACCGCCGCGCCGAGCGCCATGTCGGCCAGATCCACACCCTGACCACCGCCATCGTCGACGGCGCCGGGCGGGCGCGGATCGGCGATTCGACCTGGAAGGTCCTCGGCCCCGACCTGCCGGCCGGGGCGAAAGTGCGGGTGGTCGGCGTCGAGGGAACGGCGTTGAAGGTCGAGGGAGTGTAGCGCCGACAAAGTCATCTTCCCGGCAAAGGCGGGGATGACGACCGGGAGGCGGCGAGGCGCCTCCTTCCCACGCTCCATTTTAAGGACGGACGCCAGACCGCACGGCATTCAACTGGGCGACATTCTGCCTCTCGCGCTCGCTTCGGGCGGCGAAGCTCTGCAGCGGCTTGACCTCCCATTCCAGCAGCCCCCAGGCCGGCAATCCGCGCAGCATGTCGTCCAGGTCCGCGTTGGACGCCGCCTCGATGACGAAGACGAAGGCGCGCTCGCCGACCGGCAGGCCGCCGCCGTGGATCGCCCCGGACTTCTCCAGGTCAAGCAGCGCATCGAAGCAGGGCAGGATGGCCGTTTCCAGCAGGGCGACCATCACGTCAGGCGAACCGGACGCCGGCCCACCCGAAGCCATCACAAGGTATTGCATCCCCGACCTCCACCGGCCCAAAGCGGGTTCCTTCCGAGGTCAACCCTGCCGCCGCCCCCTTTGTTCCCTCCGCTCGGGATCCGGGACAGGCTGGGGCGAGGCTCGAAGCGGTCAAAACCGATGTTGCCTCGACAGTTTTTCGCGGATAGGGTTTTTTCCAAGGGCGCGCACTGCCCGGGGAGGGAACCATGAAGATCGTCCACCTGACCGACCTGCACCTGACCGCCGACGAGACCAACCCCTGCAACCAGGAGATGGACAAAATCCTCGCGAGGCTGAAGAGCTTCGCCACTGCCAACCCAGACGAAACCAAAGTCATCGTGCTCACCGGCGATATCGTCGACAAATCCGACGATCACGGGGCCGCCTTGGCGAACGTCAAGGCGCGCTATCTGGCGCCGCTGGAAATGGCCGGCTACAGCCTCGTGGTCGTCCCCGGCAACCACGACATCGGCCGGTACGACGGCTCGTGGCGAAACTGCGAGATGGTCCAAAGCTACGTCGCGCCGATGAAGACCGAACTGTTCGAGAACGGAGGCCAAGTCTTCCCAAAGGTTGAGGTCATCGACGGCGTCGCCTTCATCGTCCTGGATTCCCAGGCCGAGGTGTTCGTCAGGGAGGTTGGAACGGGGACCATGGCGACCAACCACACCGCCGAAGGCGAACTCGGACAGGCGCAGATCGAGGCATTGAAGACGGCGCTGCGGAGGGCCATCGCCGCCGGGCAGAAGATCGTCGTCAGCCTCCACCACGAGCCCTTCAATTCCCTGCCGGGCTTCCACCTGATCGACCGCCACCTGCTTGGCTGGGTGCTGGGCGACCACGCGTTCCGCGGCAAGGTCAGCGCCCTGCTGTTCGGCCATACCCACTGGTTCGAGGAACACCGCAACGACTGGGGGATTCCCTATTGCTTCGACGGCGGGTCGAGCACCGGCAAGGAATGCCAGCCCTCGCCGGTCCGCATCATCGACATCCACGCCGAGCCGGTGACGACACTGGCGTGAGCAACGGGAGCGCGCCCCTCTCCCGCAAGCGGGAGAGGGGCTTTTGCCGTCACACGCTGAAGTATTTCGCCTGCGGATGCACGGTGACGATGGCCGAGGTGCTCTGTTCGGGTTCGAGCTGGAACTCGTCGGACAGGGTCACCCCGATCCGCTCGGCGCCGAGCAGCGACAGCAACGCCGCCTGGTCCTCGATGCGCGGGCAGGCGGGATAGCCGAAGCTGAAGCGCGAGCCGCGATAGGACTGCTTGAGCAGCTTGTCCATCTCCGGCGCGTCCTCGGCGCCGAAGCCCAGTTCGCTGCGGATGCGCTTGTGGACGTACTCGGCCAGGGCCTCGGTCATCTCCACCGACAGGCCGTGCAGGTAGAGGTAGTCCTGGTACTTGTCGGCGGCGAACCATTCGCGCGCCACCTCGGAGGCCTGGCGGCCCATGGTCACCACCTGGAGGCCGATGACGTCGCGCTCCCCCGCCGCGACCGGGCGGAAGAAGTCGGCGATCGACAGCCCGCCCTCCTTGGCCTGGCGGGGGAAGGCGAAGCGGGCCACCTCGCTGGTTCCGTCCTCGGCGAACAGCACCACCGCATCGCCGTCGCTGGCCGCCTTCCAGTAGCCGTAGACCGCCTGGCCGGTGAGGATTTTCTCCTGGTCGCAACGCTTGAGCATGGCGTGGGCCACCGGCTTCAGCTCCTTGGCCGCCCAGGCCTTGAACTCGTCGATGCTGCGGCCCTGCTTCCGGTAGCCCCAGTGGAACTGGTAGAGCATGGTCTCGTTGAGGAACGGCACCAGATTCTGCAGCGGCACCTTCTCCATCACCCGCGCGCCCCAGAACGGCGGCACCGGGGCCGGGACGTCGCGATGGAGCTCGGCGCGGCGCAGCGTCACGTCCTCCCAGTCCACCGGCCGCAGCGCCGTCGCCGCGGAACCGCCGATGCGCTTGGAATTGCCGGTCGCCGGGGCGGCGGCGCGGGCGCGGACATAGGTGTCGAAGCCGCCCTCGGCGACCTTGGCCATCAGGTCGAGGCCGTCGAAGGCATCGCGGGCATAGGCCACCCGGCCCCCTTCGTAGGCTTTGCTGCAATCCTCCTCGACATAGCGCCGGGTCAGGGCGGCGCCGCCCAGCAGCACCGGCACGTCGAGGCCGGCGGCGGTGAACGCCTCCAGATTCTCGCGCATGATCACCGTCGACTTGACCAGCAGGCCGGACATGCCCACCGCGTCGGCCTTGTGCTCGCGCGCCGCCTTGATGATCTCGGCCACCGGCTGCTTGATGCCGATGTTGACCACCTTGAAGCCGTTGTTGGTGAGGATGATGTCGACCAGGTTCTTGCCGATGTCGTGGACGTCGCCCTTGACCGTGGCCAGGACGATGGTCGCTTTCGCCTGACCGTCGGCCTTGGTCATGTGCGGCTCCAGCCACGACACCGCCGCCTTCATCGTCTCCGCCGATTGCAGCACGAAGGGCAGTTGCATCTTGCCCGAGCCGAACAGCTCGCCGACCACCTTCATGCCGTCGAGCAGCAGCTTGTTGATGATGTCCAAGGGAGTCCAGCCGGCGTCCATCGCCGCCGCCAGATCGTCTTCGAGGCCGGTCCGGTCGCCGTCGACGATGCGCTGCCGGAGCCGCTCCTCGGGGGTGGCGGCGCGCTCGCGCTTGGTCTCGCTGGCCTTGCGGTCGCCGAACAGGGCGATATAGGCCTGAAGCGGCTCGTAGCCTTCGGTGCGGCGGTCGAAGATCAGGTCCTCGGCGACCTTGACCTCCTCGGCGGGGATCTGGTGCAGGGGGACGATCTTGGAGACGTGGACGATGGCCGCGCTCATCCCCGCCTTGACGCAGTGGTCGAGGAACACCGAGTTCAGCACCTGCCGCGCCGCCGCCTTGAGGCCGAACGAGACGTTGGACAGGCCCAGCACGATGCCGCATTCCGGCATCTCTTCCTTGATGCGGGCGATGGCGTCCAGGGTATGGACGGCCAGCTTGCGGTCGTCGGCATTGCCGGTGCAGATGGTGAAGGTCAAGGGGTCGAACAAAAGGTCGGCGGCCGGCAGGCCGTGGGTGTTGACGGCGAAGTCGTAGAGGCGCCGCGCGATGCGCAGCTTGGCCTCGACGTCCTTGGCCATCCCCTCCTCGTCGATGGTCAGGGCCACCACCGAGGCGCCGAACTTGCGCGCCAACTCCAGGCGGCGGGCGGCATCCTCCTCGCCGTTCTCGAAGTTGATCGAGTTGATGATCGCCTTGCCGCCATAGAGCTTCAGCGCCGCCTCGATCACCGGCAATTCGGTGGAATCGATCACCAAGGGGGCGGTGACGGCGCCGCGCAGGCGGCTGACCACCGCGGTCATGTCGGCGACCTCGTCGCGACCGACGAAGGCGGTGCAGATGTCGAGGGTGTGGCTGCCCTCCTTGACCTGCTCGCGGGCCATGGCGACGATGCCGTCCCAGTCCTCCGCCTCCTGCAACTCGCGGAACTTCTTCGAGCCGTTGGCGTTGCAGCGCTCGCCGATGGCCAGGAAGGCGGTCTCCTGCTTCAGCGTCACCTGACCGTAAAGAGACGCCGAGGCCGGCACCCAGTGGACGCTGCGCTTGACCGGGGCGGGGCGCGCACCGTTGCCGATCCGCCGCAGCATGGCGTCGGTGGCGGCGATGTGCGGCGGCGTGGTGCCGCAGCAGCCGCCGATCAGGTTGGCGCCCTGGCCGACGAAGCGCTCGTGCCAGCGGGCCAGCTCCTCGGGGGCGAGGGGGTAGCGGGTCTGGCCGTCGACCAGTTCGGGCAGGCCGGCATTGGGCTGCACCGAGACGAAGCCGGGCCAGTTCTGCACCAGCCACGAGATGTGCTCGGCCATCTCCTGCGGGCCGGCGGCGCAGTTGAGGCCCAGCGAGGGAACGCCCAGGGCATGGATCACGGTGGCGGCGGCGGCGAGGTCGGCACCGACCAGCAGGGTGCCGGTGGTCTCGACGGTGACCTGGACGAAGATCGGCGTGTCGGCGTTGGCCTTGAGGCGGGCCAGCTTGGCGCCGTTGACGGCGGCCTTGATCTGCAACGGGTCCTGGCAGGTCTCGATCAGGAAGGCATCGGCGCGGCCGGCGATCAGGCCGGCGCACTGGACGGCGAAGCTGGCCTCCAGTTCGTCGTAGGCGATGTGGCCGAGGCTGGGCAGCTTGGTGCCCGGGCCGATCGAGCCCATGACGAAGCGGGTGCGGCCGTCGGCGAACTGCTCGGCCGCCTCGCGCGCCACCTCGGCGGCGCGCTGGTTGAGATCGAAGGCCTGGGCGGCGCTGCCGAACTCGGCCAGGGTCACCGGGCTGGCGCCGAAGGTGTTGGTCTCGACCATGTCGGCCCCCGCCTCGAAGTAGCGGGTGGCGATGGAGCGGATCACGTCGGGCCGCGACTTGGCCAGGATGTCGGTACAGTTCTCCAGACCGAGGAAGTCCGCCTCCACCGACAGGTTCATCGCCTGCACCAGGGCGCCGGTGCCGCCGTCGCAGAGCAGCACGCGAGAGGAGAGATGGTCGAGGATGTTGGTCATGTGATCGAATTTCCTTACGGCTTGCTCCCCCTCGCCCGCACCCCGAGGATGTGGCTGATCGCGTAGGCGAGGTCGGCGCGGTTGAGGGTGTAGATGTGGAAGTCCCCCACCCCCTCGGCGGCCAGGGCGCGGCATTGCTCGGCGGCCATGGTGGCGGCGACCAGACGGCGG
>JACRFY010000097.1 GCA_016212565.1 Magnetospirillum sp. | reverse complement strand
GGCCTCCAAGCTCAACACCCAGATGATCCATTTCGTGCCGCGCGAAAACATTGTCCAGCACGCCGAGTTGCGCCGCCAGACGGTGATCCAGTACGCGCCGGACTCCCAGCAGG
Source organism: Magnetospirillum sp. (assembly GCA_016212565.1). GTDB lineage: Bacteria > Pseudomonadota > Alphaproteobacteria > Rhodospirillales > Magnetospirillaceae > JACRFY01. The sequence continues at coordinate 6,126 of JACRFY010000097.1, read as the reverse complement.
CCGAAGAGTACCGCCAACTGGCCACCAAGATTCATGCCAACGGCGGCAAGGGCACCATCCCCACCCCGATCACCATGGAAGAGCTCGAAGACATGCTGCTGGAGTTCGGCATCATGAAGTCCGACGAGCAGGCCCTGGCCGAGCTCGAGGCCAAGGAAAAGAGCCTCTGCAGCGCCTGAAGCCCATCCGCAAGACCAAGGAGTCGGCCATGAGCCTCGACTATACCAACGACACCGCCTTCAACGAGGGCCTGATCAAGGAGGTGCTGGACGCACATCCCGACAAGGCCGCCAAGAAGCGCGCCCGTCACCTCGGCACCGTCAAGCAGGGGGGCGACGGCAACCCCACCTGCGGCGTCAAGTCCAACGTCAAGTCCGTCCCCGGCGTGATGACCGTCCGCGGCTGTGCCTATGCCGGCGCCAAGGGCGTGGTGTGGGGACCGGTCAAGGACATGGTCCACATCAGCCACGGCCCGATCGGCTGCGGCCAGTATTCGTGGTCCCAGCGCCGCAACTACTTCACCGGCACCGTCGGCATCGACAGCTTCGTCACCATGCAGGTGACCAGCGACTTCCAGGAACGCGACATCGTCTTCGGCGGCGACAAGAACCTGGACAAGATGATCGACGAGCTGGAGGTCATGTTCCCGCTCAACAACGGCATCTCGATCCTGTCGGAATGCCCGATCGGCCTGATCGGCGACGACATCGAGGCGGTGGCCAAGAAGAAGGCCAAGGACCTCGGCAAGCCGGTGGTCCCGGTGCGCTGCGAGGGCTTCCGCGGCGTCTCGCAGTCGCTGGGCCACCACATCGCCAACGACGTGATCCGCGACTGGGTGTTCGACAAGAAGGAAATCGTCTGGGAGACCGGACCCTACGACGTCAACCTGATCGCCGACTACAACATCGGCGGCGACGCCTGGCCGTCGCGCAAGCTGCTCGAAGAAATGGGCCTGAGGGTGATCGGCTCGTGGTCGGGCGATGCGACGCTCGCCGAAATGGAGCGGGCGCCGAAGGCGAGGATGAACCTGATCCACTGCTACCGGTCGATGAACTACATCTGCCGGCACATGGAAGAGAAGTACGGTATCCCGTGGATCGAGTACAACTTCTTCGGTCCGACCCAGATCGCCGCGTCGTTGCGCAAGATCGCCGCCGCCTTCGACGAGACCATCCAGGCCAATGCCGAGAAGGTCATCGCCAAGTACGAGAGCCTGGTCGAGGGGGTGATCGCCAAGTACAAGCCGCGGCTCGACGGCAAGACGGTGATGTTGTTCGTCGGTGGCCTGCGCCCCCGCCACACCGCCACCGCCTACGAGGACCTGGGCATGAAGATCGTCGGCTCGGGCTATGAGTTCGCCCACAACGACGATTACCAGCGCACCGCCCATTACCTCAAGGAAGGCACCCTGATCTACGACGACGTCTCGGAGTTCGAGTTCGAGAAGTTCATCGAGGGGATCCGTCCCGACCTGGTCGGCTCGGGCATCAAGGAGAAGTACTCGACCCAGAAGATGGGCGTGCCCTTCCGCCAGATGCACTCGTGGGACTACTCGGGTCCCTATCACGGCTACGACGGCTTCGCGGTGTTCGCCCGCGACATGGACATGGCCATCAACGCCCCGGTGTGGACCAAGCTCAAGGCCCCGTGGAAGGCGTAAGCCTCCTGGACATCAAGGAGACCATTGCAATGCCCCAGAGCGCAGAAAAGGTCAAAGACCATATCGCCTTGTTCCAGGAGCCCGAATACAAGGACCTCCTGGCGGCGAAGAAGGAAGCCTTCGAGTGTCGGCACCCCGATGAGGTGGTCGCCGCCCAGCTCGAATACTCCAAGGGTTGGGAGTATCGCGAAAAGAACTTCGCCCGCGAACATGCGGTGATCAACCCGCACAAGGCCTGCCAGCCGTTGGGCGCGGTGTTTGCCGCCACCGGCTTCGCCGAGACCATGCCCTATGTGCACGGCTCGCAGGGCTGCGCGGCGTATTTCCGCTCGCACTTTGCCCGCCACTTCAAGGAATCGTCGGTCTGCGTGTCGGACTCGATGACCGAGGACGCGGCGGTGTTCGGCGGGATGACCAACATCGTCGAGGGGTTGCAGAACTGCTACACCCTCTACAAGCCGAAGATGATCGCCATGTCGACCACCTGCATGGCGGAAGTCATCGGCGACGATTTGCAGGCCTTCATCGCCGCCGCCAAGGAAAAGGAGTCGATCCCCGCCGACTTCCCGGTGCCCTTCGCCCACACGCCGTCCTTCGTCGGCAGCCATGTGGTCGGCTACGACAACATGATCAAGGGCATCCTCCAGTACTTCTGGGATCGCGATAACGGCGCCCTGACCGCGACCAAGGGGACCAGGATCAACGTCATCCCCGGCTTCGACGGCTACGCGGTGGCCAACAACCGCGAAATCAAGCGGATGCTCGACACCATGGGGGTGGATTACACCATGATCTCGGACGTCTCCGAGGTCTGGGACACCCCCACCGACGGCACCTACCGCATGTATGACGGCGGCACCTCGCTCGACGATACCCGCGCGGCGCTGAATGCCAAGGCCACCGTGGCGCTCCAGCAGTTCTGCTCGGAAAAGACCCTGGAGCTGTGCGCCAGCAAGGGCCAGGACGTGGTGGCGCTCAACCATCCGCTGGGCATCGGCGGCACCGACGCCTTCCTGATGGAAGTGTCGAAGCTGACCGGCAAGGCGATCCCCGAGGCGCTGGAAAAGGAGCGCGGCCGTCTGGTCGACGCCATCGCCGACAGCCAGGCCTGGCTGCACGGCAAGCGCTTCGCGGTGTTCGGCGATCCCGACTTCGTCCTCGCCATGACCGGCTTCCTGCTGGAACTGGGCGGCGAGCCGGCGCACGTGCTGTGCACCAACGGCTCGGCGGAATGGGAAGCCAAGGCCAAGGCCCTGCTGGCGTCGTCGCCCTTCGGCGCCGGCGGCCAGGTGTACCGCGGCAAGGACCTGTGGCACATGCGCTCGCTGCTGTTCACCGAGCCGACCGACTTCATCATCGGCTCGTCGTATGGCAAGTACCTGGAGAAGGACACCGGCATCCCGCTGATCCGGCTGGGCTTCCCCATCTTCGACCGCCACCATCACCACCGCTTCCCCACCTTCGGCTATGCGGGGGCGTTGCGGATCCTGGTCGAGATCCTCGACCGTGTCTTCGAGGTCGCCGACGCCTCGTCCGACATCTCCTACGACCTCACCCGCTAGTCTCGTCGGCGCGTGAGAAACCCGGCCCCGGGGGGACCCTTCCCTCCCCGGGGCCGGAATCGCGATTGCGATGCCGATCGAAATGTAAATACCCAATTGGTATGCCATTGCCTACCAATGCCCCGGTTCCTAACCTTGACAGGAATGCCCACAATGGCCATGGGATGCTGGGGTGGGGAAAGGGGGCGGCGATGGAACGCTCGGCAATTCGCAGACTGCATGCCATCGGCATGGTCCTGCTGACGATTCTGATGGCGGGGGTCGTCGGCGGTGTGCTGCTCATCGTTCAGGTGATGGTCAAGGACGGGCACCGGCAATCGCTGGAGATGCTGGCCCAAGCCGAAGGGCAGTTGATCGCCCACGAGATTTCCGCCCATGCCGACCTGATGGCCGCGGTTCTGGCGGCGATGGTCCGCAACGACGCGGTGGCGGCGGCCTTTGCCGCCCGCGACCGGACCCGCCTGCTGAGTGTCGCCGCACCGCTGTTCGAGACGATCCGGAACAGCTATCGCATCGACCACCTTTACTTCATCCTCCCCGACGAAACGGTGTTCTTGCGCGTTCACGCCCCCGGCGTGACCGGTGACGGCATCGGCCGCGCCTCGCTGGCCCGGGCCGCCGCCGACGGGGAGGTGCGGAGCGGGGTGGAATCCGGCCGGTTCGGGTCGCTGATGGAGCGGACGGTGATGCCGTGGCGCGACGGCGACGGCACCCTGATCGGCTATGTCGAATTGGCCATCGAGGCCTTCGACGCCGTTGCCGACACGCGCGACGGCCTGGGCGGCGAGGTCTACCTGTTGATGTCCAAGGACGGGCTGGATCGCGCGGCCTGGGACGAGTCCCGCCGCCGCCTCGGCATCGAGGCCGGCTGGGACTCGATCGGCTGGGCGGCGGTGATGGGCCAGACCGCACCGCTGGACCCGGCCGTGGCCGCCGAGGTCGCCCGCAACGGTCCCGGCGCCCGCATCGTCGACATCGACCGCGGCGGGCATCGGGTCGGGCTGATCACCATGCCGTTGAGCGGCAACCCCTCGCCCCCGGCCTGGGTGCTGGCGGTCAAGGATCTGTCGGTGGCGACGGCGCGTTCGGAGCGGATGATGTGGATCGTCGGTCCGCTGGCCCTGGCCGGCGGCGTGCTGGTGATCCTGCTGGCCCACGTCACCCTCAAGCACGTCGAAAAGGTGGTGATGCGCACCGAGGCGCAGCGGGCCGCCATCGAGGAAGTCGCCCGCCGCGACGGCCTGACCGGCGCCCTGTGCCGCCGCGAATTCGACCGTCGCCTCGGCGACGAGATCGACCGCGTCGTCATGGCGGCAAAGCCGTTGGGCCTGATGATGCTCGACCTCGATCACTTCAAGGTGATCAACGACACCCACGGCCATCCGGTCGGCGACCAGGTGCTGCGCAGGGTGGCCGCGGTGGTGGCCGACAACATCCGCCCCACCGACCATTTCGCTCGCTTCGGCGGCGAGGAATTCGCCCTGATCGTTCCCGGCGGCGGCCCGGCGACCCTGGACATGCTCGCCGGGCGCATCCTCGACGCGGTCCGCCTCACCCGCGTGCCCCTCGAGGCCGGCGACGAGATCGGCGTCACCCTCAGCATCGGCATGGCCTGCCACGACGGCACCGGCCCGGCGGCCGATCTGCTCGCCGCCGCCGACCGCGCGCTCTATCGCGCCAAGGAGAGCGGACGCGACCGCGCCTGCGCGGCGGCGTGAGCCGCCCACCGGGACCGCCGACCCGCGAGGGATGAAACGGGGCGGCGTCAACGCCCATTGAGGGCGCGGCCAAGTGAGCGCCCGGCGAGGGGCTATTTCTTTCTAGGGCGGCGAACACACGGATCCAAATGGAAACGCCGCCCCGAAGGGCGGCGTTTCTCTGCGGGGGGTTGGGGATGGGCGGGAAGGCCCCCCGGCAGATCTCGGGTCGAGGAGAGATCGTTTGTTCGTTTCCCTCGACAGAAAGCAATGTAGCAAAGAACAGCGGAAATGAAAACAGGAACATTAACCAATATCGCATAATGACAATTTGCCGATAACCCACATTTACTTTGCGGTGATTTTGGATAAAGTTTTATCGAAATCCCGCCCATCCAGCATCGCCGCCCGTCTCCGCCCCGCCGCGTTCGGCCGTTGTCGGCCCGCGGGCCGGTGGCGGGAGCGGCCGATGCCCCGACGCGGCGGCGCCGAGGGGAATAAAGTCGGCTGGTCCCTTGCCGGGAGGGGGCGAACGAGTCACCATGGCGGGCGGAAACGATTGCGGAGACGGGTGGCAATGGCCTGGATACGAGTGCTGATGGCGGCCCTGGTGCTGGCGGCGGTTCCGGCGGCGGCCCAAGTCCCGGCGCCGATGGCGCGCGCCACGGTGGAGGTGGTAACCGCGGGAGGCGTCCATCACCCCTTCACCGTCGAACTGGCGGCGACGCCCGAACAGGCCGCCCGCGGGCTGATGTACCGCAAGACGCTGGCCGCCGATGCCGGCATGCTGTTCGACTTCGGCGCCACCGCGCCGGTCAGCATGTGGATGAAGAATACCCTGATCCCGCTCGACATGCTGTTCCTCGACGACCGGGGCATCATCCGCGGCATTGCCGAGCGGACGGTGCCGCTGTCGCAGACCATCATCCCCTCGCCGGGGCCGGTGCGCTCGGTGCTGGAGGTCAACAGCGGCACCGCCTCGCGGCTGGGCATCAAGGTCGGCGACCGGGTGACTCCGCCGCGGAACTAAAGCGCCGCACCTTACCTGTGCAACGCGGCGCTTTTGCGAGCATTGAGCGAGCGGCCCAGCGGCCGGAGGGCGGCGCCCGGCGAGGGCTCTTTCTTGTTAGCCCGGCGCGGGCCCTACAATGGCCGCCCGCTGGCGACCTGGGGCAGGCTCTCCCATGCCTCGCCGGCGGCGACGACG
>JACRFY010000008.1 GCA_016212565.1 Magnetospirillum sp. | reverse complement strand
CAGCGGCCGCCGCTGCCGCCTGCCCACCGAGGCCGAGTGGGAGGCCGCCGCTCGCGCCGGCACATCGACCGCCTATTGGTGGGGCGACGAGGTGGGACGCGGGCACGCCAATTGCCGCGACTGCCTGGGCGGCCCACCGCCCTATGGTACCGCTCCGGTCGCCTCGTTCCCGCCCAACCCCTATGGTCTGGCGGACATGAACGGCAACCTGTGGGAGTGGACCGCCGACTGCTTCGTCGATCGCTCGCCCGGTCGCCACCCGCCGCCGCCGCCCGGCGGGGGGTGCGCGCAGCGGGTGATCAAGGGGGGAGCGTGGTACTATTACGCGCCGATGGCGACGGCAGCGGCGCGGGCCGGAAACGACGTCCGCATTTCCAGCTACACCATCGGCATCCGCCCGGTCTGCGAATAGGTATTACCCGTTGAGGGTGAAGAAGAACGTGCTGCCGGCGCCGGGACCCGACTCGGCGCGGATGGTACCGCCGTGGTGGCGGACGATGCTGCGGCAGATGGCCAGGCCGACGCCGGTGCCGGGATAGGCCTGGGCGGTGTGCAGGCGGCGGAAGATCTGGAACACGTCCTGGTCCGACCGCTCCATGCCGATGCCGTTGTCGGCCACCCGCACCGTCCATTGGCCGCCGTCGCAGCCGGCGTCGACGGCGATCTTCGGCGGCACGCCGGGGCGGTGGAACTTGACGGCATTGCCGAGCAGGTGCTGGAACAACTGCATCAGTTGCACCGCATCGCCGGGGACGGTCGGCAGGGCTCCGACGGTGATCTCGGCGCCGGTCTCGCGGATGGTCTCGTCCAGGCTGGCGACGGCGCGGCGGCAGGCGTCGGTCAGGTCGACGGGGACGAACGGGGCGCCCTTGGCGGTCACCCGCGAGAATGCCAGCAGGTCGTTGATCAGCGCGTGCATGCGCCTGGCGGCATCGCCGACATAGGTCAGGCACTCGGTCGTCTCGGCGCCCAGGTCGCCGGCATGGCGGCGTTCGAGGATCTGGGAATAGATCATCAGCGTCCGCAGCGGCTCCTGGAGATCGTGCGAGGCGAGGTCGGCGAAGCGTTCCAGCTCGGCGTTGCTCTCGCGCAGGCGCTCGACCATGCCCTGGAGTTCGATGTCGCGCCGCTTGCGCTCGGCGATGTCGTCTTCCAGGGCGGCGTTGGCGGTGCGCAACTCGCCATAGGCCGTATCCAGGTTGGCCGACATCATGTTGACGGCCTCGACGACGCTGTCGAATTCGTCGCGGTTCTTGGGCGGCGGCCGGTCCAGGACCAGGCGCGGCGCCGGGCCGGCGACGTGCAGGCGGGCCAGGAAGGCCGCCAGGGTGATCAGGTGACGGGTGACCAGCCGGTAGACGATGTACAGGGTGAACAGCGATACCAGGAAGGTCTTCACCGCCTGGGATGCCAGGATCACCGTCGCCCGCTCCCACAGGCGGCGGTACGCGCCGTCCAGCGTCGCCTCGATGTGCAGCGAGCCGATGGTCCGCGCCGTGCCGCGGTCCTCGTAGACGATGGGGATGGTGCGCACGATGGCGCCGGAGCCGGGCCGGCCGGCCGAGATCGTCACCGGCGTGGCGACCGCGCCGGTTTCGCGGATCTCCATCCACTGCATGTCCGGCAGGCGCATCAGGCCGTCGAGCTGGACGGTGAGTTGGGCGACGTCGAGATGCCACAGGCCGGCCGCCAGCGCCCCGATCTGACTGTGCTGAATCTCGTTGAGCCGGCCCTCGATGGCGGTGACGTCGCGGCGGAAGTCGAGCGCCAGTTGCAGCGCGGCGGACGACAACGTCACCACCGAGCTGAACAGAACGATCAAGGCCAGCATGCGCCAGCCGATGCCGTGGACGAACGGACGAAACGGCGACGGTGCGGGGGTGTCCGCGATGTCGGCGGCGGCGATGTCGGCTAACGTGGGCTGGTCAATCATGGCAGGACGATCATAGCATCAGAAATACCCGTGTCGTGCCAGGATGCGCGACAGGCTGCCGTCGCCGCGCATGGCGCGAAGGGCGGCGTTCAACCCCTCCATCGTCCCCGGGTGGCGCGAGTGCCTGGAGCATTGCAGCGCCAGCGGGCGGCGATTGACGACCAGACGGTCGCCAAGCACCGCTTCGATGCCGAGGCGACGGGCCAGATGAACGATGGTCGGCAGGGCGCCGGCGATGGCGTCGGCGCGGCCATGGGCGATCTTCGTCAATCCCATCCGGTAGTCCTTGTCGAAATCCTTGCGCAGGCCGTCGTCGCCGTCGAAGCGCGGGTCGAGCGACAGGCCGCGAATGACCGACACCGTCAGCGGCCGCAGGTCCTCGTAGGCGGTCAGGGGCACGCCGCTGCGGGCGATGATGCCGAAGCTCATCGCATAGACGTCCTCGCCGCGCTCGACGATGGCGGCGCGGGTATCGCTCCACAGCAGGATGGTGCAGTCGTGGGAGCCGCTTTCCAACTCGCGCTCGACGCGGGCGTAGGGTTGCATGGCGATGGCGATGCTGTGGCCGGTGCGGCGCTCCAACTCGGCGACCAGATCGGGGAAGGCCCCGGTCGCGCGTTTGGCGGCCTCGTCGAACGACGCCCACGGAGCGGCCTCGACGGTGATGAAGGCGAGGTCGGCGCCGACGGCAACCCGGGAGACCAGACAGAGGGCGAGGAAGATTGCCAATCCCTGGGGCACGGCGTTCCGTTCCACAATGGCTCATGCGGTCGATGAGAATAGCGCAACGGGGCAACGGCACCATGGAAATCGGCGGGCGTGTCCCCCCAATTCCTGGTAGGATTTGCCGCTGCGTTGGGGAGCGCTGAAAAAGGGGACTGCCGTTGGCGGCGGGTCGCGGACGGACGTTCGGGCAGGGCCGGACCTTGGGAGCGGTGGTTGCGGTGCTATGTCTGGCAGTCCAGGCCTGGGCGCCGGAGCCGGTCGTCGAACTGCGTCGCCACCTCTTCGATGCCTATCAAAGGCTGGTCCCTCCCCTGGCTGCGGACGTGCCGGTGGCGGTGGTGGCCGTCGACGAGGGCAGTCTCAAGGCCCACGGCCAGTGGCCGTGGCCGCGCACCGTTCTGGCGGCGCTGATCGACGCGGTGGCCGCCGACGGCGCGGCGGCGATCGGTATCGACATCCTGATGCCGGAGCCCGACCGCTTTTCGCCCGCCGCCGTGCTCGAGCGCGACGGTGCGGCGCTGCCCGAAGCGGCGCGGCGGGCCCTGGCGGCGTTGCCCTCTCACGACGAGCGGCTGGCGGCGGCACTGGCCCGGGCACCGGTGGTGGTCGGGATCGCCGGAGTGCCGGACGGCGGGTCGGCCTCGCCGCCGGGACCGCTGCCGCCGGTGCTGGTCAAGGGCAGCGACCCCGCCGCGCTGCTGCCCGTCTATGGCCATGTGCTGCGCAGCGTTCGCGTCGTCGACCGCGCCGCATCCGGTCACGGCCTGCTGAGCGTCGCGCGGGACGGCGACGGCACGGTGCGGCGCCTGCCCCTGGTGGCGATGGCCGAAGGCCGGCCGGCATTGGGGCTGGCGGCGGAAATGGTGCGGGTGGCCACCGGGGTCGCGGCCGCCGAGCTGGTCGTCGCGCCGCATGGCATCGCCGCGCTGAGGGTGGGGCCGTTGACCCTGCCGGTCGACGGCGACGGCAGTCTGGCGGTGCGCTATGCGGCGCAGTCTCCGGGGCCGGTGGTCACGGCGGCGGCGGTTCTGGCGGGGCAGGTGCCGACCGGCACCTTCGCCGGGCGACTGGTGCTGGTGGGGGTCACCGGCCTCGGGCTGGTGGAGCGGCCGCGCACCCCGATGGGTGAGATGAACGGCGTCGAAATCCACGCCCGCATGATCGCCACCCTGTTGGGCGGGGAGCCGCCACGGCGGCCGTCCTGGGCGGGTCTGGCCGAGGCGGCGGCGATGCTGGCGCTGGCGCTGGCGCTGATCGGGCTGATGCCGCGGGTGGCGCCGCGTCGGTTCGTCGTCCTGGTCGTCGGCGCGGTGGCGCCGCTGCCGCCGCTCGGCCCTGCCGCCTTCGCCGGTCGCGGCTGGCAGATCGCCGTCGCCAGCCCTGCCATTGGCGCGGCGGTGGTGTTCGTGACCATGCTGGCGACGGTGTTGGCCGAGGCGCAGCGGCAGAAACAGGCGCTGGTCCGCGCGCTGGAGCGCGAGCATCTCGAGGCCGCCTTCCTGGCCGGCGAGTTGGAAGCCGAGCGCCGGGCCGCCGCCGACCGCATGCAGTTCATCGACATGGTCTCGCACGAATACCGCACGCCGCTGGCGGTGCTGCGGGCCAACCTTAATGTGGTCGAAATGCGCACCGCCGATCCGGAACTGGGCACGCCCATCGCCCGCATGCGCCGGGCGGTCGAGCGTCTGGTGGAGATCGTCGACGTCGGTCTGGTGCGGGCCAAGGCCGACGGGGCGGGGATGCCGGCGGCACCGGTGCCGCTGCCCTTGCACGACTGTCTGAGCAAGGCGGTGCGCCTGGCGCAGGGCCATCATCCGCGACGCCGGATCGCGGTCGATGTCGCCGAGGGCGACCTGCGGCTGATGGCCGATCCGCCGCTGTTGTCGACGGCGCTGCTCAACCTGCTCGACAACGCCCTGAAGTATTCCGGCGACGGCACCGCAGTGACGGTGAGCGTCACCGCGACCGCCACCGCGCTGCGCATCGCCGTCGCCGATCAGGGCATCGGCATCGCCGCCGCAGACCGCGAGCGGGTGTTCGAGAAGTTCTACCGGGCTCCCCAGGCGGCAGGTACGCCCGGCACCGGCATGGGGCTGGGCATCGCCCGGCGGATCGTCGAATTGCATGGCGGCACCCTTGCCCTGGACAGCGAGGCGGGGAGGGGAACGACGGTCACGGTGACGCTGCCGCGATTGACCGGGGAGGGGGAATCATGACGGGGGAGGGGGGAATGATCCGGCTGATCGTCGTCGAGGACGATACCGACCTGCGCGAAACGCTTGAGGAGTGCCTGACGCTGTCCGGCTTTGCCGTCGACACCGCCGGCTCGGCGCTGGCGTTCTTCCAGAAGCTGGCGACGGAGAGCTACGACATCGCCATCATCGACGTCGGCCTGCCCGATCAGAGCGGGTTCGACATCGCCGAATTGCTGCGCAAGCGCCCCGAGATCGGCATCGTCATGATGACCGCCCGGGGCTCGACCGAGGACCGCATCCGCGGCTTCTCCTGCGGCGCCGACCTGTACTTCGTCAAGCCGGTCGACTGCCGCGAGTTGGCTGCGGCCGCGGCCAATCTGGCCCGCCGGTTGAACGGCGGCGACGGCGAATCTCGTCCCGACGACGAGCGCGGCGGTGAATCCTGGGTGTTCGACCGGTCCGGCTGGGTGTTGCAGTCCGGTGGCGGGGCGGAGGTGGCGCTGACCTCGGCGGAGATGCGGCTGAGGGCCGGGCTGCTGGAACATCCCGGCGAGACCGTCACCCGTCACGGCTTGATGCAGGCGGTGGGCTATGCCGACGACGACTACGGCAGCCGCAGCCTGGAGGCGCTGGTGCGGCGGCTGCGGCGCAAGATCGAGGCGGCGACCGGCGGCGGTGCGCCGATCAAGACCGTGCACGCGCGGGGCTATCTGTTCTCGGCGGCGATCAAGGTGGTGGGGTAAGCCGCCCGCCCCGCTTGCGCGGGAAGGCGGCCGGGTCCCTAGCGCACCGAAATCTCCACCCGCCGGTTCTTCGGCTCGGACACCTCGTCGGCGGTGGCGACGACCGGCTCGCGCTCGCCGCGGCCGGCGACGGCGATGGTTTCGGCGGCGATGCCGCGCTTGATCAGGGTCTCCTTCATCGCCACCGCCCGCTTCAGCGCCAGCTTGTCGTTCTCGACCAGCAGGCCGACCCGGTCGGTGTGGCCGATCACCACCACGTCGGCGATCTTGCGCCGGGCGATTTCGGCGAACACCGCGTCGAAGACCGGCTTCGAGGACAAGACCAGTTCGTCGCTGCCTTCGCGGAAGTAGAGGGTGAAGGACCTGGGCGGTACCGGACGCGCGGCCAAGGCGGCGGCGAAGATCGTGCCGACCTCCGCCTGGTCGACGGTCACCGCCTCCATCCGTCCGCTGGCGCCATGGGCGGCGGCGTAGGGCTTGTCGAGAACGGTTGCCGGGCCGGATCGCGGATGGACCACCACCGCGCCGACCTTGCCGCCGTCTTCGGGCAGCACCACCACGACGTCGGGCTTGAGACCGCAAGCGCTCAACAGCAGCAATCCGCACAAGACGATCAGGGAACGGGCATGACGCATGGCGGTCACTCCTTGCCGGCGCGGACGAGGAATTCGGTCCCGCGCACGCCAAGGATGGCGGTGGGAGTCTGGACCGTCATCGCCTCGGGGGTCTGCTGGACGATCTTGCCCGACTTGACCGCCAGGGTCCCGTGGGACAGGCGGGTCGCGAAGGCGCCCTCATTGGTGGTCGAATCGAAGCGGAAACGCTCGAGTGCCAGGGTGGTGTCGGGACCCAGCGCCATGGTCGAATTGTCGGCGAAGGTGATGCCGGCGGCGCCGTCGGGGCCGGTCGACACCACATCGGTCTGCCGCACGCGCTCGCCGGGCGTGGCGACCAGACGCTGTCCGGCGCGTTCGATGCTTACCGCGCCGGTGGCGCTTTTGATCTGTCCGATGTCGCCGTCGGCCGCCGCGGCCGGCAGGGCGAGAAGGGTGGCAAGAACCACCAGACGCGCAGCAAACATGGGGCCTCCGTCAAGAAACCGCCCGGCCCCCTTTCGGAGACCGGGCGCGAGAAGTGAGACGCGTTGGGGTGGGGTTCTCACTTCTCGAAGTGAATCTCGACCCGGCGGTTCTTGGCTTCCTTGGTGTTGTCGGCGGTGGCGACGGCCAGGTGATCCTCGCCATGCGCCTTGACGTCGAGCATCGACGACTTCACGCCCAGCTTGGCCAGGGCGTCGCCGACGGCGGCAGCCCGCTTGGCCGACAGCGCCTGATTGGCCTTGGCGTTGCCGACGGTGTCGGTGTGGCCGGACAGGAAGACGTTGGCCGGCTTGATCTCGGCCTGGGCCTTGGCGACCTCGGCGAGGACCCGATTGGCCTCGGCCCGGATGGCCGCCTTGCTGGTGTCGAAGTAGACGGCAAAGGTCTTGACGATCTTCGGCGCGGCGGCGGCGACGACGGCGACCGGCTGACACTTCGGCATCGCGTTCATGAAGCCGGTGCGGGCTTCGGCGATGTCCTTCGGCTGGTGGCCTTCTTCCTGCTGCTCCAGCCAATGCTCGAACCAGGTCTGGGCCAGGGCGCAGGCATCGGGATTCTTCGCCGGGGCGTTGGTCGACAGGGCCGCGGCCAGCTTGGTGTAGCTGGCGCCGATTTCTTCGGCATTGGCCTTCAGGTTGCGGTCGGCCGGCTGCTGCAGCGCGGGGACCTTGCCTTCGGCGGCCATGCGGGCGCGGGTGTTGAAGAACGACACCGAGCGCCAGTCGGTCTCGCCGACTTCGAATTCGGCACGCTCGATGTAATGCTTCTGCAGCGCCTGGGTGAAGGCTTCGCCCTTGGGGGCGATGGCGGCAACTTCCTTGGTGTCGAAATCCGCGGCGCAACCGGCCAGAAGGGCGACGGCGGCGGCGGCAGTGATAAGCTTCATCTTCATGATATCGATTCTCCCCATTGTCCAAGAAATCAGCAGTCGATCGCGCCAAATTTCAGCGACACGAAAAATTGCTGCGCCCGGGCGTCAAGACGTCCGTGGCCCTGTGCTGTGAGATGGTTCGAACGCCGGATGACCCAGCGCTGGTTATGTCGAACATCATGCCCACCCCATCGGAGCGTTAGCCCCGTCACTTATGGAGTATCCGCTTGGTTGAGGGGCACGGCAACCGGTGAATTCACACCAAAAGGAGGAGATAACGACAAAATGCGACGGCAATTTCACCGCTCGAAGCCGCCGCCCAGGGCCTTGAACAGGCCGACGGCCGCATCCAGCCGCGCCTGGCGCACCTGCACGGCGCCGTCTTCGGCCTGCAACAGGGTGCGTTGCGATTCAAGCGCGGTGAGATAATCGACCGCGCCCTCGCGGTAGCGGATCTCGGCCAGGCGTTGGGCTTCGCGGGCGGCGGCGACGGCGCGCTCTTCGGCGGTTTCCTGCTCGCCCAGCCAGTAGGTTGAGGCGAGGCCGTCTTCGACGTCCTTGAGGGCGGCCAGGGCTGCCGTCTGGTAGGATTGGGCCAGCTCGCGCATCCGCGCCTCGCTCAGGACCACCGCCCCCCTCAGCTTGCCGTTGTCGAACAGGGTGGCGGCGACGCTGGACCCCAAGGTCCAGAAGATGTTGCGCGGCTCGGCCAGCGACACCAGGGCGCTGCTGAGATTGCCGCGCTCGGCCGACAACGACAGGGTGGGGAACAACTGGGCGCGGGCGGCGCCGATGTCGGCGTTGGCGGCGGCGAGACGGGCCTCGGCGGCGGCGACGTCGGGGCGGCGACGCAACAACGCGGAGGGCAGGCCGGCCGGCACGGTGGGCACCGGGATTCCCGACAGGCCGCGCCGCTCCAGCGCCACGGCGGCCGGTGCGGCGCCGGTCAGCACCGCCAGGGCATTGGCGGCCTGGGCCCGCTGCAGTTCCAGGGCCGGCAGTTGCGCCTCGATCAGGGCGACGGCGCTGCGCTGCTGGGCCGCTTCGAGGCCCGAGGTCTTGCCGAAACTCTGCTGCTTTTCCGCCACCTCCAGGGTTTGGCGGGCGATGGCCAGATTGCTGCGCGCGACGGCGACGCGGTCGGTCAGGGCCAGGGTGCGGAACCAGGCGGTGGCGACGTCGGCGGCCAGGGTGAGGGCGACGGTGTCGCGGTCGAAGCGGCTGGCGGCCAGCGACGATTCGGCGGCGGCGATGCCGGCGCGGGTCTTGCCCCAGAAATCGATCTCGTAGGATGCCGACAGCGAGACCTGATAGCTGCGGCTGACCGGGGAGGAGGACGAGCGCGAGGTGGTCGACGAGGTGCTGGTCGACGAGCGCGACCGCTTGGCGGTCTGTGCCGTGGCCCCGGCGTCGAGGGTGGGCAGCAGCGCCGCGCCGGAGACGCTCAGTTGCGCCTCGGCCTGTTCGATGCGGGCGACGGCGGCGGCCAGGTCGTGATTGTGGGCGAAGGCGGCGGCGATCAGGGCGTCGAGCTCGGGGGAGGCGAATTCCGTCCACCACGCGGCCGGCAAAGCCGCGCCATCCCCCGCGGCGCCATTGGCCCAGCCGGCGGGCAGGTCGACCGCCGGGACCGCCAATTCGGGGGTGAACGAGCAGGCGGAGAGGAGGGCGGCGAAGGCCACCAGGCCCCTCGCCCGCAAGCGGGAGAGGGAGGGGCCCGCGGCGAAGCCGTGGGAAGGTGAGGGCGCCGCGAACGACTCCCTCACCCGGCGCT
>JACRFY010000100.1 GCA_016212565.1 Magnetospirillum sp. | reverse complement strand
CCTGCGGCGGCTTCGGCCTTGACGGCGGCCTGAACTCCGATCCAATGCCCCGCCATCGCAGCCGATGGCACGAAAGGTCGTGAAGATGCTTGAGGGACTTGCAAAAAACGCCCCGATTAGAGAAGACACAGAGGCACAGAGAGAATGTTCGGACGCCCCCCGCAGTCGCCTCCCGGCGACGGAATGATATAGCAATGATCGCGTAACGCGGTGGCGGAGACACCCGGAAGGCATCTCTGTGCCTCTGTGTCTCTGTGGTTCACTTTTCTTCCCGGTTGGGCCTGCAACGTGATGGGTGGTGAGGGTCGGCTCTCTTGGCGCCTTGATTTTTCTTGGCGTCTTGGTGGTAAATCAGCCTCGCCCGGCCGCAACAACGATCATCACCGGAGACGGCGGGATCAGCCTACCGGCAGGTCGCCGTCTTGCCCGTGACGGTGCACGTCGCCTTGGTGCGGTAGGCGAATTCCGTGCCGTCCGCGCCGGTGCAGACCACCCGGGTGATGGTGCCGACCTTGGTGACCCGCATCTCCACCGCGGGGCCCGACAGGCGCGGCAGCGGATCGCACGACAGATAGGACTGGAAGGCGCCCGCCTCCCACAGCGCGACGTTCTTTTCTTTGCGGAAACGCTGGAAATCGAGGCACAACTGCTCGCCGGCCTTGTCGTTCATGCGCGAATCGGCACTGCAATGGCCGTCGAAGGCGATGCGCAGATCGGCGTCGCTGGGGCAGGTGCCGACCTGGACGGCCGTGGCGAGGTCGGGGCAGGTCACGGTCTCGGCGGCACGGGCCGCAGGCAGCACAAGGGCGGCGGCCAGGACAAAGGCCGCCGCCGGAAGAATGCGCAGAATCATGGCGGTCGCTCCCGTCGGTGAGGACGCGACCTTACCCCCGGCGCTCCGCCGCCGCCTGGATGTTGGTCAAGCCTTCAGCGGTGATAATAGCCGGCGCCGACCACGGTGTCGTCGACCCGCACCACGTAGGAGGTCTTGTTCTGCAACTTGCCGGTGGCCGGGTTCTTCCACAGATAGTCGACGGTGCCCGCCCCGTCGCGCTTGGCCCGCTTGATGATTTCCTGCACCACCATCAGCTGGCCGGTGGCGTCGGCCATCTTCCAGGCGTTGGTGCCGGTGCGCTCGGGGCCGAAGCCGCTGGCGAGATAGACGCCCTTCATGTTGAAGACGAAGATGTACAGCTCGCCCTTGATCCACTTGCCCTTGGGATCGTTGAAGGCGGCGAACGCCTTTTCCGGCCCGACCTTCTTCATGAAGGCCACCGCCTCGTCGACGAAGGCCTTGGTGTCCTCGTAGGTCACCGCCTCGGCTTCGGCCGCGGAACCGGAACCGCCCATGACGGCCTGGCTGGGATGAGCCCACAGCAGACCGATGCCGACCAGCGCGGCGGCAAGTGTCCTGACGATCATGCAATCCCCCTCGTTCCCTAGATAGCCAACACCTAATATATAGGCCGATCTTCGACGAAAGGGCAGGCCCCTCTGCATTTGCCGGCGAAAATCGCCCGGCGCCCCGGCAGGCGGTTGGGGACAAACGAAACCGCCGCCGACTTGCGACGGCGGCGGTGGTGCGGCGACGGAGAACTTACTTCTTGCCGGCGGCGACGAACGCGTCGCGCATCTCTTCCATGCTCTGGCTGAACCGCTTGTTGAGCAGCTCGAAGGCCTCGGAATTGGCCTTGGCCATCATCTCGGACAGCTCGCGCATGTTGCCCAGCGCGCGCTCGAAGGCATCCTTGGCCAGGGTCGTCTGCTTCGACGCCTTATCCTGGGGCGTGCCCGGCTCGGCCATGTCCTTGGTCGCCTGCGCCACCTCGTCCATGGTCTGGCGCAGGATTTCGACCTGACGCTTCACCACCGCCTGCATGCCGTCATAGGCAAGACGATTGGCCTGGCTCAACGCTTCGATGTTCTTGCGCTGGCTGCCGACCAGGGACTCGACGTCGATGCCCGGCATCTTGAACTCGCCCAGATACTTGCTGACATCGAAATCGAACAACTGCTCGCCCTGCTGCTTGCTGGCCATGACCTTCTCCCAACCCGGAAGTATGTTGCGGTGCAGCAAAAGATACGCCCGAGGGAGTACCCCGTCAATGCCCATTGTGCATTGCAGCAGACGGCGTCGGCGAGCAACACGGTCGCCTCATCCACCCGGCGATGGTCTCGGCCCGCCGCAGGGCGCGATCGAGATGGGCCATGGTCCGCGACAGGTCGCCGCTGTCGTCGTCGAGGAAGGTGCGCAGCGTATACAGCACCACCGCCGCCACGCCATTGACCCGGACCAGACCGCTCAGACCCGCGGCGGACAGGCCGGCGGTCTCCAACGCCAGGGCCATCGAACGCAGGAAGCGCCGCCCGCCGCACAGCACCGCCGCCGGATCGTCGCCGAGCCCGACGGCGATCGCCTTCAGCCCCCGGCGGTCGGGCGCCATGGCCTCGAAGCGGCGCATCAGGACCTCGAACAGCCGGTCGCGCGTGGTCTCGCCGGGTTCCGATCCGCCGGCCAGCATCCGCTGGTCGATGCGCTGGGCATAGGCGGCCAGAAGCGCGCCCTTGGTCGGGAACTGCTCGACCAGATCGGCGAGCGGGATGGCGGCGCGATCGGCGACATCGGCCAGCGACACCGCCCGCCACCCCCGTTCGGCGGCCAAGTCGAGAACGGCGGAGAGAACCGCCTCGGTGTTCGGTTGCGGCTTCCTGGCCATCGGGCCCTCCTCGGCGCTTGTCTGTGCTCAAGGGAATCTGGGGGCTCGCGGCGTCGGCGCAAGGGAATCGCGCAATGACTGCGCAATACAGGAACGCCCACTCGATATGCGAGCGTTGCGGCAAGACAGTGTACGCTCTCCTGTATGGGGTGAAGATCCGTGAAGCGTTGCCACCCTTCTTGTCATCGCCGCACCCTTTTTACGATTTTTTTGATTCCATATCACTCCGACAATGATGTATACAAAGTCCATCTCGTTTTACGGTTGTTTTTGCTTGGATGTCGCCCGAAGGAGGTTAGAATGACCCGCATTTCGAAGGACACCATCGTTTGGGCGGCCATGGCCGGGATCACGGAGGCCCAGCGCACCTATGCCGAGTGGACCCGCAATATCGGCTATTTCTCCTGGGCGCCGGAGTACCTGCTGACGGTCTCGATCGCCAATCTGCTGCGCGAGCATTGCGGCGCGCTGACGGTCTGGCCCGAGCACTCGGTGGCCGATGCGGCGCGCGATGCCGGCGCCGCCGATGCCGGCATCCCGCAGCACATGGCGGCCAATGGACGGGCCGATCTGCTGCTCTATTGGGCGAAGAGCCCGCAGCCGCGGGCGGTGATCGAGGTCAAGCGCAACGTCCAGAGCTGGAATTGCATCGCCGACGATCTGGCCCGCGCCCGCGCCCTGGTGTTGCGCAACGGCAAGGGCAATTCCTTCCAGCTGGCGATGGTGGTATTCTCGACCACCCTGGTGTCGCGGACCGACGAGGCGCGGGCGATTCGCACCTTGACCGGGCGACTGGCGCGCTTTGCCTCCTCGGCCGACGCGCTGTCGCGGACCGATTGGCGCTGCTACCTGCGCGCCGGCGATATCGCCGGCACCGGCGAGGAATATTGGGCGCCGGCCGCGGTGGTGTTCGAACGGCGCCACGCC
Source organism: Magnetospirillum sp. (assembly GCA_016212565.1). Classification (GTDB taxonomy): domain Bacteria; phylum Pseudomonadota; class Alphaproteobacteria; order Rhodospirillales; family Magnetospirillaceae; genus JACRFY01. The sequence goes on along the minus strand of JACRFY010000100.1, from coordinate 15,036 downwards.
GCCATGGTCGACGGCTGACGCAAAAGGGCCGGATTGTGGTCCGGCCCCGATGCGGTGCAGCCCTGGCGCGCCGCCGAGGGCTTAACGCTTGATGTGCACCAGTTCGTCGAGCATCTCGTCGGCGGTGGTGATGATCTTCGCCGCCGCCGAATAGGCGCGCTGGGTGACGATCATGGTGGTGAACTCCTCGCCGATATCGACCGTCGAGGCTTCCAGCGACGCCGACTGCACACCGGCGGCCCCCCCGTCGCCGCCCTCGCGCAGGGTCGGCTGGCCCGAGAAGTCGGTCTCGATGAACACGTTGCCCGACAGGCTTTCCATGCCGTTGGGATTGACGAACGTCGCCACCGGGATCATGAACACCGGCCGGGTCACGCCGTTGTCGAACAGGGCGGTGACGATGCCGGTGTTGTTGATCGACACCCCGGCGAAATTGCCGAACTTGGCGCCGTTTTGGCTCAGATAGCCGATCTGGTAGTCGCCGGACAGCTGGGTCATGCCGTCGGACACGTCGGGGTTGCCGAGGAAGACGCCGATCTCGTCGGTGCCGCTCATGTCTTCGGACCCGTTGGCCCAATCGATGTTGAACGAGGCGACATTGATCGATGCCGGCGTGCCGTCGCCGTTGAAGTTGATGGCGTTGGTGGTCGAGGTGGCGAGATCCAGATTGGCCAGGGTGAAGGTGGCCGGCGAGGTCACGTCCCAGGCCTGTTCGAGGATCTTGGTGCCGTTGGTGGTCATCGAGGTCAGGCCGGCGACGGTGAGGTCGTCGGTGGCGCCCGTATCGTACTGGCGGAAGACCAGCGAATTGGTGCCCGAAATGCGCTCGGCATAGGTCAGGCCGGTGCCGACGATCTGGGTGCCGTTGAAGCCCAGCGCGTCGCCGGTGGCGGTCAGGTTGTTGGTCTCGGCCTCGCCGGTATAGAGCACCATCTGGCCGCCGTTGTTGAAGGCGGTGACCTTGGTCGTGGCGGTGTTGTTGTTGATGTAGTTGACCGCCCCGGCCAGGGTCAGGCCGGTCAGAGTCAGGGTGGTGGCCGGATTGTCGAGCACGATGGTGCTGGCGGCATAGACGTCGATGGCCGAGGTGACGTCGGTACCGGCGGCGGCGATGGTGCCGCCCAACTCCCACAGGTCGCCGCTGCCCACCACCGACACCGACGAGGCGCCGCCGTTGGTGAGGGTCATCGTGCGCGCACCCGCGGCCCAGGTCGCGGTCATGCCGTGGGACGCCGTTCCGGCGTTGATGGCCGCCGCGGTCGCCGCCGGGCTCAAACCGGCCCCGGAATAGGTGTAGTCGACGCCGCCGGCGGTGATGGTGACGCCCGTCCCGGTGGTGAAGGTGGCCGGGGCGGCGGCACCGGTCGGCACCAGCGTCTGCGCCTGCGAGGCGTAGGTCATCTGGTAGGCCTTGTTGATCTCGCTGGCGAAGTTGGTGACGTAATCGCCCACCGTCGAGGTCAGACTCGGATCGGTATAGATGCTGTTCGCCGTCGAGCCGGAATTGCCGTCGCCGACGTTGAAGGTCCAGGTGGTGCCGTTGAGGGTCATGGTGACGGCGCCGGCATCCGGCTCGTCCATGAAATCCAGACGGCCCATGCTGCCGTACAGGTTGCCGGTGGTGTCGTAGACGTCGAGCTTCTTGGCGCCGTAGGGCGGCTGCACTTCCAGATCCCAGGCGTTCTGCGCCGTCTTCTGCCAGTACATCGAGATGTTGTTGTCGTTGCCCAGCGAGTCGTAGATCAGCACGTTGGTCTGGTGGGTATCGCCGACCGCGTCGCCCGACGGCAGGTTGGCGCCCATGCGGATGTTGCGGGTCTGCGAGGCGGTGCCGGAAATTTCGTTGAGATTCAGCGCCTTCAGATGGTCCGACGAAACGATGTTGTCGTTGATGTAGACGGTGTTGCCGTCGGTGTCCTTGTAGGACTTCATGAAGATGTCGTTGCCGACCGGGACCTGGACCGCCTGGGTGGCGTTGTCCCAGTTCATCAGCGGCCAGCCCTGCATGTACCAGCCCGACACGTTCTGCAGATAGCCTTCCTTGTCGACCTTGAACGACCCGGCCCGGGTGTAGGCGAACAGGTCGCCGTCGGCCGGTTCGGCGGCCTCGTTGACGACGAAGAAGCCCTGGCCGGACAGCGACACGTCGGTCGACGAGCTGGAGGCCTGGAGCAGGCCCTGGACGTCGATGCCGTGGCGCGGCTTGGACTGCACGCCGCCGGGCGAGTAGTTGGTCAGCGACACCTGCTTGGTGACCAAGGTGGAGAAATTCACCTTGGAGCCCTTGTAGCCGATGGTGTTGACGTTGGTGATGTTGTCGGAGATGGCACCCATCGCAGACGACTGCGCAGCCAAACCGGACACACCCGAGAACAAAGCGCCGTACAAGCTCATGACATCCTCCTACCGCTCTCGCCCTTGCCCGGTCAGTTCTTCAGGCTGGCGGTTTCGCGAATGGTCAATACCTGGTCGATGGCGGTCACCACCCCACTCAGGGACAACAGGGTTCCGCTCGAATCCGAGGACACGTCGGTGACGCGGCCATAGGTGCTGACACCGGTGCCCAACTCGGTGCCGTCGGCTTTCGCCGCAATGATGCTGACCTGATAGACGCCGTCCTTGACCGCGTTGCCGTTGGAATCCTTGCCGTCCCACGTCATCTCGTGGCGGCCCGATTCCCCGGTGGCGCTCTTCAGGGTGGCGACATACTTCCCGGCCGAGTCCTTGATCTGCACGGCAATGGCCTTGGCCTCCTCGGGCAGCGTGTAGCTGAACGCCGCCTTGCCGTCCTGCAGGGCCAAGGCGACGGTGGGGACTTCCACCGTCTGGCCGAGATAGCCGATCGCCATCGAGGTCTGGTTGACGCTCTGGATGCCGATCAGCTTTTCCAGGTTGGTGTTGGCATTGATCTGCTGTTCGACGTTGGCGAACTGCACCAGCTGGCTGGTGAACTGCGTCGAATCCATCGGCGACAGCGGGTCCTGGTGCTTGAGCTGGGTGGTCAGCATGGTCAGGAAGGTGTCGAAGTTGCTGGCCAGTTTCGAGCGACTGAGCGACGACTTGGTGTCGGCGCTGGAGGCGGTGCTCGCAGCGTTCATGTTGCTGGTGACGGCCGCATTGTTGCCGGTGGTGGTCATGACGCTCTCCTATCAGGCGACGATGTCGACGCCGGAGCGGCGGCCGGAGCCGGTGCTCTGGCCGGCGGCGGTGGCGCCCTCGGCGGTGGCATCGATGCCGGTCAGCGGACGGCGGCCGCGGCCGGAACGGCCCGAGCCGTTGTCGTTGGCGTTCTGCTGCTGCTCGCCGCGCAGGTTGAAGGACAGCGAGCCGCTTTCGGCCTTCAGCCCGGCATCCTGGAGGGCCTTTTCCAGACCGCGGGCGTCCTTTTGCAGAATTTGCAGGGTCTCGGCCCGGTCGGCGGTGACGGTACCGGTCACCTTGCCATCGCTGCCCATCTCCAGCTTGACCTCGATGCGGCCCAATTCGACCGGCTTCAACTGCACCTTGATGGTGTCCTGGCCGTCCTTGACCGCCTTGTCGATCTGCACCGTGACCTGATCGATCACCTGCTGCGGCGGAATGTGGCGCGGGGCTTGGGGCGCCTGGGCGGCTTGGGTGGGAGCCGCCTTCTGCGTCCCCTGCACACCCCCCGCGCCATTCAGCCCGGCCACCGACGGGCCGTTCTGGCCTTGGGCGGATTGCGTCTGATTGGTGTTGGTGTTGCCGGCCTCGAGTTGCGCGGCCAAGGCGGCGAGGAACGGCTTGGCCGCCTCGGCCCGGCCCTCGGCGGCTTGCGCGTTGCTGAGCGCACCATTGGCGCCGACCTGCTGCCCGGCGGTATCGGTCCCCTGGCCGCCCGACTGTCCCTGCCCGGTCTGCGCCCCGGTCTGCACCGGCTGGCTGTCGGGATCGAGGGCCAGCATGGCATCGATCAGGGTGGCGGCGGCGTCGGCCGTGGCGAGATCGGCGCTCTGGGCGGCGGTCTGGTCGTTGACCTTGACCTGCACCTTCAGCGCCGCTCCGCTTCCCGCCAGCACGGCGGCAAGGTCGTCGGCCTGCTGGCTGGCGAGATCGGCGGCAGCCTGGGCGGCTTCGGCTTCGGCGTTGTTCCCGGTCTTGGTCGACTTGGCGGCGGTGGCGGTCAGCGTGGCATCGAAGGCGTCGCCAAGCTCCTCGGCGCCGGCGTCGGCGGCCTGCCGGGTCTGGGCCTGGCCGGCTTCGCCGTCGACGGCCTGGCCCTCGGCCGCGTCATCGGCGACGATCTCGACCGCGGCGGTGCCGTCGGTCTTGGCCTCGATCACCTGCCCGACCATCTGGCCGGTGGTGGCCTGCGCGGCCTGGGTATTGTCGACCGCGGTCGCGCCGGTGTCGGCGGCCTGACCGGCGCCCTGGTCGGTCGCCGTCTGCTGGTCGCCGGACGGGTCGCTGTCGCCGGCGGCCGTCCTGGTCTCGACCGCACCATCGGCGGCGTCGGACGACGGGGCGGCGGCGGTGTCGCGCGGCTCCGGCTTGGCCTGGGGCTGCTCGGCCCGCTCGGGCTTCGTCGGGGCCTTGGCCTCCTTGACCTTGGGCTTGTCGACGGTCTTGGCCTCGGGGCGCTGCGGCTTCTCGGCCTGCTCGGAGCGGGTGGTTTCGCTGGCCTTGCGCTCCAGGTGGCGACTCAGCGCACTGCCCACGGTGTTCTGCGGCGTTCCCGCCAGCGAATACGAGGAGGCCCGCGCCAACGCCGCCGCGAAGGCCTGCTCGGCCGTCTGGGTCTGCCCCTGCGCCTTGCCGGCCAGGGTCATGTTGGCCTGCTCGAGGACCTTCTTGTTGATCGAGGTGATGGTGGTCATGGTTGGCTTCCCCGCTTGGAGCTTTGGCAGGACTCCCTGTGCAGGGCCCGTGCCAGTCGCACCGGTCAGGAGAAAACAACGATATTCCAAGATAGTAGCGAAACGGGACCCCGAAACGGATCCGGGCGGACCCGGCAATTCATGCCGGGCATCGGGAAATTGGTGCCGGTGCGCCGCTACCCGAGCTGCGCCGACAGTTCCTCCGGCACCGATGTCGCCCTGGCGGCGATGGCGCGCAGCAACCGCCTCTCCAGTGCGTCGACGGCATCGTCCTTGAACAGGTTGTCCTTCAGCCACGCCCACCGTTCGGCGGTCACGATGCCGTCGGCATCGATGGCGAAGGCGCTGATCCCGGCGATGAACAGCTGCTCGAACGATTCCGGCACGGTGTGACCCGACACCATGGTGTTGAGGTCGAACAGCAGCCGCGCTTCCTCCTCGCCGATGCCCGAGGCGGCGAACACGCCGACCAGCAGGCGGACTTCCGCTTCGTCGATCTCCCCATCCTCGTAGATGTGCATCTTGAGGTCCCTGAGTTCCTGGCGCATCGACAACCTCCCTGTCCGCGGCGGCGCAATCTTCCCAGATCGAAGGACGATGTTCAACTCGCTCCCCATCGTCGCTTTCCGTCGGCGGCCACCCCTTGCCTTGACATGCCCCCGCCCGCTTGGCAGGCTTGCGGCGCAACTTCAAGGACCACGCCATGACCAAGTCGGAGCTGATTGCCCGCCTGGCGGAGAAGAATCCCCATCTCTACCAGCGCGATGTCGAGCGCATCGTCACCACCATTTTCGACGAAATCGCCACCGCCCTGACCCGCGGCGACCGGGTCGAACTGCGCGGTTTCGGCGCCTTTTCGGTGAAGCGGCGCGAGGCCCGTCAGGGCCGCAACCCGCGCACCGGCGCCCAGGTGGCGGTCGAAGGCAAGACCATTCCCTTCTTCAAGACCGGCAAGCAGTTGCGCGAGCGGCTCAACGTCGGCGGCGACGAGTAGCGCGGCCGTGCGGCGCCTGCGCTCCCTGGCGACCTTGCTGATCGCGGTGGCGGCGGTGATTTTCGCCGTCGCCAATCGCCACGAAGTGCGCCTGGAGCTGTGGCCGCTGCCATGGTCGGTCGACCTGCCGCTCTATCTGCTGGTGCTGGTGCCGCTGGCCCTCGGCCTGGCGGTGGGCATGGCGGTGGGCGGAATCGGCCGGCGGGCGGCGCGCCGCCACGCCCGGGCCGAGCGCCTGCGGGCCGACGCCCTGGCCCGCCAGATCGACGCCGCCCGTCCGCCGACGCTGCCGCCGTCCTGAACCCCATGGATTGGATGACCCGATGACCGCGGCCTCGCCCGTCTTCGTCGCCCTCGACACCACCGACGCCGCCACCGCCCGCGCCACCGCGCTGACGTTGGACGGACTGGTCGGCGGGCTCAAGCTCGGCCTGGAATTCTTCACCGCCACCGGCCCCGCCGGGGTCGCTGCGGTCGCCGAATTGGGCCTGCCGGTGTTCCTCGATCTCAAGCTGCACGACATTCCCAACACCGTCGCCGGCGCGATGCGCGGCCTCGCCCCACTGGCCCCGGCGCTGACCACCATCCACGCCTCCGGCGGCATGGAGATGATGAAGGCGGCGGTTGCCGCCGCCCGCACCCATGCGCCGGGCACCAAGGTCCTGGCGGTGACCATCCTCACCAGCCTCGATGAGGCGGCGATGCGGGCGGTGGGCTATCAGGGCGCCGTGGCCGACCAGGTGGCGCGGCTGGCCGATCTCGCCCAGTTGGCCGGCGTCGACGGCCTGGTGTGCTCGCCCCACGAGGTGGCCGGCCTGCGGGGAATGATCGACCCTCACCTGAAGCTGGTGGTCCCCGGGATCCGCCCCGCCTGGGCCGAGGCCGGCGATCAGAAGCGGGTCATGACCCCGCGCCAGGCCATCGACCAAGGCGCCGATCTGCTGGTGATCGGCCGCCCGATCACCGCCGCCCCCGACCCGGCGGCGGCGGCCCGGCGCATCGCCGAGGAACTGGCGTGATGGTCGAGGTCAAGATCTGCGGCATCACCGACGAAGAGGCGATGGTGGCGGCGGTCGATGGTGGCGCCGATCTGGTCGGCCTGGTGTTCTTCCCCCCCTCGCCGCGTCATCTCACCATCGCCCGCGCCGCCGAATTGGCCGATCTGGTCCCCGAAGACGTGACGAAGGTCGGCCTGTTCGTCGATGCCGACGACGCCACCCTCGACGCGGTGCTGACCCAGGTGCGCCTCGATCTGCTGCAATTCCACGGCAGCGAGAGCCCCGAGCGCATCGCCGCGGTGCGGCTGGAATACGGCCTGCCGGTGATGAAGGTGATCCCGGTCGCCACCGCCGTCGACCTGGCCGCCGCCGCGCCGTTCCTCGACGTCGCCGACCGCCTGCTGTTCGATGCCCGCCCGCCCAAGGGCGCGGTGCTGCCGGGCGGCAATGCCGCCGCCTTCGACTGGTCGCTGCTGACCGGCTGGCGCGCGCCCTTGCCGTGGATGCTGGCCGGCGGCCTCGACGCCGCCAACGTCGCCGAGGCCATCCGCATCAGCGGCGCCCCGGCGGTCGACGTCTCCTCGGGGGTCGAAAGCGCGCCCGGAATCAAGGATCCAGCCCGCATCGAGGCCTTTATCCGTGCCGCCAAGGGCGGGTGAGCGCCGCCCCCTTGGGCCGGGGTTGCTTTCCATCGATGACCGGCATATGTGTGGGGGCATGCCAATGCAGAAGACGTCCGGATATCTCGCCGGCCAGTTGTTGATCGCGATGCCGCAAATGCGCGACCCCCGATTCTCGCGGGCGGTGGTTTACCTGTGCGCGCACTCGGCAGAGGGCGCCATGGGCATCATGGTCAACCGGCTGTTCGAGGGGCTCAATTTCACCGACCTGCTGGAGCAACTGGAGATTCCCCCCAGCCCGGCCTGCGAGGACGTGCGCATCCATTTCGGCGGTCCGGTCGAGGGCGGCCGCGGCTTCGTCCTGCATTCGTCGGACTACATGCACGACACCTCGATGGTGGTGCCGGGCGGCGTGGCGCTGACGGCGACGGTCGATGTGCTGAAGGCGATCGCCGACGGCTCGGGCCCCAGGCAATGCCTGCTGGCGTTGGGATATGCCGGCTGGGGCGCCGGCCAGCTCGATGCCGAAATCCGCGAGAACGTGTGGCTGAATGCTCCGGCCGACGAAAATCTGATCTTCGACCGCGATCTCGAACTGAAGTGGCAGCGGGCGATCCACCGCCTGGGCATCGACTTCGGCTCGCTGTCCGGCGACGCCGGGCACGCTTGATTCTGCCCCTCGCCTGCGGCCGCGATGATACCGGCGGCATGAATGTCCCATTCATACCGCGAGGGTTTCGCTCAAGCGCCGCGCTGGCTTAACCAACGGCCGTCGCCAGCCAACCGGCCAGATCGTCGGTGATGTAGTCGACATGCGAGAGGTCGCCATCCTCCAGCGCCGCGTATGCGGCGTCGGGGTGGTCGCTGTGGCGCACCCACACCGTCTTCATGCCCAAGCGGAACGCCGGTTCCAGATTGCGTTGCAGATCCTCGACCATCGCCGCACGCCGCGGATCGACGGCATGGCGGTCGCAGAGCAGGGCGTAGGTCTCCGGCTGCGGCTTGGGGACATAGCCGGCGGCGGCGACGTCGAAAATGGCCGCGAACTGCCGGGCCAGACCGAGCCGGTCGAGCACCGCCTCGGCATGACGCTCCGAGCCGTTGGTGAAGATCAGCTTGCGCCCCGGCAGCCGCGCCAACGCCGCCTGAAGGCGCGGGCAGGGTTCGAGCACCGAGTGGTCGATGTCGTGGACATAGGCGAGGTATTCCGACGGCTCCAGGCCATGGACCAGCATCAGGCCGCGCAGGGTGGTGCCGAACTCGCGGTAATAGCGCTTCTGCAACGCGAAGGCCTCGTCGAGACCGAGGCCCAGCCGGTCGGCGATGAAGCGGCGCATGCGGACGTCGATCTGCGGGAACAGGTTGCAGGTGGCCGGATAGAGCGTGTTGTCGAGGTCGAACACCCAGGTTTCGACGGCGCTCAGTCCGGCCTCCGCCATCACCTCAGCTGCCCGACCGCATCGCGGCGGCCTCCATCAGGCCGTTGGCCAGCGCCGCCTCGACGGCGAAGCGCCGCGCGTCCTTCTCCAGCCCGGCCGCCTTCAGGGCCGCCGTCACCCGGTGCAGGGTGACCGGCTCGGCCTTGGCCAGCGGGCCATCGCCAAGCGAAGCCAATCCCGCCAGCAGGGTGACGCCGATGCGACGGGAGCGGACGGCACCGTCGAGCAGATGCCACAGCGCCGCATTCGCCCCCGCTTCGGCGGGCAAGGCCAGATGCGGCAGCCATTCCTCGTCGCCGACCCGCTCGCCCAAGGCCGACAGCAGCGCCAGCGCCACGGCGGCCTGGCGGTCGGCGGCGGCGGCAGGCTTGGCGGCCTGCGCGGCGTCGAGTCCCGCCAGGCGGGCGGCGAGTTCCAGCGGCGCGGCGCTGCCGTTGGCGCGTGCGATATCCAGCCACTTGGCGGCGCCTTCCGTCCGTCCCGCCAGCAACAGCAGCCGCGCCATCGGTGCGGCGGCGGCCACCACCTCCGGCCCCGGCTTGATGGTGGCGGCGAGCGGCGCCAGCAGGCGGGCGGCGGTGGCGGCGCGGCCACGCGCCTGCGCCAGATCCAGGGCCTTGACGATCAGGGCGAGGCGAACCGACGGCTCGGTCGCGGCATCGGCGGCCTTCACCAGCAGGGCCAGCGCCCGCGGGCCCGGCACGGTCTCGGCACGAGCCAGCGGCTGCATCAGGTCTTCGGGGGTGAAGGCGACTTCGCCCAGCAGACGGCGGGCGGTGTCGGTGTCCAGCACCCCCACGGCCTCGGCGCGCTCGACGGCGGCGATGCGCAGGTCGAGCGCGGTGGCCGTCGAAGCGATGATCGCCGCCAGCAATCCGGGATGAGCGGTATCGACGGCATCGGCCGGCAGCGCCATTTTGGCGGCACGGAACGCCGCCAGTTGCACCGGCGTGGGATACTTCAGCGAGGCGACCGGGAGCGGCGGCAAGCCGCTCAGGACCTCGACCGCGGCGATGAAGGGATGATCGGCGTCCTTGCGCTCGCGCAGCAGGTCGAGGGCCAACCCGCCCTCCAGCTTCTTGCCGGTGACGAACTGGCACAGCACCTGGGCCTTGGCCAGCTCGGCATCGGGCGCGCTGCCCAGCATCCGCGCCACCGCCGGGCAGGCGGCATCCATCGCCCCGCTCAACAGGGCGCGGTCGATCTCCAGGCGCGGAAACGAGGCGCCTTGGGCCTGGGCCGGCACCACCGCCGCCAGAGACGCGGCGTCGTCGGGGAAGCCCAACGCCGCCAGACGGTCGATGCGCTGGGCGACCAGGGAGGCCCCGCCATCGGCGGCCGGGGCCGCGCCGGCACTCGACAGCAGCCGGCGGGCGACGGTGCGCACGCCATGGGACGGCGTCTCCACCGGCAGACGGGTCAGCAGCGCCCGCACCGTGGTGGCCGAGGTATCGTGCCACAGCGCCGCCGGCAGGCCGCCGCGCTTCTCGTCGAGCAGGCCGGCGGCATCGGGCGACGGCGGCGCCAGCGTCGCCGCCTGCACCGAGGTCTTCGACGGCGGCGCCTCCAGCACGGTCGCCGGCGGCACCCACGGTTCGCCTTCCAGCGGGGTGACGACGGTGCCGCCCTGGGCCGAAAGAACCGTCAGCAGGAATCCGGCCGCCGCGAGGCGACGGACGGGGAGAAACGCATCAACGCGGCAAACGCTCATCCGGGATCACTTTCTCCACCTTGGCCGAGGGCGGCGGCAGGTCGAATGTGGCAAGGAAAATGCCGCCGCCGACAACGGTGGCGAGCATCAGGACGACCAGCATTCCGGTTAGCTTGCTCATGGACCTCTACTCTGGCGATGACGAACTGGACACGCCCGGTCCCGGGCGGCTAAAAGCGAAATGGAGCTGGCCTTCGCCGGCCGGCCCCGCCGCCATTGCGCGAAGGAAGCTAGGACCCGACCATGGCGAATCTGGGGCAGTGTATCGGCCTCGCCGTTTACGATCAACGCCGCTCGCTGGTCGTCGCCGATGGGCAGGGAGGACCGTGCCCGTGACGACCCCCGTCGCCCCCGAAATGCTGGCCGCCCGCCTGGGCCGCCCCATCGTCCTGGTCGGATTGATGGGGGCCGGCAAATCCTGCGTCGGCAAGCGTCTGGCGGCGCGAATGAAGCTGCCCTTCCTCGATTCCGACGTCGAATTCGAAGCCGCCGCCGGCGTCGCCATCTCGGACTATTTCGCCCGTCACGGCGAGCCCGCCTTCCGCGAGGGCGAGCGCAAGGTGATCGCCCGGCTGATGGACGGGCCGCAATGCGTGCTGGCCACCGGCGGCGGCGCCTTCTGCAATCCCGAGACCCGCGCCCGCATCAAGGCGCTGGGGGTGTCGGTGTGGCTGCGCGCCGATCTCGACCTGCTGCTCAAGCGCACCGCCGGCCGCGACCATCGCCCGCTGCTGAAGACCGGCGACCCGCGCGAGATTCTCGGCCGGCTGATCGAGCAGCGCTATCCCCTCTATGCCGAGGCCGACACCATCGTCGATTCCACCGACGAGCCGCCGGACGCCAATGTCGACCACGTCCTCGATGCCCTCGCCCGCCTTTCGGAGTTACCGCGATGACCGTACAGGAATTGACCGTCGCGCTGGGCGAGCGCTCCTACCCCATCCGCATCGGCCGCGGCCTGCTCGACCGGGCCGGTGCGCAGATCAAGGCGGCGATGCGCGGCCACAATGCCTTCGTGGTCACCGACGATGTGGTCGCGCCGCTCTACCTCGACCGGCTGCTGGCCTCGCTGGACGGCGCCGGCATCGCCCATGCCCACACCGTGCTGGCCCATGGCGAACAGACCAAGGATTTCGCCCATCTCGAAGACCTGCTCGATGCCATTCTGGAGGCGCGGGCCGAGCGCAAGACCATGGTGGTGGCCCTGGGCGGCGGCGTGATCGGCGACCTGACCGGCTTTGCCGCCGCGGTGCTGCTGCGCGGCGTCGACTTCGTGCAGATCCCCACCACCCTGCTGGCCCAGGTCGACAGCTCGGTGGGCGGCAAGACCGGCCTCAACACCCGCCAGGGCAAGAATCTGGTCGGCGCCTTCCACCAGCCGCGGCTGGTGCTGGCCGATACCGACGTCCTCGACACCCTGCCGCGACGGCAATTGCTGGCCGGCTATGCCGAGGTGGCCAAGTACGGGGTGATCGACGACGAGCCGTTCTTCGCCTGGCTGGAGGCCAATGCGCCCCGCGTGCTCGACGGCGATCCCGCCGCCCGCGCCGAGGCGGTGGCGGTCAGTTGCCGGGCCAAGGCGCGCATCGTCGGCGCCGACGAACGCGAGAGCGGCCAGCGGGCGCTGCTCAACCTCGGCCACACCTTCGGCCATGCCCTGGAGGCCGAGACCGGGTTCTGCGACGAAATGCTCCACGGCGAGGCGGTGGCGCTGGGCATGGTGATGGCGCTGCGCCTGTCGGTGCATCTCGGCCTCGCCCCCGCCGCCGATGCCGAGCGGCTGGAGCGTCACTTCGCCGCCCTCGGCCTGCCGGTGCGCCTGCCCGGCAACCGCGCCTGGGACGCCGGGCGGCTGATTCACCACATGGGCGGCGACAAGAAGGTCGAGGCCGGCCGCGTCACCTTCGTCCTCGCCCGCGGGCTGGGGGCCTGCTTCCTCACCCGCGAGGTGGCGGACGAGGCCCTGGAAACGATGCTGCGCGACTTCGTGGGGGAATAGAGGCGATGGTGGTCGAAATCGTCGTCATTGTCGTGCTGCTGACGCTGCTCGGCTTCTTTGCCGGGTCCGAGACGGCACTGACCGTCGCCTCGAAGCCGCTGATGCACCAGCTGGAGGCCGAGGGCGACCACCGCGCCGGGGGGGTCAACCGCCTTCTGGCCCACAAGGAGCGCCTGCTCGGCTCGATCCTGCTCGGCAACACCCTGGTGCACATCCTCGCCACCTCGTTGGCCACCAGCCTGGCCATCGCCGCCTTCGGCGAGGCGGGCATCATCTACGTCACCGCCGGGCTGACGGTGGTGATCCTGGTGTTCTGCGAGATCCTGCCCAAGACCTTCGCCATCCAGCACGCCAACCGCGCCGCCTTGGTCATCGCGCCGATGATGCGGCTGTTCGTCGCCGTGCTGGGGCCGACCATCCACGCCGTCCATGTCTTCGTCGCCGCCCTGCTGCGCCTGCTCGGCGCCCGGGCCAGCACCGACACCGACATCGAGGCGGCGATCATGGAGCTGCGCGGCGCCATCGAGGTCCACGCCCGCCCCGAAGAGGTCAAGGAGGAGCGGCGCATGCTGCGCTCGATCCTCGACCTCGCCGACGTCGAGGTCGGCGACGTGATGACCCATCGCCGCACCATGGCCACCCTCGACGGCGGGCAGCCGCCGGGCGAACTGGTAACCCAGATCCTCGCCAGCCCCTATACCCGGCTGCCGGTGTGGACGGACAACCCCGACAACGTCATCGGCGTCGTCCATGCCAAGGACGTGCTGCGCGCGGTCAGCGCCCTCGACGGACGGCTGGAGGAACTGGACGTCGCCGCGTTGGCGTCCAAGCCATGGTTCATCCCCGATTCCACGACCCTGCTCGAACAACTGGCCGCCTTCCGTCAGCGCCGCGAGCACTTCGCCCTGGTGGTCGACGAATACGGCACCCTGATGGGCGTGGTCACCCTGGAAGACATCCTGGAGGAAATCGTCGGCGACATCGCCGACGAGCACGACATCGCCGTCGCCGGGGTGCGGCCGCAGCCGGACGGCTCGTACATCGTCGACGGCAGCGTCACCATCCGCGACCTCAACCGCGAATTCGAATGGCGGCTGCCCGACGAGGAGGCGGCGACCATCGCCGGCCTGGTGCTGCACGAATCGCGGCAGATTCCTCAGGTGGGGCAGACCTTCCGCTTTCACGGCTTCCGCTTCGAGGTGCTGCGCCGGCACCGCAACCAGATCACCTCGCTGCGTCTGACGCCGCCGAAGGCGATCGCGTCCGGACGCGGATGAACCGGAACGCGACTCGTCTCTCGGCATAACGTTCGTTGTCGTTGAGCCGAAAGGTGGGCATCCATCCTCGACGTTGGTCGATGCATTGCCGCGGACGGCTATTTCCGTTAGCCTATCCTCCCTGTGCGACGATTGCCGCGGCGATCCGCCGCAGCAGGGGAGGAACGCGCGATGACGACCCGTTTCCTGGCTTCGGCGGCCCTCGCCGTCCTGATTTCCGCCGCCCCGGCCCTGGCCGCCGAGCACGGCACCGCCGACGAAGCGGTGGCCATGACCAGGAAGGCGGTCGCCTACATCAAGCAGACCGGCACCGAGAAGGCCTATGGCGAGATCACCGCCAAGGATCCCCGTTTCGCCGAGCGCGACCTCTACGTCATCGTCTACGACGTCCAGGGCAAATGCCTGGCCCACGGCGCCAATCCCAAGCTGGTCGGCAAGGACCTGATCGAGAATCAGGACACCGACGGCAAGTTCTACGTCAAGGAGCGGGTCGAGCTGGCGAAAACCAAGGCGTCGTTCTGGCAGGACTACAAGTTCACCGATCCGATGACCAAGAAGATCGAGCCCAAGCAGACCTATTGCGAACGCCTGGCCGATACCGTCGTCTGCGTCGGTATCTACAAGCCCTGACCTCTCCACGCCTTGGCCGGGAGGCAGCGATGCCGCTGATCGAGAATCTGTCGATACGCTCGAAGATCGCTGCCGCTCCGGCGATTCTGCTGTTGATCCTGTGCCTGCTGGGCGGCGCCGCCTTCCAGCTGCTGACCGGCAATGCCCGCGACGTCGAGGCGCTGGAGCAGGAAGTGATCGCCCGCCTGGAGGCGACCCAGAAATTCGACGGCGCGTTGCAGCAGGTGATGTCGGCGCTGTTCAAGCTGACCTCGGTCGCCGCCAACGAAAGCGACGAAACCAAGATCGCGCGCATGGCCAAGGAGGTGGCGGTCAAGGTCAAGGACCTCGACGGCGGCCTGGCGGCGGTGGAAACCGCCCTGGCCGGCAGCCCGGTCGGGGCCGATGCCGTCCCCGACATCAAGGCCGCCCTGGCCAAGTTCGCCAAGAGCGCCACCGTCGTCGCCGAGATGGCCGACACCGATGCCGGCATGTCCCTGACCATGATGTCGCCCACCGAGCGCAACTACCAGGCCACGACCCAGGTGCTGGGG
>JACRFY010000096.1 GCA_016212565.1 Magnetospirillum sp. | reverse complement strand
TGGCCCAAGCCGGTGCTCAAGCAGTTCGGCAACATCCGCGCCGCCGACGCCCTGCTGACGTGGCGAACTGTCGAACTGGTCAGGGATGCCGCCGGCAAACCCTTGAGCCGCTGGGATGGCATCTCGAAGAAGCCGGACCCGATCACCGGCAACTTGGTCCCCGACGAAGCCCGGCGGGTGCCGGTGGAGAAATACGTCGGGCCGAAGGCGGCCGAGTGGCCCAAGGCCGATTTCATCATCGGCAACCCGCCCTTCATCGGCGGCAAGGACCTGCGTCAGGACCTGGGCGACGGCTACACCGAGGCCCTGTGGTCGGTCTACGGCAAACGGGTGCCCAACTCCGCCGACTTCGTCATGTACTGGTGGCACAAGGCGGCCGAGCGGGTGCGGGCCGGCAAGAGCCGCCGCTTCGGCTTCATCACCACCAACAGCCTGCCGCAGACCTTCAGCCGCCGGGTGGTCGAGAGCCACATGACCGGCCGCCACCCCATCGGCCTGTCCTTCGCCATTCCCGACCATCCATGGGTCAAGGCGCTGAACGAGGACGAGCAGGAAGCCGTGCGGGACGCCGCACAGGTGCGGGTCGCCATGACGGTTGGCGTGCGCGGCGCCTCGGGCGGACGATTGATGACCGTCACCGCCGAACGGGCCGGCACCAGCGATGCCGCCGACGTGGAATTGACCGAGCGCCGGGGGGCCATCAATGCCGACCTGACCATCGGCGCGAATGTCACCAAGGCGCAAGCGCTGAGGGCCGGCGAAGGGCTGTCGTCCCCCGGCGTGAAACTCCACGGCGCCGGCTTCATCGTCACGCCGGACGAGGCCCGGACTCTCGGCCTTGGGCGGGTGCCGGGGCTGGAGACGCACATCCTCCCCTATCGCAACGGCAAGGACCTGACCGCCAAGCCACGCGGGGTCATGGTCATCGACCTGTTCGGGCTGACGGAAGAGGACGTTCGGCGGAAATTTCCCGAGGTCTATCAGTGGGTTCTGGAGCGGGTGAAGCCGGAGCGTGACCATAATCCGCGTGGCTATCGCAAAGAGTTCTGGTGGCTGTTTGGGGAAAACAATCCACGCTTTCGGAAAGCGTTGTCCGGTCTTCCCCGGTACATCGCCACGGTCGAGACAGCCAAACACCGGGCATTCCAGTTCCTCGATGCCTCTATTCGACCGGACAACATGCTGGTGAACGTCGCCAGCAGCGACGCCTACCACCTTGGCGTCTTGTCCAGCCGCGTCCATGTCGTGTGGGCACTGGCGGCCGGCGGCCGGTTGGGGGTTGGCAATGACCCGCGCTACAACAAGACCCGCTGCTTCGACACCTTCCCCTTTCCCGACGCCACTCCCGACCAACAGTCCCGCATCCGCGCCCTGGCCGAGGAGCTGGACGCCCTGCGCAAGCGCCAGCAGGCCGCCTACCCAGAGCTGACCCTGACCGGCATCTACAACGTGCTGGTCAAGCTGAAGAGCGGCCAGCCCCTCGACGACGACGACCGCGCCGTCAACGACAAGGGGCTGGTCACCACCCTGCGCCACCTGCACGACCGGCTCGACGCGGCGGTTGCCGAGGCCTATGGCTGGCCGGCGGACCTCGCCGACGACGACATCCTCGCCCGCGTGGTGGCCCTGAACAAGGAGCGGTGGCAGGAAGAGGTTGCCGGCAAGATCCGCTGGCTGCGCCCCGACTTCCAGACCGGCCGCGTCGCCGCCCCGGCTCAGGCCACCATGGCGATGGATGTGGACCAGGGCACCCCCGAGGCCCTGGCCGAGAAGACGCCCTGGCCGAAGGCGCTCCCCGAACAGGTGCAGGCCATCCGCGCCGCCCTGGCCCGTCTCGGCCCTCAGCCCTCCGTCGAGGCCGTCGCCAAGCAGTTCAAGGGCGCCAAGCGCGACCGGGTGGCGGAAATCCTCCAGGCCATGTCACTGATGGGGTGATGCCGTGCCCGCCGCCCTGCCGCCCCTCATCGCCGCTGCCAAGGCCCTCGCCTCAACCCCGAAATGGGTCGAGGTGGGAGACCAGTTCAACTTCACTGTTCCGCTGGACATCGACGGCACGACCCAAATCGGTTTGCGCCTTCGCGGTAAATGCAGCCGGGACTATCCGGATCAAAATCTGACCTTTCAGGTGGAATACCAATTCAAGGGCATCGCAAACTGGTCCCGGTGACACGCATCGATTGGCGTCCGATCAATCCGCACAACAACAGGAACTTGGGGCCGAAGGAATGGCGGCTCAGGCCCTTCCGCCTGTCCCATATCCACCTCTTCCGCGAGAACTACGAGTGGATGGTTGGCAACGGCCTGCCCTTGGCCGATAACGTCAAAGGGAACCTGCCCATTGCCGTGCCGTTGGACTATGATCCGGATGGCGCCGCCGCCGTGGTGGCGCTGATGGGACAGTGCTTCAATATCGAGGGTGTGGCCGCCATCCCGGCGCCCCCGTGGACAGCGCCAAGGTTGTTGTGATGACGAACGGTTTGGACGAACAGAGCGTGGCGTTCCGGGAGGTCGTGGACAGTGCTGCCCGCGCCCTGGCCGACACGCGGCATGAGCGTCAAGCCTCGTTCATCAACCTGCCCGTCATGTATCCCAGCGGATCGATGGTGGTGGTGCGCATCGACCCTCACCATGATGGCTGCTTCCTGGTTTCGGACATTGGCTTGGGCTTTCAGGAAGCCGACCTGATGGGGGCGGGCAAGATCTACGCTCATTCGGCCCCTGCCGTTGCCGTTCGGGCCGGGGTCCACTTCGACCATCAGGCCTTTTCCCTGGGCGTACGCCAGGACCAGCTTGCCGGCGCCGTCGCGGTCATTGCCGCCTGCTCCCAGGAAGCCGTTCAGGTGGCAGCCTTCAGGCTGGACGAGCGGCAGAAGGCGGACGCGGCGGACCGCCTGTGTGAGCGGCTGTTCCGCTTGTTCACCCCCGCCAAGGTCGAGCGTGGCGCGACGATCCTCGGAGCCTCCAACACACCTTGGACGGTGACGGCACTGGTTCGTGCCGATGGGCACCGGGCGGTCTACGAACCCGTATCGGAGCACGCCAATTCCGTTGCCTCGGCACTGACCAAGTTCGTCGATCTGACCCAGTTGGAGCACCCGCCCGCCCGCATCGCCGTCGTGCGGAACAAGCAGCTACTGGGCACCCGCCTCTCCCTCATCGCCACCGCCGCCAACGTGGTTGAGGAGGGCGTGTCAGACCAGACCTTGGAACGGCTGGCTTCGGCCGCGTAAATCCCGACGCCATTGACCCTGGAACCGCCTCGGCCGTGCGGATTACTGTGCGTCCCCACGCGGATGGGACCCAACCGGATTTGGGGGGTCCCCCCTGGGGTGGGGGTGCAAGGCGGCACCACCGCGACACCCCCCGGCCCCCTTCGCAATCGGCGGTCAAGCCGACGATCATCCCGGCGCGGCACTACGCCGCCGCCTCGCCCTTCCGCCACTGACTAGGAACTGACTAATCCGCCCGTGGGGCAGCCGAGGATCACCGCGGCCATCCGCCAACCCCTTGAAAAGAGAGGCCCCGGTTATGCACCGGGGCCTAAGTCTAACAGGGAGGTTTCACGTCTAGGAGACGTGGGGTCCGAGGACCCCGGGTCCCGGGCATTGCACCCGGGGAAAATGGCGGGGCAACACCCCGCCGGAACAACACTGGTGCCGCAAAGCAGCGCCTGGGCCTTCTCTTAAGGCATATGCCCCAGTCCAACCATGTGAAAAATGTCGCCAGAGCCATGCGCACCTCGCATAACACGCGCCGATTTCTCGGGTATTCGCCGTATTTCTGGCTGAATTGTTTGAAATTGATCGGGCAATGACCCGATAAGGCCCAAGTCAACCGTTCTCGGCGATCTTGTGCAGCAGAAAGTCGCGGAACACCGTAATCCGCTTCGAATGGCGAAGCTCTTCCGGATAGACGAAATAGGCGTCCAGCTTCGGTCCCTTCAACTCGGGCAGGACATGGACCAGACTGTCGGCCTCGGTGCTCATGTAATCGGGCAGCGCCGCGACGCCCAGGCCCGACTTTACCGCCCGGTAGATACCGTAGATGTTGTTGACTTCCAGCACCGGCCGGCGTGGGTCGCCGGGACGCGCCCCGGCCTCCAGCAGCCAGTTGACGTTCGAGACCGGCGCCGAGATGCGCTGGTCGTCGCCGTAGACGATGATGCGATGGCCGTCGAGATCCGCGGGCGAGCGCGGCATGCCGTGCTTCTTCAGGTATTCCGGCGCCGCGTAGACGTTGTAGTTCATGGTCAGCAGGTGGCGCTGGACCAGATCGGGCTGGCGCGGCGGCATCATGCGGATGGCGACGTCGGCCTCGCGCATCGCCAGGTCCAGCTCGCCGTCGTAGAGCACCATGGTGACCTGGATGTCGGGATAGAGGTCCAGGAACTCCTTGATCCGCGGCGTCAGCCACAGGCTGCCGAAGGCCACCGTGGTGGTGATCTTCAGCGGACCCTGCGGGCGCTCGCGGCTCTCCGTCAGCAGCGCCTCGGTCATCGCCAGCTTGGAGAAGATCTCGCGCGCGGTCTTGTACAGCAGCTCGCCCTGTTCGGTGAGGATCAGGCCGCGGGCATGGCGGTGGAACAGCGGCAGGCTGAGGGATTCCTCGAGCGCACTGATCTGCCGGCTGACCGCCGACTGGCTCAGATTGAGCACCTCGCCGGCATGGGTGAAACTCCCGGCTTCGGCGACGGCGTGGAAGACCCTGAGCTTGTCCCAATCCATGGTCGCGGCCGGGCTCCCTCTCCCGGTAAGCGGCCGCCGGCAATCATGCCGGCGGCGTTCCCGTTATCGTGGGCTCACTCTGCCGCAACTTCGGCGGTATGTCCATGGATGGCGAGAAAACGTTCCGCTTCCAGCGCCGCCATGCAGCCGGTCCCGGCCGCGGTGACCGCCTGACGGTAGGTCTTGTCCTGGACGTCGCCGGCGGCGAACACCCCGGGGACGTTGGTGGCGGTCGAATCGGGGGCGGTGATCAGATAGCCCTCGTCGTCGGCATCCAGCACGCCCTTGAACAGCTCGGTGTTGGGCGAGTGGCCGATGGCGATGACCACGCCGTCGACGGACAGCTCGCTCAACGCGCCGGTCTTGACGTTCTTCAGCCGCACGCCGGTGACGCCGGGCGGGTTGTCGGTGCCCAGCACCTCGTCGACGACGCTGTCCCAGGCGACGGCGACCTTGGGATTGGCGAACAGCCGGTCCTGGGCGATCTTCTCGGCGCGCAGCGAGTCGCGGCGATGGATCAGCGTCACCTTGGCGGCGATGCCGGCGAGGTAGATCGCCTCTTCCACCGCCGAATTGCCGCCGCCGATCACCGCCACCTCCTTGTTCTTGAAGAAGAAGCCGTCGCAGGTGGCACAGGCGGAGACGCCGAAGCCCTGGAACCTGCGCTCGGACTCGATGCCCATCCACCGCGCGGTGGCCCCGGTGCACACCACCACGGTGTCGCCGATCTAGGTGTCGCCCGAATCGCCGGTGGCGACGAACGGCCGCTTGGACAGGTCGACGGACAGGATGGTGTCGTAGATGAAGTTGGCGCCGACATGCTCGGCCTGCTTCTGCATCTGCTCCATCAGCCACGGGCCCTGCACCGCCTCGGCGAAGCCGGGGTAAGTC
>JACRFY010000091.1 GCA_016212565.1 Magnetospirillum sp. | reverse complement strand
GTCGACCTCGGGAAAGCGGTGGCCGATGCCCTTGAAATCCTCACCGCCACCACCGAGGCGGCCGGTGCCCGCGTCACCATCGCCACCCCTCTGCCGGCCAGCATTGCCGGCAACCACGGCGAACTGGTGCGCTTGTTCCAGAACCTGATCGGCAACGCGATCAAGTACCGGCTTCCCGACCGCCCGCCCGCGGTGACCATTTCGGCGACCTGCCATGGCGACGCCTGGGAATTGGCGATTGCCGACAACGGGATCGGCATCCCCGCGCAATTCGCCGAGCGGATCTTCGGCGTCTTCCAGCGTCTGCACGGGCGCGGCGAGTACGAGGGAACCGGCATCGGCCTGGCCGTCTGCCGCAAGATCGTCGAACACCATGGCGGGCGCATCTGGGTCGAATCGGCCGGCGCCGGGGCCGGCACCACCTTCCGCTTCACCCTGCCGGCCGCAGCTCCTCAGGCGAGGCAGGCGCCGGTGACGTGAGCTGTGCCCAGTGGCGTCCCGCCCTTCGAGACAGCCACATCGTGGCTTCGAGGGCGTTCCTCTGGGCTACGTCCCTTCCATCCGCACCGCCCGCACGGCGCGGCGCGATTCGGAATCGACCACCTCCTTGAGGCCGATGCCCTCGGACTCGGCGGGGTCGATCAGCAGGTCGTGGCGGGAATCCTGGCAACGGTGGGCGAGGACGGCAAGGTCGGCCAGGGCATGGTCGAGCCGCTCCAGCGCCTCCAGCGTCTCGGCGGCGATGGCGCGGTCGGTCATCTTGGGGGTGAAGCGGCGGATGTTGAGCGACAGCGCCTTCATCTGCCGCACGTTGTCGCGATACGAGCGCGGGCGGCGCAGGAAGGCGCGGTGCGAGTTGCGGATGTTGTTGATGAACATCACGATCAGCGCCTTGAGAAACGAATCGGTCTTCTCCAGGCGGGCGCGGAACTCCGGATAGGGAACGCGGGTCAACACGCAGTCTTCGACGGCAACGGCGGTGGTCACCCGCCGCCCGCCGCCGTCGATGATCGCCATTTCGCCGAAGATCGATCCCGGCTCGACGGCCCCCAGTTCCACCACGAGGCCGTCGATGGTCTGGTGCAGGGTGACGGTGCCGGCGCGAAGCACATAGGCGGCATCGCCGGTATCGCCCTGGGAAAAGATCACCGCGCCGCGGGGAAAGCGGAGGATGTCCTCGGGGGAAGCGTCGTCGTCCATCGGTGCCATGACCGGTCCAGCGTAAAACAACCTGCGGGACGAATGATAGCGAAACTCGCCGGGCGTGGAAATGCCGCTTGTCTCGGCGCGGGCGCTCTGGTGTTGTGAGGGCGATGGGGCTGGCGAGGTGGCGATGGCGGCGTGGTACGATCTTTCGGCGCGGCTCAAGGGCGCCACCGGTGCCGATCCCGCCCTCGATCAGGCGGTCGCCGACGCGTTCGCGGCGGCGCCGGCCGCCTTCAGCGCTTCCGTGGAGGCCTGCCGCGGCTTGGTGGCGACGTCCTTGCCGGGCTGGAAGATGCACACCGGCTTCAACGTCACCGGCATCTTCCCCTATGCCGCCCTGACCCGGGGCGACGACCATCTCGAAGCCGAGGCGGCGACGTTGCCGCTGGCGATGCTGCTGGTGGCGGTGGCGGCGTGCCTCAGGGACGAAGCAGCAGCGCCAGCGCCGCTTGTGCCGCCTGGTGCCTGACCGCGTCGCGATCGCCGGAGAAGACGGCGCGACGGTGAAGCGTCGGCGCTCCCGTGGCCGCACAGGCGAGGTGGACCAGACCGACCGGCTTGTCCGCCGAGCCGCCGCCGGGGCCGGCGATGCCGGTCACCGCCACCGCCACGTCGGCGTGGGAATGGGCCAGCGCCCCTTCGGCCATCGCCCGGGCGACCTCCGCGCTGACCGCGCCGTGGGTGGCGATCAGCGCCGCGGGGACGCCGAGCATCTCGGTCTTGGCGTCGTTGGAGTAGGTGACGAAGCCGCGCTCGACCACCGTCGACGCGCCGGGGATGGCGGTCAGGGCGGCGGCAATCAGGCCGCCGGTGCACGATTCGGCGGTCGCCACCCGCTTGCCGGCGGCGTCGAGGGCGAGCAGGACCGGACGGGCGGCGGCGATCAGCACCGGGTCGATCATCGCAGCACCTCCATCAGGACGGCCATCGCCGCCATGCCGTAGAGGGCGGCGAGGACGTCGTCGGCCATCACTCCCAGCCCGCCGCCGAGATTGCGGTCGGCCCAGCCGGCGGGAAACGGCTTCCAGATGTCGAGCAGGCGGAAGACGGCGAAGCCGACGAGATAGAACAGGGGCTCGGGTGGCACGAAGGCCAGCACCAGCCATTGCCCGGCCACTTCGTCGATCACCACCTCCCGGGGATCGTCGCGGCCGCTGCGGCGGACGTAGTCCGAGGCCGCCCACCAGCCGACGGCGACGCACACCGCCGCCGCCGCCAACAGGGCCGGCGGCCCGCCCCAACTGGTCAGGCCCCAGGCGAAGGGCAGGGCCGCCGCCGATCCCCAGGTTCCGGGCGCCTTCGGCAGCAGGCCGCTGCCGAACCAGGTGGCGAGCAGGGTGGCGGGATGGAACGGTGCCAACGGCGAAGCCTCCGACGACTCTTGGGGCCCCAACCCTACCATCTGCGCCCGGCGACGCAACCTTCCGAGGGCGTCCCATTCCGGCCGACTCGGCCCACATCTCCCTGGACACCCAAGAACGGGGATGCCGTGACCAAGACGGTGGGACGTTCGATGGAGCGCCGCAGGCGGTCGTGGATGCTGGTGGTGGCCACCGCCGCCGGTTGGGGTCTGGTCATCGTGCCTTTGCCGGCGGCGGCGGCGCAGCCGCAGTGCGTGGCGGGGCTGCACGACAACGGCCCCCAGGCCGGACAATGCGAGCGCATGCGGCGGATCGCCCGCGGCAATCTCCATGCCGCCGGTCGGGTGCTGAAGGGGACCGGGCTCGATCTCGCCCGGCTGCATTCCGGCGGACAGGGCGGGCCGTTCGTCCCCGCCACGCGGGGCGGCGACGACATCGCCCGCTGGGAACGGGTCGAGCGGGCGCTGAAGGTGCTGCCGCTGGGCGCGCCGCTGCGGATCTATGCCGTCTCGTCGCGTTTCGGCCGCCGCCTCGATCCCATCAACCGGCGCCGGGCGATGCACGAGGGGATCGATCTGGTGGCGCCCCTGCGCACGCCGGTGCAGGCCACCGGCGCCGGGCGGGTGAGTTTTGCCGGAAGCCGTGCCGGTTATGGCCGGACGGTGGAGATCGACCACGGTTTCGGCGTCCGCACCCGCTATGCCCATCTCGCCGCCACCCGGGTGCGCACCGGGCAGCGGGTCGCGGTCGGCCAGCGCATCGGGCTGCTCGGCGGCAGCGGTCGCAGCACCGGACCGCATCTCCATTACGAGATCCTGGTCGATGGCCGGCCGCGCAATCCCACAGGTTTCATTCGCGCCGGCCAACACTTTCGGGTTGGCGAATAGCTCGACCTTCGTATGGGTTGTTCCCAACCAATGCCTTGACGGTCTCCATCCACAGCACGATGGTGTTGCGGTCGACGAGGGCTGACATAGAAGGGGCAGGCGAATGTCCGGATTTCCTGGGCATTGCCGGCAACCCGTTGCCTGTGTGGGGCCGGAGGCGGGATGGACAATCGCATGGAGCCCGAGCGGGTTCTCAACGCCATTACCGACATGCTGGGCGTTGGGGTGATCCATATCGCCGAGTCGGGGCCGGTGGCCGCCAACGAGGCGATGGGCCGCTTCGCCACCCTCGGCGGCGGCATCGACCGCTTCGTCACGGCGAAGATCCAGGGGGTGACGGAATTGTCGATCCCCGATGCCGAAGGCGGGCGGCGGGTGTTCGCCATCAGTCATGCCCAGGGCTTCGGCCCGGCCTTGCTGCTGGTCGAGGACGTCACCGAACGCCGCCAGGCCGAAGAGACGCTGGCCAGCGTCGCCCTGTTTCCCGGCCAGAACCCGTTCCCGGTGCTTCGCGTCGACGGCGATTGCAGCTTGCTTCACGCCAACAATGCCTCGCTGCCGTTGCTGGCCCATTGGCGGGTCGGCGAGACACGCCGCTTGCCCGACCGCTGGTGCGAACTGGTGCGCCGGGTCTTGGCCCACGGCGAACGCCGCGAGGTCGAGGAAACGGTGGGCAGCCGGGTGTATTCGTTGATGCTGGTGCCGTTGCCCGGCCTCGGCTACGTCAACATCTACGGCGCCGACGTCACCGACCGGGTGATGGCCGAGCGCCAGTTGCAGGTGATCAACGACGATCTCGACAGGCGGATTTCCGAGCGGACCGCCGCTCTCGTCGCCGCCAAGGAGGCCGCGGAATTGGCCAGCCGGGCCAAGAGCGAATTCCTCGCCGCCGTCAGCCACGAATTGCGCACCCCGCTCAACGCCATCATCGGCTTTGCCGAGGTGATGGAAACCGGGGTGTTCGGGTCGGTCGAGAATCCCCGCTACCAGGAATACCTGGGCGACATTCTCAGCTCCGGCCGCCATCTGCTGAAGGTGATCGAGGACATCCTCGACGTCTCGCGCATCGAGGAGGGGCGGGTGTCCTTGTGCCTGGAAGCGGTGGACGTGGCCGAACTGGCCATCGCCGCCCGGCGGTTGGTCATGGAACGCGCCCGCGTGGCCGAGGTTACGCTGGAGAACCGCATCGAGGCGGGGATCGGGTCGGTGACCGGCGACCGTCGGCGTCTGTTGCAGATTCTCGCCAACCTGCTGTCCAACGCCATCAAGTTCACCCCCGCCGGCGGAACCGTGACCCTTTCGGCCCGGCGGGTCGGCGACGAGGCGATCGAGTGGACGATTGCCGACACCGGCATCGGCATGGCCGCGGACGAGATCACCCTCGCCTTGCAGACCTTCCGTCAGGTCGACGGCCGGGTGGCGCGGCGCTACGACGGCCTGGGCCTCGGCCTGCCGCTGGCCCACGCCTTTACCGAAATGCATGGCGGCACGTTGTTCATCGCCAGCGAAAAGGGCCGGGGGACGACGGTAACGGTCCGGCTGCCGGTGGCGGGGTGAGGGGCCTCAGCCCTTGTCGCGCATCAGCCGGGCCTTCTCGCGGCTCCAGTCGCGCTTTTTTTCCGCCTCGCGCTTGTCGTGGTACTTCTTGCCCTTGGCCAGGCCGAGGGTGACCTTGGCGATGCCGCGCGGGGTGAAGTGGATGTCGAGCGGCACCAGGGTCATGCCGTCCTTGGTCACCGCGACGATCAGCTTGCGCGCCTCGCGCTTGTGCAGCAGCAGCTTGCGCGGCCGCCGCGTTTCGTGCGGGAACGGCATCTTGGACTGGAATTCGGGGATGTAGGCGTTGAACAGATGCAGCGCATCCTGCATCGGGCCGGCAAAGGCTTCGTTGATGTTGCCCTTGCCGGCACGCAGGGACTTCACCTCGGTGCCGACCAGCATGATGCCGGCCTCGACGGTGTCGACGATGGTGTATTCGTGCCGCGCCTTGCGGTTCTGACAGGCGATGGTCTCGGGAAGGGACATGACCCTCAGATCAGCTCCAGCCGGTGCAGGGCGTCTTCGACCCGGCGCTTGGAGGAATCGGCGATCTCGACCAGCGGCAGGCGCAGCTCGGGACGGCACTTGCCCATCAGATGGGCGGCATACTTGACCGGGCCGGGGCTGGTCTCGCAGAACAGGGCGTCGCACAACGGCGTCAGCGCGTCGCGGATGAAGAAGCAGGTGGCGAGGTCGTTCTGCTCCCAGGCGTCCTGCATCTGTGCGCACAGGCGCGGGGCGACGTTGGAGGCCACCGAGATGCAGCCGACGCCGCCCTGGGCGAGGAAGGCGACGGCGGTGCCGTCGTCGCCGCACAACTGGCAGAATTCCGGACCCACCGCCAGACGGGTGCGCAGCGGCCGCACCAAGTCGCCGGTGGCGTCCTTGACCCCGACGATGTTGGGGATCTTGGCCAGCCGGGCCATGGTGTCGACGGAGATGTCGACGACGCTGCGGCCGGGGATGTTGTAGACCACGATCGGCAGTTCGACGGCGCGGGCGATGGCCTCGAAGTGGCGATACAGGCCTTCCTGGGTCGGCTTGTTGTAGTAGGGGGCGACCACCAGGGCGGCGTCGGCGCCGGCGACCCGGGCATGGCGGGTCAGCGCGATCGCCTCGTCGGTCGAATTCGAGCCGGTCCCGGCGATCACCGGCACCTTGCCCTTGGCCACCTCGACGCACAGCTCGACCACCCGGCGGTGCTCCTCGTGCGACAGGGTCGGCGATTCGCCGGTGGTGCCGCAGGGGACGACGCCGTGGCTGCCCTCGGCGATCTGCCAGGCGATGAGGTCCTGGTACGCCTTCTCATCCACCATCCCATCCTTGAAGGGCGTGATGAGAGCGGTGATCGAACCCTTGAACATGGCCGGCATCCTGATTCGTAAGTGGCACGCGTGGACCGGCGACATTACTCGCATGCGGCCCGCGGGGCAAGGCCGGGCGCGCGTCGACGAAGGGGGGACGGTCCCCTCTCCCGAATCGTGCGCGTTTCCCTGCCGAGCGGCTTGCATCGCCTTTCGACGCTTCCCTACAATGCGCCGAAGGTCCCCCGTTCCAGGTAGCGAAAGGCCGCTCCGTTGAAGGTTTCCGTCGTCGCGTTGCTGTTTGCCCTCGGCCTTGCCGTCGGCAT
>JACRFY010000090.1 GCA_016212565.1 Magnetospirillum sp. | reverse complement strand
GGCGCCGTATCGCTGCTTTGGTTGGCGTCGCCCCCTTCAACCGCGACAGCGGCACAATGCGTGGGCGCCGATCCATCGCTGGGGGGAGGCCCAACGTGCGAACCGCCTTGTTTATGGCGACAATGACGGCAATTCGCTGCGACCCGGCGATCCGAGCCGTGTACCAACGCCTCGTCAATGGCGGCAAGCCCAAAATGATAGCCCTCGTCGCCTGCATGCGAAAGCTGCTCGTCATCCTCAACGCCGTCCTTCGCGATCAGAGGGGATGGAACGCTTGACGCCGAATACAGTCGCTCTGTGGTTTCCTTTTTTGACCGTCGCGGAACGTGATGGATGGTGAGTCTCAATCACCGCCGCCAGATTGACGTTGCCCACGTCGTCGGCCACCTTCGAACGTCGGGCCGGCCGGCGTCAACCGGTCACGGTGGCGAGGAAGCGTACCGCTTCTTCGCCGGCGCCGAACGCCCAGGTGTCGTTGTGGCCGGCCAGGGGCAGGAACAGCCCCCGGGCGTTGCCGCGGTGGGCGGCCAGCAGCCGTCGGCCCATCGCCACCGGCACCAGGGTATCGCGCTCGCCATGCACCACCAGCAGCGGCGCCGCGACGGCGGCGATCCGCGCCGCGCTGTCGAAGCGGTCGACCATCAGCAGGCGGGCCAGCGGCAGCGGCACGATGGCCGGCGCCAACTCGGCGAGGCTGGTGAAGGGCGCCTCGAGGATCACCGCCGCCAGCGGTCGCTCGGCGGCGACCTGGACCGCCACGCCGCTGCCCAGCGACTCGCCGTAGAGGGCGATGGTGACGATTCCCGCCGCCGCCAGCCAGTCGAGGCCGGCCCGGGCATCGGCGATGCAGCCGGCCTCGGACGGTCGGCCGGGATTGCCGCCGTAGCCGCGATACTCGACCATCAGCACCCCGAAGCCGGCATCGAGAAAGACGCGGGCCTTGAAGGCGCGCTTGTCGAGGCCGCCGGCATTGCCGTGCAGGAACACCACCGTGGCGACGCCGTCGCTCCTGGCCGGCGCGTGCCAGGCGGTCAACCCCAGGCCGTCGGCGGTGGCGAGGGCGACCTCGCGCATCTCCGGCACGCCGGCGGCGGCCGGGGGCAGGTTGAGGCCGCCGGGATGATAGATCATCGCCCGCTGGGTCATCGCCATTCCGCCCACCGTCAGGGCATAGGCGGTCGCCGCCACGCCAAAGGCCTCGATGAGCATCGGTCGCGTCCCCGTCGATGAAGCAAAAAAAAGGCCCGCGGATCGCTCCGCGGGCCCGGTGTTCAACCGACCGGCATCAGACCCGGTTCATGCGGTTGTCGATCAGGTCGTCGACCACGGTCGGATCGGCCAGGGTCGAGGTGTCGCCCAGGCTGCCGAACTCGTTCTCGGCGATCTTGCGCAGGATGCGGCGCATGATCTTGCCCGAGCGGGTCTTGGGCAGGCCGGGGGCCCACTGGATCAGGTCCGGCGAGGCGATCGGGCCGATCTCCTTGCGCACCCAGTTGACCAGTTCCTTGCGCAGTTCCTCGGTCGGTTCCTCGCCGCCGATCAGGGTGACATAGGCATAGATGCCCTGGCCCTTGATGTCGTGCGGATAGCCGACCACCGCCGCCTCGGCGACCTTGGGATGGGCGACCAGGGCCGATTCGACCTCGGCGGTGCCCATGCGGTGACCGGAGACGTTGATGACGTCGTCGACGCGGCCGGTGATCCAGTAATAGCCGTCCTCGTCGCGGCGGCAGCCGTCGCCGGTGAAGTACATGCCCTTGTAGGTGGCGAAGTAGGTCTGGATGAAGCGCTCGTGGTCGCCGTAGACGGTGCGCATCTGTCCCGGCCAGCCCGGCTCCTGCAGGCACAGGTTGCCCTCGACCTTGCCGTCGAGGATCTTGCCCTCGGCATCGACCACCACCGGACGCACGCCGAAGAACGGCCGCGTCGCCGACCCCGGCTTCAGCGCCGTGGCGCCGGGCAGGGGGGTGATGAGGATGCCGCCGGTCTCGGTCTGCCACCAGGTGTCGACGATCGGGCAACGCTCGTCGCCGACCACGCGGTGATACCACAGCCACGCCTCGGGGTTGATCGGCTCGCCGACCGAGCCCAACAGGCGCAGGCTCTTGCGGCTGGTCCTCTTGACCGGCTCCTCGCCTTCGCGCATCAGGGCGCGGATGGCGGTCGGCGCGGTGTAGAAGATGTTGACCTTGTGCTTGTCGACCACGTCCCAGAAGCGCGAGAAGCTCGGGTAGTTGGGAATGCCCTCGAACATCAGGGTGATGGCGCCGTTGGCCAGCGGGCCATAGACGATGTAGCTGTGGCCGGTCACCCAACCCACGTCGGCGGTGCACCAGTAGACGTCGCCGTCATGGTAGTCGAAGACGTACTGGTGGGTCATGGCGGCATAGACCAGATAGCCGCCCGAGGTGTGCAGCACCCCCTTCGGCTTGCCGGTCGAGCCCGAGGTGTAGAGGATGAACAGCGGGTCCTCGGCCGACATCGCCGCGGCGGTGTGGTTCGGCGAGGCCTTCTCCATCAGGTCGTGATACCAATGGTCGCGGCCGTGGACCATGTGGATGGTGCCGCCGGTGCGCTTGACGACGATGACGTTCTTGACCGACCAGCAGGTCTCCAGCGCCTTGTCGGTGTTGGCCTTCAGCGGCACCTTGCGGCCGCCGCGCAGGCCCTCGTCCGAGGTGATCACCAGCGACGAGTCGCAATCCTGGATGCGACCGGCCAGGGCGTCGGGCGAGAACCCGCCGAAGACGATCGAGTGAATGGCACCGATGCGGGCGCAAGCCAGCATGGCCACCGCGGCCTCGGGGATCCTCGGCAGGTCGATGGTGACGCGGTCGCCCTTCTTGCAGCCGAGCTCGGTCATCGCATTGGCCATGCGGCAGACGCGCTCATGCAGGTCGCGATAGGTGATGTGGGCCGATTCGTTGGGATCGTCGCCTTCCCAGATGATGGCGGTCTGGTCGCCACGGGTGGCGAGGTGGCGGTCGAGGCAGTTGGCGGCGACGTTCAGGGTGCCGTCGGCGAACCACTTGATGTGGACGTCGCCGGAATAAGACACGTCCTTGACCTGCGTATAGGGCTTGATCCAGTCGATCCGCTTGCCGTGTTCACCCCAGAACCCATCGGGGTCCTTTACCGACCGCTCGTACATTTCGAGATACTTGGCATTGTCGACCAACGCGGATTTGGCGAACTCCGCGGGAACCGGAAAAAGCTCGGTCATGGCTCGGGTGTCTCCCTGATGTTTCTGTTTGGCCCACGCCCGAAGGAGACGGGGTAGGACGTTTCCCCTCGAAAAGGTGGCCGATTATGGGCGCAATCGCGCCGCCAGACAACCCCCCGGGCTACCCCCTGGCGGTGGGCGAGGTCAGCGGATAACCGCTCCGGCCAGGGCCATGAAGATGGCCCCTCCCGAAAGGCCGAGTCGCCAGGCCACCCCTTGGGGTAGGCCGAACACCCGGTGAAGGCCGATGGAGGCGCCGTGGGACTCGTGGGAGCCATGGGAGAAATTAAGCCTGAACACGTCCACCCCGGCCCTTATC
>JACRFY010000095.1 GCA_016212565.1 Magnetospirillum sp. | reverse complement strand
ACGACACCACCTTCTTGGTCGGGTCGGCATAGACCTTGGCCAGCGCCTCCAGCTTGTCGGCGGGAACGCCGGACAGCTTGGAGACCTTCTCGACGGTGTATTCGGCGACGAACTCCTTGAACTGGTCGAAGGTCATCGGCTCGACCTTGCCGGGATCGCCCTTGCCGTCGTAGCCGTTATTGGCCTGGCCCTGCTCCAGCGGGTGGTTGGCGCGCAGGCCATAGCCGATGTCGGTGGCGCCCTTCTTGAAGTTGACGCTCTTGTCGACGAAGGCCTGGTTCACCGCGCCGTTCTGGATGATGTAGTTGCAGATGTAATTGAGGATCGCCAGATCGGTCTGCGGGCTGAACACCATGCCGTTGTCGGCGAGGCTGAACGACTTGTGCTCGAAGGTCGACAGCACGTGGACCTTGCAGCCCTCGTGGGTCAGGCGACGGTCGGTGAGACGCGACCACAGGATCGGGTGCATCTCGGCCATGTTCGAGCCCCACAGCACGAAGGCGTCGGCATGCTCGAGGTCGTCGTAGCAGCCCATCGGCTCGTCGATGCCGAAGGTGCGCATGAAGCCGACCACCGCCGAGGCCATGCAGTGGCGGGCGTTGGGGTCGAGGTTGTTGGAGCGGAAGCCTGCCTTCATCAGCTTGACGGCGGCATAGCCTTCCCAGATCGTCCACTGGCCGGAGCCGAACATGCCGACGCGGGTGACGCCGTCGGGCTTCTTCAGCTGCTCCTTCCACTTCTCGGCCATGATGTCGAAGGCCTGGTCCCAGGTGATGGGCTGGAAGTCGCCGTCCTTGGCGAACTTGCCGTCCTTCATCCGCAGCAGCGGGGTGGTAAGGCGATCCTGGCCATACATGATCTTGGACAGGAAGTAGCCCTTGATGCAGTTGAGCCCGCGATTGACGGGCGCATCGGGATCCCCCTGCGAGGCCACGACCCGGCCGTCCTGGGTTCCCACCAGTACGCCGCAGCCGGTACCGCAGAAGCGGCACACGCCCTTGTCCCAGCGAATGTTGGCCTTCAACGTCTGCGCCGCGGCGGGCATGGCGATGCCGGCGGCGGCAGCCGTGGCGGCAACCGCATTGGCCTTGATGAAATCGCGCCTGTTGAGGCTCATGGAACGATCTCCCCTTCCAAATCCGTATCGAAGTGGTGGTAGACAAGCGCGACCGAGAGGACGCCCTCGATCTCATTGAATTGGCTGATGGTGGCGCCGGCCCAGACGCCGTCGGCATCCTCGACGGTGACGACCAGTTTGCCTTCCGCGGTCGATTGATGGATCTCGACCCCCGGTAGGGCGACGAGAGCGGCCGAAACGCGTTTCAGCTCCGCCGGCTTGGCATGCACGAGCACGCCGCAGATGTTCTCCAGTTCCGTATGAGGACGGGATTTCTCGGCGCTGACGAAGGAATTGAGGCGCATGGGCCCTCCACAAATAACGGCGACCTGCCGTCATAAGTGGGAGAATCTCACCCTTTTGGATAGCTGAATTTGATGTTGGTCAATTGGCCCCCGGTATTCCCGCACGACCCGTGTGGACTTACCGCCCCACCGCTCCCGTCGCCGTGCAGGCGAGGCCGGGCTGGGCCCAATAGGGCAGCGGCCGGATCGCTTCGCTGGAGCGGGCCAGCACCTTGAACCGCCCCGACGGTTCGACCACCGCGATCTTCGGCCAGAGGCGGGTGTAGAGACTGTCGCTTTCCAGCATCACGCGGCCCTGCGGCGCCGCCACCGCGGCATCGCCGGCGGCCTCGCGCAGGACCAGCGGACTCAGCGGACTGCCCTCCAGCCGGTCCAGCGCCGCCGCCATCAGCCGGATCTGGAACCACGCCGCTTCGGCCATCGCGGTGGGCTGCTGGCGGGCGCCGCGGTGGCGCAGGGCGTTGACGAAGCGGGCGTTCTCGGCCGAGGTCCAGGCGGCGAAATAGGGCTGGGCGGCGACCGCGCCGGCAGCGGCCTTGGCTCCGGCGGCGGCGACCACCTGCTCGCTCAGAGTCGGGCTGGCGACCGGAAGCTCGCTGTGGCGAAACCCGGCGGCGCGGTAGCTTTGCAGGAACGCCGCCGCCGACACCCCGGTGAGGGCCGAGAACACCACCTCGACCCGCTCGCGGCGGATGCGACGCAGCACGGCGGTGAAGTCGGTGTGGCCGGCGGGAATCAATTCCGGCTTGCCCACGGCGGCGCCGCCGGCCGCGGCGAGGACGGCGATTCCCACCCGCACCAGCTCGCGGGCATGCGGCTCGTCCGAGCCGATGAACAGCACGCGGCGGCCGATTTCCTCGACCAACCACGGCATCAGGTGTTTGAGGCTTTGATGCGGCGTCGGGCCGCCATGGACGAAGTAGCGCGAGCACAGGCCGCCTTCATTGGGGCCCGGATCCCACAGCACCGCCTCGCTGCGTTCGAGAACGCCCTTCACCTCGGCGCGCAGGCCCGACGGACACGGCCCCAGCACCGCCGTCATTCCCGGTTCGGCGGCCAGCCGCCCAAGCGTGGCGAGAAAGCGCGCCGACCGCGACCCGCTGTCGGCGACGCTCGCCGCCAAAGCGGTGCGCCGTCCGCTCCTGTTGGCCTCGTCGATCGCCAACAGGGCGGCATCGCGCACCATCCGGCCGCAGGCCGCATCGGGACCGGACAAGGGTAACAGCAGCCCAATACGAATCGGTGCGGCGGCCTCGCCACCGAGAGGAAAGAGAGAAGCGACGACGCCGCCGAGAAAAGCCCTGCGCTGCATGGCTTGCAGGATAGCCCGGCAGCCCGGTCGCGGGGCAAGCGGACGAACGGCCGTATGGCAGGCGGGATGGGAGCGTTGACACCGATGGCGGGGTGGGGATACTGGCCGCTCGCCCTAACCTTCAGCGGAGACGTCGATCATGTCGGGCATGGAGTGGGGCCACACCAAACAGTTGCGCAATGCCCGCTGCCTGATGGCGGTCGAGCGGCAGTTGACCCGCGAGTTGCTGATTACCGCCCTCAAGATGGCCGGCGCCGGGCAGATCCTGTCGGGAACCGGCTCGGACATGCTGCGCGAGGTTCAGACCTTCAAGCCGGACGTGATCTTCGCCGAGTACGACATGGCGCTGATCGACGGGGTCGATTTCGTCCGCCACATCCGCACCGACTTCAAGATCGAGACGCCGACGGTCCTGCTGATCCACGAAGGCGACCGGAAGAAGGCCCTCGGCCCGGCCAAGGCCGCCGGGGTCAGCGGTGCGGTAATCGTCCCCTTCACCCAGGATGCGTTGGTCAAGATGACCCGCAAGGTGCTGGGATACTGACCGGTCCCACCTCGGCATAGCCGCTGAAGAACGCTTCCGCCTCGGCGTGGAAGCCGGCGATGCCGCGCCTCACCGAGGCCGGCAGGCGGCAGCCGGCGGGCAGCAGGCGCAGCGGATCGGCATCGGTGCGGCCAAGGCCGTGGAAGATCCCCAGGATCAAGGCGTAATTGATCAGCACGTCCCCCCACTCGCGGTCCTGCACCCCGCGCAGCAGGCCGATGTGATCGTTCTGGAAGGCGGCGAACACCGCCTCTTCGCCGACATAGGCGCAGGCGATGCGGTTGGCGTAGTACTCGCTGGTCATGCGGTGGGCCAGATGCCAATGCACCGGCATGGCCATGCCGATATGCTCCAGGGTCTCGGCGTGGCGAACGGCGATGTCGGAGACGTGGGCCAATTCGTGGGCGATGGTGAAGGGCTGCACGGCCGCCAATTGCATCACCGTCCGCAACTGTCTGCGCCCGGCGACCTGCCGCGGCACCACCAGCCCGAGATAGCCGGGCAGCTCGGCCTTCTCGATCCGCTCCAGTCCATGAAGGCGGAACCGGTCCTCGGCCATGCGCCGTGCCATGGCGGCAATCAGCGCTTCCTCGTCGCGGGTGAACCCCGCCAACATCCACCGTCCCATCCGCCCTCGCCTCGCCCGTCGGGTCGAAGGCGGATGGTCGGCGGAAGGCGGTTAGCGCACGCTTACCCGCGCGAAAAGGTCACAGCCTCGGCGGCGGGCGCCCTCATCCGCCAGGAGGATGCGGCTCGGCCTCGGGCAGGGTGAAGAGGAAGCGGCTCCCCTGACCGGGGACGGACTCGACCCAGATCCGGCCGCCGTATTTGCCGACGATCTTGCGGCAGACCGTCAGGCCGATGCCGGTGCCGTCGCCGCTTCTGTGCGGGTCGAGGCGCTGGAACAGCACGAACACCTTGTCGAAGTACGCCGGATCGATGCCCATCCCGTTGTCGGCAACGCAGAACACCCACGTCTCGTCCTCGCGCCGCGCCGAGACCTCGACCTCCGGCGGGCGATCGGGATGGCGGTGGCTGATGGCGTTGTCGATCAGGTTTTGCAGCAAGCGGACCACGTCGTCGTGGCACAGGACCAGGGTCGGCAACGCCGACGCCGTGACCGTCGCGCCCGTCCGGGCAATCGATCCGCGCAGCGCTTCCGTCGCCGCGGCCACCGCCGCACCGATCTCCACCGGCCGTGGCGCGGCGCCCGAGCGACCGGCCAGCGAATACTCCAAGAGATCGAGGACCAGCCGGTTCGAACGTTTGGCGGCGTCGCGGGCGAAGGCGATGAAGGCGCGACCGTCGTCGTCGAGCCGGTCGCCGAAGCGCCGTTCGATCAGGGTCACATAGGTGCTCACCGTGCGCAACGGCTCGCGCAGATCGTGCGACGCGGCATAGGCGACCATTTCCAGTTCTTCGTTGCGGCGCTCCAGTTCGCGGGCATCGCGGGCGACGCGACGCTTTTCGGCGTCGAGGGCCAGCAACGCGCGGTTGCGACCGCGCAGGGTGACGACCAACGCCGCCAGCGACAGGCTCTGGATGACGAACGCGATGGCCACGGTAACGATCTGCCACCGGTAGGCCTGCCACACCGACTGCGGGTGGTTGAGCATCTCCACGCCCTCGGCCAGCCTTGCCTCGTCGAGGCCGAAACGCTCGAAGGGCCCATAGTCGTACAGGGTGCGGTAGGCCTCCTGCCCCAGCCGCGCCGCCTGGGCGGGATCGGTAATCCGGCCGAGCAGGATGTCCGCCACCAGCCGCCCCAGGCGCTCGCCGCTCAGCACATAGCCGCCAACCACCCCCGATCCGATCACCGAGTCGTAGTGAACGAAGATCGGCACCGGAGCGGCGGCGGCCAGCCGCCGCGCCGTCTCGAACGGCGGCACCTTGGCCCCGGTTCGGTCGCCGAACACCGGCATGTAGAAGACGGCGGTATCGGCCCCCAGCCCGGCCGCGCGCTGCAACAGCTCGTCGTAGGTGAAATCGTCCCACACCTCGACGGCCAGACGGTCGCGCCAGGAGTCCAGCACCGGCGCCAGGTCGCCCATCCGTTGCCGCATCATCTCGGTGCGATCACTGACCACCACCAGCCGCCGCAATTTCGGCACCACGGCGGGAATCGCGGCTATCGCCGGGGCGAAATCCTCGCCGACCCGGATGGCGACGCCGTCGCTCGGTGCCCAGTCGCTGGCGGCGTAATTGACGTAATAGCGCCGCGCTCCCGGAAACATCTGCGGGTGGTCGCGCAGGAAGGCGGCGGCGTAGAGGCTTTCTGCCACCACGGTGTCGAACCGGAGGTCGGCATACTTGCGGGCCAGATGCGCCTCGAAATCGGCGGAGACCGCATTCTCACCCAGGCGGGCGCGATCAAGCCGCTCCTCGTACAGGGCTGGACGGCCGGCGGCCGGGGCTTGCGCCAGCCCGTCGAGCAATCCCCGCCGCAGCAATCGTTGCCACGGCAGGCTGTCGTCGAAGGAATAGAGCACCAGCGCCGCACCGGCACGCTCCCCCGCCGCCGCCGCCGGCAGGGCGCCGAGCAGCACAGCCACCAACACAACGGCACCGATTCGCCCCATCCCCTCCCCCAGTGCCCCCCGGGCCTCTCAGCGCTCTCCGTCGAAGCCGAACGCGCGGCGCACCACATAGAGCGGACGCGCCTTGACCTCCGAGAAGATGCGCCCGAGGTACTCGCCGATGACGCCGAGGCTGATCAACTGTACACCGCCGAAGAACATGATGGCGACGATCAACGACGGATAGCCGGGAACGTCGATGCCGAGAATCATCGTCTTGACGATGAACAAGATGCCGTACAGCAGCCCGAACGCCGCCGCCAGCATGCCGACGAAGGTCCACACCTTGAGCGGCACGTCGGTGAACGAGGTAATGCCGTCGACGGCCAGCCGCCACAGGCGGAACAGATTGAACTTGGTGGTTCCGGCGGCACGCGGCGCCACGTCGAAGGGGATGCTCACCTGGCGGAACCCCACCCAGGCATAGAGGCCCTTCATGAACCGGGCGTGCTCGGGCATGGCGTTCAGCACCTCGACCACCTTGCGGTCGAGAAGGCGGAAGTCGCCGGCCCCGCGCGGCAGCTCGATGTCGCTGACCTTGGCAAAGCCCCAATAGAACAGCCGGGCGAAGGTGCGCTTGAGCAGCCCTTCCTTCTCGCGGTCGCGGCGCACCGCGATCACCATCTCGTAGCCCTCGCGCCACTTGACGATCATGTCGAGGATCCGCTCGGGCGGGTGCTGGAGGTCGGCGTCGATCATCACCACCGCGTCGCCGCGGGTGTGCTGGAGGCCGGCGGTCAGCGCCAACTCCTTGCCGAAGTTGCGCGACAGCTCGACCACCTTTATCCTCGGCTCGCGACGATGATGCTCGATCAGCCTGGCGACGGTGTCGTCGCGACTGCCGTCGTCGACGCAGACGATTTCGTAACCGAGGCCCGTCGACGCGGCCACCTCGGCCAGCCGCTCGAACAGGCGGTCGAGATTTTCCGCCTCGTTGAACATCGGCACCACCAGCGACAGGGTGGGATGATCGGCGGGGCGGATGGCGGACGGCGTCTGGGCAGTGGAAACGACGATCGACATGGACAGGCTCCTTCGTCAAAGCAGAGTGTGATGAATTCCCTTCCTTCGGTCAACGAGCCCCCGATGATACCCTCGACCATTCGCTGTCCCGTCACCTTGTGCGCCGACGATTACGGCCTCGCGCCCGGGGTCGGCGTCGCCATTCGCGACCTGATCTTCCTCGGACGCCTGCATGCCACCGGGGCGATGACCCTGAGCCCGCATTGGCCGGCCGAGGCGGCGCTGTTGAAGCCGCTCGACGACGGCCGTGCCGACATCGGCATCCACCTGACGCTGACCGACCAGCGGCCGCTGGGGCCGATGCCCAACCTCGCCCCCGACGGGCGGCTGCCGCCCCTGGGGGCGCTGCTCAAGCAATCGTTGCTCGGCACGCTCGACCGGGTGGAGATCGGCCTCGAATTCGACCGCCAGTACGACGCCTTCGTCGCCGCCTTCGGCCGGGCGCCGGACTTCCTCGACGGCCACCATCACATCCACCAGCTCCCCGGCATCGGCGCCCTGACCCTCGACCTGTGGTGGCGGCGGATGGGCGGCAAGGGGTGGGTGCGCAGTTGCTGCGAGCCGCCGGCGGACATCCTGCGCCGCGGCGTCTCGCCGCTCAGGGCGGTGGTGATCTCGGAACTGGGGCGCGGCTTCCGCCACCTGCTGGAACGCAAGGGCGTGCCGCACAACCGCTCGTTCCGCGGCGTCTACGATTTTTCCGGGCGGGTGCCGTTCGCCCGCCTGCTCGAAACCTTCACCCATCGCCCCGGCCCGGCCACCCTGGTGATGTGCCATCCCGGCCTGGTCGATGCGGCGCTGCGCGAAGCCGACTCGCTGACCGGCCAGCGCGAAGAGGAATACTGCACGCTACGCAGCGCCGGAGCGGCACGGGCCCTGGCGGAACGGGGCATTGTGCTGGCCAAGCTGAAGCCATGACCCCACGCAGTGCCGGACTGCGCCTGTCGACCTACTACATCGCCGTGTTCACCGCCGTGGGCATTCATCTGCCGTTCTGGCCGGTGTGGCTGGCCGACAAGGGCATGACGGCGGCGCAGATCGGCATCATCTCGGCCATCACCTACCTGTCGCGCATCGTCATCAATCCCATCATGGGCCATCTGGTCGACCGCCGCGGCGACCGGCGGCGGCCGATGATCGCCCTGGCCACGGCGGCGACCCTGGCCTTCCTGATGTTCTCGCTGGTCGACGGCTTCATCCCCATCCTGATCGTCACCGCCCTGGCGATCGGCCTTTGGGCGGCGATCATGCCGGTCGGCGAGAGCCTGGCGATGATGACCGTCCATCACCACCGCCTCGATTACGGCCGGGTACGCCTGTGGGGCTCGCTGGCCTTCATCGCCGCCGCCACCCTGTGCGGCCGGCTGCTGACCGGCGTGCCGCCCGGCGTGCTGGTATGGCTGATCGGCGCCGCCATGGGGCTCACCGCGCTGATCTGCGTCGCCCTGCCCGACCTGCGCGCCACGCCTCCCGGGGGCACGCCGGCGCCGTTCCGCCCCCTGCTGGTCAGCGTGCCGTTCCTGCTCTTCCTCGCCACCGGCAGCTTCAACAACGCCGCCCACACCGTCTATTACGGCTTTGCCACCCTGCACTGGCGCGCCGCCGGCATCGGCGACGACGTCATCGGCCTGCTGTGGTCCGAGGGCGTGGTGGCGGAGATCGTCCTGTTCGCCTTCTCGGGTCCGGTGGTGCGGCGCCTCGGTCCCGGCGGGCTGCTGCTGATCGCCGCCCTGTGCGGCGTGGTGCGCTGGCTGGCGCTGGGAGCGACGACGGCCCTGCCGGCCCTGGCGGTGATCCAGGTGCTGCACGCCGCCACCTTCGGCTGCGCCCATCTCGGCGCCATGCACTTCCTGCAACGGGCCATCCCCACCGGCCTGTCGGCCCGGGCTCAGGGGCTGTATGCCTCGGTGGCGGTGGGTCTGGCCCCGGGGCTGATGAGCCCGCTGACCGGCTGGCTGTACCAGACCCTGGGCGGCGGGGCCTACGCGGTCATGGCCGCCCTCAGCCTGGGCGCGGCGGCAACGGCGTGGCTGCTGATGAAACGCTGGGACGGCGGCAGCGCCCTCAGCTGAGGGCGCGCTTGGCGGCGGCCAGGGGCAGCAGCCCCTCGGTGACGCGGGTCATCGCCTGGGCCCAGGAATTGTCGGTCCCCTGGCGGAACACCCGCATGGTCGGATACCACGGCGAGCTGTCGCGCCCCTCGACCCACTGCCACCCCGAGCCGCGCGGCAGCAGCACCCAGGTCGGCTTGCCCATGGCGGCGGCGAGGTGCGCCTCGACGGGATCGCCGGCCACCACCAGATCGAGCCCGGCGATGGCGGCCGCCACGTCGGCCAGATCGCTGCACCGCCCGCCGGCATCGTCGATGAAGGCCCGCGCCCCGGTGGCGGTGAGGTCCTCGCAGCGCGGCCCCTGCTGAAGGCTGACCAGCGCCACGCCGGGCACCGCCGCCAGACTCATCAGGGTACCGAGCGGGCAGAAGCGGTCGGAGGGACGCCCCGACCACGCCACCCCCACCCGCAGGCGCCCATCGGTGGGGAAGCGCCACGGCGCGAAGCCCTCGGGGAGATGCAAATAGGGCACGTCCTGGGCCAGGGTCGAGGTGATGGCGCCCAGCAGACGCGGCACCTGGCTGAGGAACGCGTGGGCATCGTGGGGCGGCACCGGCGCGCCGCGCGGCGTCACCGATTCGATGCCCGGCAGACCGGCCAGCAACCGGGCCATCGCCGGAGCGCATTCCAGGCTCACCTGCCCGCCGTGACGGCCGAGCACACCGAGGAACCGCGCCAGCAGAATGGTGTCGATGGCGTCGGACTCGTCGCTGACCAGGATCCGCTGCCCCAGCAGCGAACGCCCGTCCCACGCCGGACCGGCCCCTTCGGGCCGCACCAGATGGCGCTGCATCGACAACACCGGCAGGCCGCGGCCGATCTCGCCCAGCTTGAGGCGCACCGAGGCGATCTCCCATTCCCGCTCCGGCCGCGGCGCCAATTGCTGGGCGGTTTCGAGCAGCACCAGCGCCTCGCGGAAACGCCCGTACTCGCGCTCCACCGCGGCCAGATTGGTGAGGTAGACGGGATTGCCCGGCTCGGCGCCCAGCGCCCGCTTGATCGCCTCCTCCGCCTCGTCGAGGCGGCCGAGTTCGCGCAGGGTATTGCCGAGATTCGACCACAGCGACGGCGAGCCGCCGGCGGCCAGACCGCGGCGGGTCAGGGCGGCGGCGGCATCGAGACGGCCGGCGCGCCGCAACAGCACGGCGAGATTGGCATTGGCCTCGGCATTGGCCGGGTCGTGGGCGAGAGCGGCGCCGTACGCGCGCACGGCATCGGCAAAGCGGCCGACCCGGTGGGCCGCCACCCCCTTGTCGGCCAGCGTGTGGGCCTCGGCCTTGGCGGTGGCCGCGGCGGCCGGCGAGGCGGGATCGTTGGGATCGCCATAGGCGGCCTTGGGCTCGATTCCCGGCGCCAGGGCGAGAACGGTGCCGGTGTCGCCGGCAAACGGCCGCACCGCGCCGCCGGCCAATTCTCCGGGCAGGTGGTAGAGACGATAGCCGGCCTGCTCCAGCATCTCGACCGCCTCGCTCCCCTCGCTGTGGGCAAGGATCACCACGGCGGCGTGGTGGAACATCACCGCTTCCCACATGCCGTTCAACACTTCGGTCTCGCAGCCGCGGGCGGCCAGGCGCACCACGATCCGGCGGCTGGACAGTTCGGGGCGGTCGGCCAGCACCATGTCGAGCGACACCACCGGCACCCCGCCCGGCACCCAATCCGGCAGCGCGTAGACGCGGCGGCGGCGCACGCCCTGCCGCGCCGAGACCAACGCGCGGCCCGAGCGGTCGCCGGCCGCGGCGGCGATCACCTCCACGACATCGGCGCCGCCGGCGATGTCCAGGGTATCGGACAGCAGTTCGGCCTGACGGGCATTGGCTTCGATCGCCAGCACGCGGAGGTCGGGGTGTCCGGCCGCATCGAGGGCGAAGGTGCCGTCGCCGGCGCCGATATCCAGCAACAGGTCGCCCGCCTCCAGATGGGCGGCAAGGAACACCCGCTCGCTGGCGCGGGGGCCGCTGTGGCGGCGCATCACGGTGTCGCGCTCGACCTGCTCCTCGGCCAGACGCTGTTCGAGGGCGTCGTATACCGCCGCCACCGGCTCGGACCAGTCGCCGGCCTGGGCCTGGCGGAACAAGCGCATGCTCGGATACCAGGGCGTATCGTCGCGCCCCAGCAGCCAGCGGGGATCGGCGGCGCTGCCCAGCAGCAGCCACACCGGTTTGCCCAGGCTCGCCGCCAGATGGGCGACCACGCCGTCGCCGGCAATCACCAGATCGAGCTCGGCGATGCGCGCGATCAGGTCGGCGATGTCGGCAATGGTCGGCGCCAGATCGGTGATCAGCGCCGGATGGGCCACCGCCGCCGCATCCTGCGCCCGCGGCCCCTGCTGGAGGGAGAAGAACGCCGCCCCCGGCAGCGCCGTCAGCCCCATCAGCGCCGTCAGCGGCACCACCGCCCCTTCCTCGCCGGCCCAGGCCAGACCGACCGACAGCAGCGCGCCGGCCGGCCGGACGATGCGGCGACGGCGCGCCCGCAACGGCTTCAAGCCGGCCGGCGGCGGAATGGCGTCCAGCGAGGTCAGGCACAGCGCCGGCAGGTCGGTGAAGGAGGCGAAGTGATCGCACTCGAAGGCGTCGGGCACCGGCACGGCATCGGACAGGACCTCGGCGACCCCGGCCAGTCCCTCGAACAGCGGCACCAGCGCCGGCGGCACGCGAACGGCGATCCGCGCCTTGCGCTTGGCCAGGCGGGGGATGTAGCGCAGCGCCTGGACGACGTCGACGACGCGGTCCTCGGCATAGAAGACGAACGAGCGGCCCTCGACCGCCGACCCGGCCCACTCCATCCCCGGCAGGAACGGCTTCTTCCGTCCGGGCAGATCCCAGCGCGCGCCGGCTTCGGTCCACGCCGCCATCAACTCGCCGGCCAGCATCTTCACCCGCGACAGGCCCAGTCGTGCCGTGCTCAGGCCGGGAGACGCCCGCAGCGCCCGTTCGAACGCGGCTTCGGCCTCGTCGAGGCGGGCGCCGTCGACCAGCAGTTCGCCCAGCAGGACCAGGGCGCCGGCATTGTCGGGCCGCAGGGCGAGGACGGCATGCACGAGATCGCCGGCCTCGAACAGGGCACCGCGGCGCTTGAGCAGGCGAGCAAGGTCGAGCCGGGCGGCAATGTGCCCGGGATCCACCGCCACCGTCCCGCGCAGGCAGGCCTCGGCGGCGGCCAGACGCCCCTCGCCCATCAGCGCCTCGGCCAGGGCGTACCAGGCTTCGGCGGGTGCGGCCCCTTCGCGGACCATCAACGACTAGAGGGCGCGCGCCTCGGCACCGCGCCCCAGCACGGTCAGCACGCGCGCGAGTTCCAATCGAGCCTGGGCATGGCGGGGCTCCATCCCCAGGGCCTGGAGCAGGAGCATCAGCGCGTCGCGCGGATGGCCGGAGCGATGCAGTTCTCCCCCCCGGCGCGCCAGCGCGTCCGGGGTGTCCGCAATCGCCATCTCCTCACCCATATCCATCACATGCCTTCGTGTTCCCCTCGGTCGCAGTCAAGCGCGGTGCGGCATGGGGGTCAAGGGCAAAGCGGCGACGGCCCCCCTTGCGCCGTCGCCTTTTGCCGTCCCAGGGAGTCAGTTGTTGATCCCGTAACCGATGCCGAAGGGAATCGGGATGTTCTGGCGGATGTATTGGTCGACGAATTCAT
The DNA here is from genome assembly GCA_016212565.1 of Magnetospirillum sp. GTDB lineage: Bacteria > Pseudomonadota > Alphaproteobacteria > Rhodospirillales > Magnetospirillaceae > JACRFY01. The sequence continues at coordinate 7,339 of JACRFY010000095.1, read as the reverse complement.
TGACCTCGGCGATCCGCTTCTTGGGCACGAAGACGATATCGTAGGGGGCGAGATCGATGTCCTGGCCGGTATCGCTGCCGTCGAGGGCCTTGTCGAGGTCGATGGGGATCACCACCGGCCGTTCGGCCCCCGAGCGACGAATCACCAGCACCTCGCCCTTGCGCGCCGAGCCCTTGAAGCCGCCAGCCGAGGCAATCGCCTGCATCGCCGACAGGTTGCCCTGGATGTTGACCATCTGCGGGTCGCCGACCTCGCCGTCGACATAGACGCGCTGGCCGGCGAAGCCCTTGACCATCACCGTCACCGCCGCCTGGCGCAGCTCCCGGCCATAGGCCTCGCGCAGCACGCCTTCAAGCTGGGTCGGCGTGCGCCCGGCGGCCTTGACCTCGCCCACCAGCGGCATCGAGATGGCGCCGTCGGGACGGACGGTCATCATCTCGTTGAGTTCGGGGTTGTAGAAGAAGCGGACGTCGAGATCGTCCCCGGGGGCGATGATGTAGCTCTGCTGCATCGGCCGCACCGTCGGAATCGGCGCCGCATTCTGCACCGCGCCGCCGCCGCAGGCGGACAGCATCGCCGTCAATACCCAGGGAACCAACAGGCCAAGACGGATCGTCGTCATCGCATGTGTCCTCCACCAAGCCTAAACCCGCCGCCGTTGCAGCCACCGCCAGGCGGTGTCGATCATGCGGTCAAGACCCGGCAGCCGCGCCGGCCCGCCGAGCAGCGCCGCCGCCCGCGCCGGATCGGCCACCAGGACCGGCGGATCGCCCGGGCGGCGCGGCAGGGTTACCAGCGGCACCGTCCGCCCGGTCACCGCCTCGACCGCGCCCACCACCTCGCGCACCGACCAGCCGCGGCCGCTGCCGAGATTGACCGCCACGCTGCCCCCGCCGTTGCGCAACCGCTCCAGGGCGGCGACGTGCCAGCGGGCCAGATCGGAGACATGGACGTAGTCGCGCACGCAGGTGCCGTCGGGGGTGGCGTAATCGCCGCCGTATACCTCGAGACAATCGATCAGGCTGGCGGCAGCCATCAGCGCGCGGGGAATCAGATGGCTTTCGGGACGATGGTCCTCGCCGATTTCGCCCTCGGGATCGGCTCCGGCGGCGTTGAAGTAGCGCAAGGCGGTCCATGTCGGCCCATATGCCGCGCCGGCATCGGCGATCATCCGCTCGCCGGCCAGCTTCGACCAGCCGTAGGGGTTGACCGGTTGCAGCGGCGCATCCTCGGTGATCGGGACGGTCGCCGGATGGCCGTAGACGGCACAGGAGCTGGAATACACCAGCATCCCCACCCCCAGCCGCCGCATCGCCTCCAGCACGGTCAGGGTGCCGGCGACATTGGTGCGGTAGGTGGCGAGCGGATCGGCGACGGCGGAACCGATCAGGCTGCGGGCGGCGAAATGCATCACCGCCAACGGACGATGGCGGCGGATCGCCGCCTCCAGGCGCTCGCGGTCGCCGATGTCGCCCGGCTCGAACGGGCCGTAGCGGGCCAGATCGCGATGGCCGGTGTCGAGATTGTCGTAGACGACGGGAGTCCATCCCGCCACCGCCAGCGCCTTGCAGGCATGACTGCCGACATAGCCGGCCCCGCCGGTCACCAGGACGCTGTCCATCCGCGCCTCTCCCCGTTGCCGTTGTCACTCGGCAAAGGTGGCGCACCGCTACGCCGCCGGCAAAAGGGCATAGGGCGGGCGACGGAGCCCGGAAGGGGGGCCGAGGTGGCCGGACGGCTGAGGCGTGCCCTCTTGCCTACATCTGCCGCACGCCGCCCAGGAAGCGGTCGAGACCGGTCTTGAGATCCGACGATTCCTGCGCCAGGACGTCCGCGGCCGCCAGGACCTCGCGCGCCGCCGAGCCGGTCTGGCCGACCGACGCGGTCACCTGCGACACATGGACGCTGACCTCGCCGACACCGCTCACCGCGTCGTGGATGCTGCGGGCGATTTCGCGGGTGGCGACGCCTTGGGCCTCGACCGCGGCGGCGATCGAACCGGCGATCTCGTTCATCTGCTCGATAGTGGTCCCGATGCCCTGGATCGCCTCGACCGCCTCGCCGGTGGTGGCCTGGATGGCGGCGATCTGGGTGGTGATCTCCTCGGTGGCGCGGGCGGTCTGATTGGCGAGGCTTTTCACCTCGTTGGCGACCACGGCGAAGCCCTTGCCGGCCTCGCCCGCCCGCGCCGCCTCGATGGTGGCGTTGAGCGCCAGCAGGTTGGTCTGGCTGGCGATGTTGCTGATCAGGCCGACCACCTCGCCGATCCGACCTGCCGCCTGGGACAGGCCGCGGACCACCGAATCGGTGCGGTGCGCCGCCCCCACCGCCTGATGGGCGATATCGCTCGACTGGTGAACCTGGCGGGCGATCTCGTCGATCGAACCCGACAGTTCGGTGGCCGCCGCGGCCACCGTCTGGACGTTGGCCGCCGTCTGCCCGGCCGCGGCGGCGACCGTCGCCGTCTCGTGGCCGGTCTGATCCGCACAGGCCGACATGCCGCTGGCGGTCGAGCGCAACTGCGCCGCCGCCGCATTGACCGCCTGCGCCGCAATCGAGGTGCCGCGCTCCAGTTCCTCGGCCAGCGAAGCGAGGATGCGCCGTCGCTCGGCTTCGACGCGAATGCGCTCGGCCTCCTGGTCTTCGCGCATCCGCTTCATCGCCAGCGCATTGTCGCGGAACACCGACAGGGCCCGGGCCAGAGCGCCGATCTCGTCGCCGCGCCCGGTGCCGGTGACGACGATCGCCGTGTCGCCCTCGGCCAGGCGATTCATGCCGCCGGTCAAGGCTCCCAGCGCCGAGGTGGTGCGATGGCCCAGCCACCAGGCCGCGCCGATCAGCAGCAGCGCCCCCGCCGCGATGGTCCCGCCCAGGCGCAAGGCCTCGGTACGGAAGGCGGCGTCGACGTCGTCGAGATAGATCCCCGAGCCGATCACCCAGCCCCAGGCATCGATGCCGGCGACATAGGAGATCTTGCGCACCGGCTCGGTATGCCCCGGCTTGGGCCACAGATAATCGACGAAGCCGGCGCGGTCCTTCAGCACCGTCTCGACGAAGGCGACGAACAGGCGCTTGCCGGCCGGATCCTTGAATTCCGACAGGTCCTTGCCATCCAGCTCGGGCTTGAACGGATGCATCACCATGGTGGGATGCATGTCGTTGACCCAGAAATACTCGGAGCCGCCGTAGCGCAGGGCCTTCAGCGTCTTGAGCGCCGCCGCCTTGGCGTCGTCGGCACTCATCCGCCCCGCCTCGGCCTCGGCGACATAGGCGGCAACCATGCCGTGGGCAACCTCGACCAGATGCCGGGTCTTGAGCCGCCGGCTGTCCATCAGCTCGTCCCGCAGGGTCGTCACCCCCATCGCCACGGCGACGCACAACGCAATCAGCGACATACCGACGATGATCAGAATTTTACGACCAAACGACCAATTATCAATCGACATGGTTCTTACATCCAGACGCTGGCAACCCCAAATGGGGGGACGAAAGCTACCCCTTCCGGAGTATCGCGGATCGAATGGCAGAAAATCAATCCAACATGCGGGTTGAGGCGCAGATCGTCACCTCTGCCAAACGCGCAGGGCAGCCTTCCGGAAACCGCGGTCGCGAAGGGCTACGACGGACATTGCACCGCGACTAAAATGGACCACAGCGAAGCCGCCTGCGCCGATCTCCAGCCCGACGGCGGCGGCGGGATTTGAAGGAGGCTGTCATGGCCATCGTCTTGCCCGGCACCGCTGCCGCGATCGCCGACTTCGACCGCTGCCATGTCCTGGTGGTCGATCCGTTCATCACCAATCGCCGCCTGATGCGCGACATGCTGCGCAGCCTGGGGGTGGGCGCCAGCGACTCGTGCGGCCGCGCGGCCGACGCCATGGCCCTGCTCGATGCCGGGGGCTTCAACCTGATCTTCCTCGACTGGTCGGATCAGATCGATGCCGTGGCGTTTCTTCATGCCCTGCGCGCCGACGACAATCCGCACCGCTTCGTTCCGGCGATCGTCGTTTCGGCCAACGGCGGCATCGAAGACGTCGCCCGCGCCCGCGACGCCGGGGCGACCGAATACATGCTGAAGCCGTATTCCACCGAAGTGGTCGCCAGCCGCCTGCGCTCGGTGGTGCTGCAACCGCGCCTGTTCATCCGCTCGGGCAGCTTCTTCGGCCCCGACCGGCGGCGGCGGCGGCTTCAGGTCGACCTGCCCGAGCGCCGTCATCACGACAACGTTCACGGCGCCGACCGCCGTCACGAATTCAAGAATTGGCCGCGGGAACGGCGGCAGGGCCGCCCGGGATTCGCCACCCCGGAGCGGCGCTCCGCACCGCGTTAGCGCTTGCCGCTACCGCGGCAGGTTGCTCGATCCCATCAGGAAGGCGTCGACGGCGCGGGCGGCCTGGCGGCCCTCGCGGATCGCCCACACCACCAGCGACTGCCCGCGACGCACGTCGCCGGCCGCGAACACCTTGGGATTCGAGGTGCGATAGGACTCGGTGTCGGCCTTGACGTTGCCGCGGCCGTCCTTCTCGATCTTCAGCCCATCGACCAGGCCCTCGTGCACCGGATGGACGAAGCCCATCGCCAGCAGCACCAGATCGGCGTCGAGGGTGAACGCGCTGTCGGCAACCGGCTGGAACTTGCCGTCGACCTCGACGCAGTCGAGCCCCTTGACCACGCCGTCGCCGGTGAACGCCACCGTCGACACCGACCAGCGACGCTGGCAGCCCTCGTCGTGCGAGGTCGAGGTGCGCAGCTTGTTGGGCCACAACGGCCAGGTCACCGCCTTGGCTTCCATTTCCGGCGGACGCGGCATGATCTCGATCTGGGTCACCGAGGCGGCGCCCTGACGGATCGAGGTGCCGACGCAGTCGGCGCCGGTATCGCCGCCGCCGATCACCACCACCTTCTTGCCGGTGGCCAGGATGTCGGCCGCGCCCACCGGCTCGCCGGCCAGACGTCGGTTCTGCTGGGTGAGGAAATCCATGGCGAAGTGCACGCCGCCCAGCGCGCGGCCGGGAACGGTCAGATCGCGCGGCTTCTCCGAGCCGCCGGTCAGCACCACGGCGTCGAAGCCGTTCAGCAGTTCCTCGGTCGAGAGGGTGACGCCGACATGGGTGTTGCAGCGGAACTCGACCCCTTCGGCCTCCATCTGGGCGACGCGGCGGTCGATGACCGCCTTCTCCAGCTTGAAGTCGGGGATGCCGTAGCGCAGCAGGCCGCCGGGACGCGCATTCTTCTCGAACAGCACCACCGCGTGGCCGACGCGGGCCAACTGCTGTGCCGCGGCGAGGCCGGCGGGGCCGGCGCCCACCACCGCCACGCGCTTGCCGGTCGGCACAGCGGCCGTCTCGGGGACCAGCCAGCCCTCGGACCACGCCCGCTCGACGATGGCGTGCTCGATGGTCTTGATCGTCACCGGACTGTCGGTGAGGTTGAGGGTGCAGGCCGCCTCGCACGGGGCGGGACAGATGCGGCCGGTGAATTCGGGGAAGTTGTTGGTCGAATGCAGCGTGTCGCTGGCCTCGCGCCACCGATCGCGGAAGACGAGGTCGTTCCACTCCGGGATGATGTTGTTGACCGGACAGCCCTGATGGCAGAAGGGCACGCCGCAATCCATGCAGCGCGCACCCTGCTGGGCCAGTTGCGCGGCCTCCAGCGGCCGGGTGAACTCGCGGAAATGGCGGATGCGCTCTTCGGCCGGCTCATAGCCGGGGGTCTGGCGCGCGAATTCCTTGAAACCGGTGGGCTTGCCCATCTCAGCGCCCTCCAGCGGCGGCCACTTTCGGGGCTGCAACCTTCTGCATTTCGAGCAGGGCGCGCCGGTAGTCGACCGGCATCACCTTGACGAACTTGCCCATGTAATACTCCCAATTGAGCAGGATATCGTGAGCCCGCTTCGAGCCGGTGAACAGGCGGTGATTGTGCAGCAGCGCCTGAATGCGGGCGGCATCGTCCTTGGTCATGTCGCGCATGACCTCGACCAGCCCGTGGGCTTCGAGGTCGTTGCACTGGTTCTCGTTGCGGCAATTGGCCTCTTCCTCGGCCTGCACCGGTTCGAGGTCGACCATCGCCAGATTGCAGCGCGCCTCGAAATCGCCGGACTCGTCGAGCACGTAGGCGACGCCGCCCGACATGCCGGCGGCGAAGTTGCGCCCGGTCTGGCCGATCACCAGCACGCAGCCGCCGGTCATGTATTCGCAGCCATGATCGCCGACGCCTTCGACCACCGCGACGGCGCCCGAGTTGCGCACGGCAAAGCGCTCGCCGGCGACGCCGCGGAAGTAGCACTCGCCCTCGATGGCACCGTAGAGCACGGTGTTGCCGACGATGATGTTGTCCTCGGCGACGATTCGGGTGCCGGCCGGCGGGGCGATGACGATGCGGCCGCCCGACAGGCCCTTGCCGACATAGTCGTTGGCCTCGCCCTCCAGGGTCAGCGACACGCCCTTGGCCAGGAAGGCGCCGAACGACTGGCCGGCGGTGCCGGTCAGGCGGATGGCGATGGTGTCCTCGGGCAGGCCGGCATGGCCGTATTTCTTGGCCACCTCGCCGGACAGCATGGCGCCGACGGTACGGTCGACGTTGCACACCGTGCGCGCCAGCGAAACCTTCTCGCCCGTGTCGAGGGCCGCCGTCGCCTCGGCGATCAGGGCGCGGTCGAGCACCGCGTCGATGCCATGGTCCTGCTTCTCGACGTTGCGGATGGCGATGCCCGGACCGGGCTCGATCTTGTGCAGCAGACGCGAGAAGTCGAGACCCTTGGCCTTCCAGTGCTCGATGGCCCCGCGAGTCTCGAGCAGATCCGAGCGGCCGATCAGGTCGTTGAAATTGCGGATGCCCAGCTTGGCCATCCACTCGCGCACTTCCTCGGCGACGAAGAAGAAGAAGTTGATGACGTGCTCGGGCTGGCCCTGGAAGCGGGCGCGCAGCTCGGGATCCTGGGTGGCGACGCCGACCGGGCAGGTGTTGAGGTGACACTTGCGCATCATGATGCAGCCGGCGGCAATCAGCGGCGCGGTGGCGAAGCCGAACTCGTCGGCGCCCAGCAGCGCCCCGATCACCACGTCGCGACCGGTGCGCAGGCCGCCGTCGACCTGCACGGCGATGCGGCTGCGCAACTGGTTGAGCACCAGGGTCTGGTGGGTCTCGGCGAGGCCGATCTCCCACGGGCTGCCGGCATGCTTGATCGAGGTCAGCGGGCTGGCGCCGGTGCCGCCGTCGAAGCCGGAGATGGTGACGTGGTCGGCCTTGGCCTTGGAAACGCCGGCGGCGACGGTGCCGACCCCGACCTCGGAGACCAGCTTGACCGAGATGCGGGCCTCGGTGTTGACGTTCTTGAGGT
>JACRFY010000010.1 GCA_016212565.1 Magnetospirillum sp. | reverse complement strand
GGCGGCGAGGCCGCAGGAGACGATGGTCTCGAACTCTTCCTTGTTGTAGGCGATGCCTACGCCGGTGCCGGCCAGGGGGAAGGAGGGGCGGATGATAGCCGGCAGGCCGACGAAATCGACAGCCTCGCGCGCTTCGTCCATGTTGTGGACCAGCTTGGACTTCGGGCTTTCGAGGCCGATCTTGTCCATGGCGTCGCGGAACAGCAGGCGGTCCTCGGCCTTGGCGATGACGTCGCGCTTGGCGGCGATCATCTCGACGCCGTATTGCTCGAGGATGCCGAGATCGGCCAGCTTCATCGCCGTGTTGAGCGCCGTCTGCCCGCCCATGGTCGGCAGCAGCGCGTCGGGACGCTCCTTGGCGATGATCTTGGTCACCATCTCGACGGTGATCGGCTCGATGTAGGTGGCGTCGGCCAGCCCGGGATCGGTCATGATCGTCGCCGGGTTGGAGTTGACCAGGATGACCCGGTACCCCTCCTCCTTCAGCGCCTTGCAGGCCTGGACGCCGGAATAGTCGAACTCGCACGCCTGACCGATGACGATCGGGCCGGCGCCGATGATGAGGATGGAGGAGATGTCTGTGCGTTTGGGCATGGTTTCCAGAACTCTCGGGCGAAAAATTCAAAAAGAAAGACGGGAAGAAAGGTTTACCACAGAGACACAGAGATGCCGGTCGGGTGGGGAGGGCGTCGGGTCTACTCAGGCACGCACAATAATTTTTGCTATCGCCAGCGGGACACTAGGCCTTGCCGCCTGGCACGATATCTCTGTGCCTCTGTGTCTCTGTGGTTAACCTTTCTTCTTACAGCACAAACCGCTTGACCCCATCCTTGAGGACGGGAACGTTGAAGTTCATCAGCAACCCGACCCGGCAGCCGCTCAGGCGCAGGTAGGTCAGCAGTTGGGCGTCGTGAAGCGGAGCCAACTTCTCCCCCGTCTTCAGCTCGATCACCACCTGCTCGTCCACCACCACGTCCATGCGATAGCCGCAATCCAGCCGGACCTCCTTGTAGAGCACCGGCAGCGGCACCTGTCGCCGATGGGGGAAGCCGGCTTGGGTCAATTCATAGCACAAGCACTCTTCGTAGGCCGACTCCAACAGCCCGGGACCGAGGACGCGGTGAACCTCGATGGCGAGGCCGATGATCCGGTCGGTCAGAGGGTCCCTTGGGGGCATGGGAGTGAGTTCCGGAAAATAGAAAAAGGTTAACCACAGAGACACAGAGGCACAGAGATGACGATCAAAGGATGAACCGCCCGGGTCACGACCAGCAAATTCTCAACTCCCATCGGGCCCCTCGGCGTCGCCACCCGGCACAGCATCTCTGTGTCTCTGTGGTTAACCTTTCTTTTCCTACAACCCGAACAATTTCAGAAATAACGATATCGCCGCCGAAGCCAACGCTCCCACAAGCGCCTAATCATATTTCTCCGCGAGGCGTCGAAGCGGCTCAAGAATCAGCGCCACGCCAACCCGCAGATTGATGACCGTGTCATTCAACAACTCCCGATCACCTTCGAGCGCCGTCTCAAGTGCGCCCCTCTCATGTTTCTTACAAAAAAACTCGACTGCCCAGGAACATTTAGGAAATCCGCACCGGAAAAATCACCAATGGCAATGCGCCCCTCACGACGCTCCCTGCGGGCCGCCTCACGAAAAGCGAGCAGCACCAGATCCTGAAGTTCCAGGAACTCAAGTTCCACGTCCTACCCCCGCCCCATCGTCTCCACGAACCGCTCGAACAGGTAATGCGCATCCTGCGGTCCCGGCGAGGCTTCCGGGTGGTACTGGACCGAGAACACCGGGCGCCCCTCGACGGCGATCCCCTCCACCGATTTGTCGAACAGCGAGCGGTGCGTCACCGCCACCCCCTTCGGCAAGGACGCCTCGTCGACGACGAAGCCGTGGTTCTGGCTGGTGATCTCGACCCTGCCGGTGGCCAGGTCCTTGACCGGATGGTTGGCGCCGCGGTGGCCGGTGTCCATCTTGTAGGTCTTGGCCCCGAGTGCCAGCGACAGCATCTGGTGGCCGAGGCAGATGCCGAACAGCGGCTTTCCCGAGTCGAGCACACCCTTGATCATCGGTACCGCGTAGGCCCCGGTCGCCGCCGGGTCGCCGGGGCCGTTGGAGAGGAACACGCCGTCGGGATTGTGGCGCAGCACGTCCTCGGCGGTGGAATTCGCCGGCAGCACCGTGACCTTGCAGCCCACCGCCGCCAGGCAGCGCAGGATGTTGCGCTTGGCGCCGAAATCCACCGCCACGACATGGAAGCGCGGCGCGGTCTGGCGGCCGTAGCCGCGGCCCAGCGCCCATTCCGACTCGTCCCAGGTGTAGGACTGGGTGCAGGTGACCTCGCGGGCCAGGTCCATGCCCTCCAGGCCCGGCCATTCGGCGGCCAGGGCCCAGGCGGCGCGCAGGTCGAAGGCGCCGTCGGGGGCGTGGACGATGGTACCGGTGGGGGCGCCCGACGCGCGGATGCGCCGGGTCAGGGCGCGGGTATCCACGCCGGCCAGGCCGACCATGCCGAAGGACTTGGCCCATGCGTCCAGATGACGATCGCTGCGCCAATTGGCAGGATCGGTGACGTCGGCGCGCACGATCAGGCCGCGGGCGGCGGGAGTCACCGTCTCGATGTCCTCGGCGTTGGTGCCGACATTGCCGATATGGGGGAAGGTGAAGGTGATGATCTGACCGGCATACGAGGGATCGGTCAGCACTTCCTGATAGCCGGTCATGGCGGTGTTGAACACCACCTCGCCGACCTTCATTCCCGCCGCACCGATGCCGTGGCCCCACAGGACCGAGCCGTCGGCCAGCACCAGGGCTCCGGTGGCTCCCGGCGGGCGAGGAAGGTCGAGATCCGGCGGTGACAACTTGGCCATGGAGTTTCCCTGATCGTGACAGCCCTTGCCCGAGGCCGCGCTCGGGCGCGAAGACCGGCCGCGCCATGCGGGGCGTGTCCTCCGTCGAGCCTTGGGCGCAGCCAGGCGGGCAGTGAGCAAAACTCGCGCTTCTTAAGGGAAAGCCCGGCCGCTGTCAAGCATCCCCCTTGGCGCGAAAAGCGAAGCGTTTCAACGCCCTAGAACGGTGCTGCAACTGCTTCCCTTTGCGGACGAATTGCGGTAGGTTGTCTCTTTCCGACCGCTCCCGACAACCGGCTTCCGAGGTGTGCCATGCTGCGCCAACAGCTCAACGATGCGCTCAAGGCCGCCATGCTGGGCAAGCAGCCGCGCACGGTGTCGACGGTGCGCCTGATCCTCGCCGCGCTCAAGGACCGCGACATCGCCGCCCGCTCGCGCGGGGTGATGGACGGCATCGGCGACGATGAAATCCTGTCGATGTTCCAGTCGATGATCAAGCAGCGGCGCGAGAGCATCACCCTCTACGAGCAGGGCGGCCGCATCGATCTGGCCCAGCAGGAGGCGGAGGAGATCGTCATCATCGAGCGCTTCCTGCCGGTGCAGATGTCCGAGGCCGAGGCCGGCGCGGCCATTGCGGCGGTCATCGCCGAGGTCGGCGCCGGCGGCATCAAGGACATGGGCCGGGTGATGGCGGCGCTCAAGGAGCGCTTCGCCGGCCGCATGGACTTCGGCAAGGCCAGCGGCCTGGTGAAGAAGGCATTGGGGGGCTGATGCCCTCCCCTCTCCCGCCGGCGGGAGAGCGCGGCGCGCGGCGCCGGGCGAGGGGCTAGCGGATGGCCTTCCCCCCCCGCTTCCTCGACGAGTTGCGCGCGCGCCTGCCGTTGGCCGGGGTGGTCGGCCGGCGCGTCAAGCTGACCAAGAAGGGGCGCGAATACGGCGGCCTGTGCCCGTTCCACAACGAGAAGACCCCCAGCTTCACCGTCAACGAGGACAAGGGCTTCTTCCACTGCTTCGGCTGCGGCGCCCACGGCGACGCCATCGGCTTCGAGATGCGCCTCAACCACCTGTCCTTCACCGAGGCGGTGGAGAAGCTGGCCACCGAGATCGGTCTCGACGTCCCGGTCGCCTCGCCCGAGGAGCGCCGGGTCGAGCAGCGCCGCGCCTCGCTGCACGACGCCACCGAGGCCGCCTGCGCCTTCTTCGAAAAGTCGCTCCGCGAGCCCGGCGGCCGCGACGGCCTGGCCTATTTCCGCCAGCGCGGCCTGTCCGACGACACCATCGCCCGCTTCCGCCTCGGCTGGGCGCCCGATTCGCGCGAGGCGCTGAAGAAGGCGGTGATGAGTGCCGCCTGCCCCGAGACCCTGCTGATCGAGGCCGGCCTGCTGAAGAAGCCCGAGGACGGGCCCAGCTTCGACATGTTCCGCGGCCGCATCACCTTCCCCATCGCCGACCGCCGCGGCCGGGTGGTGGCCTTCGGCGCCCGCACCCTCGGCGACGGCCAGCCCAAATACCTCAATTCCCCCGAGACGCCGCTGTTCCACAAGGGGGCGATGCTCTACGGCCTCGCCCATGCCCGCGAGACGGCGCGCAGCCTCAATCTGGTGGTGGCGGTCGAAGGCTATATGGACGTCATCGCCCTGCACCAGGCCGGCTTCACCATGGCGGTGGCGCCGCTGGGCACGGCGATGACCGAGGGGCAGATCGAGGAGCTGTGGCGCCTCGCCGACGAGCCGGTGCTGTGCTTCGACGGCGATGCCGCCGGCCAGCGGGCCATGTCGCGGGCCGCCGAGCGCGGCCTGCCGATCCTCAAGCCCGGCAAGTCGCTGCGCTTCGCCGTCCTGCCCGCCGCCGAGGATCCCGACAGTCTGATCAAGTCCAAGGGGGCGGCGGCGATGCAGGCGGTGCTCGACGCCGCCCGCCCGCTGGTCGACGTCGCCTGGGACCTGACCGCCGCCGGCCGGGTGCTCGACACCCCCGAACGCCGCGCGGCGCTGGAGCGCGACCTCAAGGAGCAGGCCGCCGCCATCGCCGACGAGACGGTGCGCTGGCAGTACCTGTCGACCTTCCGCGAACGGCTGAAGACGCTGCTGCGTCCGCCCCGTCCGGTGTGGGTGCCGCGCCGGCCGGGAGCGCCGACGGTCGACGCCGGGCCGCTCAGGGACCGCGACGGCCGCCTGCCCGGGGTGGCGCGAATCGGCGCGCCGGCCGCGGGCGACGACGCCTGGGTGAAGCGCTGCGAAATCCGGCTGTTGACCTTGGTTCTGGCCCATCCCCCCCTGCTCGACGAGGTGGGTGAACTTCTGGGAGAGACCGGTTTCGCCGACGTCGCCCTTGACAAGCTCCGGAGAGGGATTCTAAAGCACCTCGACAAGGCCCGTGACCTTGACGGCGAAGCCCTGTGCGCCCACTTACGGTCGGACGGGGCATCCCGGATGCTCGATCTCCTGCTGGATACGGACGAATACAGGATCGGCCGCCCTGGAACGGTGCAGGAGGCTCGGACCCACTGGGATCACCTGTTCAAGCGCTACACTTCCAGGAAGGGATTGAAGGCCGACGTGGGCCACGCCGCCGAACGGTTGGCACAGGACATGTCGGCCGAGGCGTTCGATCAATTCGCGGCGCTCAAGCGCCACGAGCAGAATATGGACGGCGAGGACGGAGAGGGCGCGCCTCTCGAATTGCCGTGAGCGGTCAGGATGCGAGGAGCGGTTCTTAATGGCGACCAAGTCCCAGAACACTGCGGAAGTTAGCGAGACCCAGGAAGAGAACCTGGAAGGTCCGCTGTTGGATACCCTCGGTGTTGCGGTCAAGAAGATGGTCGCTCGCGGGCGCGAGCGCGGCTACGTCACCTATGACGAACTGAACTCCGCCCTGCCGCCGGACGAGGTGTCGTCCGAGCAGATCGAGGACACCATGGCGATGCTCTCCGAGATGGGCATCAACGTCGTCGAGAGCGAAGAGGGCGAGGAAGCCGCGCCCGAAGCCGAGGAGGAAGCCGATTCCGAGGGCTTCACCTCCACCGCCGGCAACGTCGACGAAGAGGATCTGGGCCGCACCGACGACCCGGTGCGCATGTATCTGCGCGAAATGGGCTCGGTCGAACTGCTGTCGCGCGAGGGCGAGATCGCCATCGCCAAGCGCATCGAAGCCGGCCGCGAGATGATGATCGGCGGCATCTGCGAAAGCCCGCTGACCATCCGCGCCGTGGTCGACTGGCACGATGCGCTGCAAAACGGCCGCATGCTGCTGCGCGACATCATCGACCTCGACGCCACCTACGGCAACGGCCCCGGCGCCGACCTGTCGGAAGAGGAACTCGAACAGGGCCCGCCCGAAGAGATTCCCCCCCCGGGGACGGCTCCGGCGGCCGAAGGCGCCGCCGAGGACGCGGCCGCCCCCGAAGGCGAAGCCGAGCCCGAGAGCGAAGGCGAGGGCGAGGGCGAGGGCGAGGGCGAGGGCGAAGAGGACAGCGGCATCTCGCTGGCGGCCATGGAAGCGGCGCTGATGCCGCAGGTGCTGGAGACCTTCGAGGCCATCGCCGCCACCCATACCAAGATGGAGAAGGTGCAGAAGGACCGCCTCGCCGCCCTGTCCAAGGGCGAGACGGTGCCGCCGGCGATGGAAAAGAGGTACGACAAGCTGAAGACGGAAATGGTCCGTCTGATGGATGGCGTGCACCTCAACAACGCCCGCATCGAGCTGCTGGTCGAGCAGATGAACGGCCTCAACAAGCGGCTGATGATGCTGGAAGGCCGCCTGCTGCGTCTGGCCGAGAGCACCAAGGTCAAGCGCAACGATTTCCTCGACGCCTATTACGGCAGCGAGCTCGATCCCAAGTGGACCGAGACGGTGGCCACCCGGTCCAAGCACTGGAAGGACTTCACCGAGCGCTATCGGCGCGAGATCGCCGACATCCGCGGCAACATCGGCGTCATCTCCGGCGAGGCGGCGCTGCCGGTCGGCGAATTCCGCCGCATCGTTCAGACGGTGCAGCGCGGCGAGCGCGAATCGAGCAAGGCCAAGAAGGAAATGATCGAGGCCAACCTGCGCCTGGTCATCTCCATCGCCAAGAAGTACACCAACCGCGGCCTGCAATTCCTCGACCTGATCCAGGAAGGCAACATCGGCCTGATGAAGGCGGTGGACAAGTTCGAGTACCGCCGCGGCTACAAGTTCTCGACCTATGCCACCTGGTGGATCCGCCAGGCGATCACCCGCTCGATCGCCGATCAGGCGCGCACCATCCGCATCCCGGTGCACATGATCGAGACCATCAACAAGCTGGTCCGCACCAGCCGCCAGATGTTGCACGAGATCGGCCGCGAGCCGACGCCGGAAGAACTGGCGGAAAAGCTGTCCATGCCCTTGGACAAGGTCCGCAAGGTCCTGAAGATCGCCAAGGAGCCGATCAGCCTGGAAACCCCGATCGGCGACGAGGAAGACAGCCATTTGGGCGACTTCATCGAGGACAAACTGGCCGTCCAGCCCCTCGACGCCGCCATCCAAGGCAACCTGCGCGACACGACGACGCGGATCTTGTCCACCCTGACGGCGCGCGAGGAACGCGTGCTGCGCATGCGCTTCGGCATCGGCATGAATACCGACCACACGCTCGAGGAGGTCGGCCAGCAATTCTCGGTGACGCGCGAGCGCATCCGCCAGATCGAGGCCAAGGCGCTGCGCAAGCGGACGCGCCCGAGCCGCTCGCGCATGCTGCGCAGCTTCCTCGACCAGGGCTGAGGCGAACACTCCTCTTCGGAACGAATAAGGTCCCTCTTCGGAGGGACCTTTTTTGTGTGATTCATTCGCCTCCCCCTATGGCGCTGTAAACAGCGCCATAGGGGGAGGCGGAAGACACCTCACTTCATCAAGGTCGCCAGGTGAGAGTTCTGGCGGCGCAGGAAGGTTTCGAGCCGGGCCTCGTAGTCGGCGACGACGGCGTCGCGCACGGAGGGTCGGGCGGCGAGCGCGCGGCGCCAGGCCGGGACCTTGGCGAGCCCGTCGAAGATACCGAGATCGACGATCCGGTCGAACACGTCGAAATAGCGGAATACCGGCGCAAACACCGCGTCGACCAGGGTGAAGCGATCGCCGGAAAACCACGGGCCCTGACCCAGCTCGGCCTCCAGGCGGGCGAATTTCTCGCGCAAGGCCCGGCGCTTGGCATCGAACATGACCGCATCGGGCGTGGTCTCGATCGTCCATATGTCGGCCAGGATCGACGATCCGAATTCCATCCAGGCGCGATGGCGCGCCCGCTCGAGAGGAGCGGCGGGATGCAGGGGCGTGCTCTGGGTCTCCTCCAGGAACTCGACGATCACGGCGCTCTCGAACAGCACCTCGTCGTCGACCTGCAGCAGCGGCACCTTGCCGAGCGGCGACATCGCCTTGAACCAGTCAGGCTTGCTGGCGAGGTCGACGGTGCGCCGCTCGAACGGCACGCCCTTCTCGGCGAGGGCAATCGCGGCGCGCTGCACGTAGGGGCACAGATCGAATGAAACCAGGGTCAGCATGGCCACTTTCCAAGTAGATGCAATTACATTCATATAGATCACACCACCGGCTCGATCAAGTTTGATGCACATGCATTTAACTCTATGATGGCGCGATGACCGCCGCGCCTTCCGATTCCGTTGTCCTCGCCTGGACGCGCCTCGAACGCGCCCACCGTGCCGCTCTGGGCGGCGTGCAGACGCGCTTGAAGAAGGCCGGGCTGCCGTCGCTCGAATGGTACGATGTCCTGCTCGAGCTCGAGCGCGCCGGGCCGGCCGGCCTCAGGCCCTTCGAGCTGCAGAAGGCGATGCTGTTCGCCCAGTACAATCTGTCGCGCCTGATCGACCGCATGGAGGCGGCAGGGTTGGTGGCGCGCTCGGCA
This sequence comes from Magnetospirillum sp., assembly GCA_016212565.1. Taxonomy (GTDB): domain Bacteria; phylum Pseudomonadota; class Alphaproteobacteria; order Rhodospirillales; family Magnetospirillaceae; genus JACRFY01. Next base: position 532 of record JACRFY010000010.1, on the reverse strand, counting down.
ATCGAGTTGGACGGTCGCGGCCAAGTCCTGCATACTACGCGGGCAGGACGCGCCCTTCGCCGGCGAACGTGGCCGACCTATGCCGAGGCGATTCAGCATGCGGTCGGACGGCACTTCTCCGAGGCCGAGGCGCGGACGTTGGCATCGCTTCTCGGCCGGCTTCACAGGGCTGTGGACTAAGGCGCCCCTGCCCCATTCCGGCCACAACTCGCCGGTACGCATTTCCGAGCCGGCCGGACAAGCAGGATGACGATTGGGAGCCATATGACACGAAGCGTCGGCATCGGGCTGTTGCTTCTCTCTGGATGCGATGTGGCAAGAAACATGCGGGATGACTTCACACGTCTGACCTCGAGCAAGCCGGCTGCTCCCCAGCCGCAGAAGAGCACGCCGGCCCAAACGCCCCCTCAACAGACGAGCAAGACCGCCCCTGTCCCCTCGCCTCCTCCATCCGCACCTGAGGCACCTCCGCCGGCACCTGCGCCGGCCGCCGTTGCCAGGCTGCCGCGCGCCGGCACGAGCGAATCCGAGT
>JACRFY010000094.1 GCA_016212565.1 Magnetospirillum sp. | reverse complement strand
GGACTTGTTCCGGGCATCCACGCCGATCCCCAATTTCCACCGTTATCGGGAATGGCACCGCGTGGATGGCCGTGACAAGCACGGCCATGACGACACCCATTTGATACATAACGGTTATTTGCTTAACTGAACTGTATTGGGATTACACGCCCACCGCGGCTTCGAGCGCCTCCAGCGAACGCACCCACAGCTCCGGCAGCATCGCGGCCAGGGTCGCGGCGTCCGGCGTCGCGGCGCGCGCGGCCGTCTCCAGGGCGCGGCAGTGGGCGGCCAAGGCGGTCAGGTGCAGGCTGGAGGCGGCGCTGGTCATGCGATGGACCTGCGGCGCCAGGGCCAGCCAGTCGGCATTGGCGGCCAGCGCGCGGGCCCGCTCCAGGTCGGCGGCGCCGGAGATGCGGAAGGTGGCGGCCAGCGACCGCATCCGCTCCCGGCCGAGAATGGCGCTGTCGCCGGCCAATCCGCCGCGGTCGATCAGCGCCTGCGGCGGCGGGCGCTCGCGGCGACGGCGGCCGAGCAGGGCGGCGACGTCTTCGACCCGGAACGGCTTCAGCACCACGCCGTCCAGGGCGGCATCGTGGCAACCAGGGCCGTCGATGTCGCTATTGTCGGCGGTCAGCAGGTAGATCGGCATGCTGGTCCAGACCCCGCCGCGGGCGCGGAGCCGCCGGGCGGTCTCGATCCCGTCCAGTCCCGGCATATGGCGGTCGAGCAGCACCAGATCGGTGTCGTCGCGGGCGCATTCCAGCGCCGCCTCGCCGCTGTCGGCGGCGGTGACGTGGTGGCCGTGGCCGTCCAGCAGGCCGGTGGCGATGGTGCGGTTGATGGCGTTGTCGTCGACCAGCAGGACCCGGCAGGGGGGCATCGGCGCCGTCGACGGCACCGGCTGCCAGCCCTCGGCGGAGGCGAAGGGAAGCGCGACGGTGACCGTGGTCCCTTGGCCGAGTTGGCTGTCCAGGCGGATCTCGCCCTTCATCAGCCGCACCAGCCCCTGGCAGATGGCCAGGCCGAGGCCGGCGCCGCCGTAGCGGCGCGATCCGGAGGCATCGACCTGGGTGAATTCCTCGAACAGTTCGGCATGGGCGGATTCGGCGACGCCGATGCCGGTGTCGGCGACCGAGAAGCGCAAATGTCGGCCATCGTCGCCGATGGCCTCGACGGTCACGGCGACGCTGCCGTCATCGGTGAACTTGATGGCATTGCCGATCAGGTTGAGCAGGATCTGGCGCAGGCGCATCGGGTCGCCGATCACCATCGGGGCGATGTCGGCGGAACAGGTGCTCGACAGCACAAGCCCCTTGTCGGCCGCGCGCGGTGCCAGCGTCGCCACCAACTCGGCGACCGTATCGCGGACGTCGAACGGCACCTCGTCGATCGGCATTTTCGCCGCCTCCAGGCGGGAAAAGTCGAGGATGTCGTTGACCAGACGCAGCAGGATCTCGCCGGAGGTGGCGATGGTCGCCGCCAGGGTCTGCGCCTGGGCGTCCGCCGAGGTCTCGGCCAGCAGCCGGGCGCCGCCGAGGATACCGTTGAGGGGGGTGCGAATCTCGTGGCCGACCGTGGCCAGGAACAGCGACTTGGCCCGGACCGCCGCCTGGGCCCGGTCGCGGGCCTCGGTCAACGCCCGCTCGGTGGCCTTGCGTTCGATGGCGTAGCGCAGGATGCGCGACAGCATGGCGGGGTCGCCGTGCCCCTTGACGATGTAGTCCTGGGCGCCGTGCTTGACCGCTTCCAGGGCGACGGCATCGTCGTCGTTGCCGGTCAGCGCGACCACGGGACGGTCGGGGGCGGCTTCGATCAGCGCCCGCAGGGTCGCCAGGCCGGTCGAATCGGGCAGCGAGAGATCGGCGAGGATGATGTCGAAGTCCTGCTCCGCCAGCCGGCGGCGCGCCTCGGACAGCCGCTCCACCGCGGCGACGACGAAGGGGGGGGAGCCGACGCTGCGCAATTGCAGCGCCACCAGTCGGGCATGGGCCGGTTCATCCTCGATCAACAGGACCCGGATGGCCGGTCCGGCCATTTCAGACCGGAAGCTGGGCGACGTCGAACCAGTAGTTTTCGATGGCGTGGATTGCCGACGTAAACGCATCCACTTCCATCGGCTTGGTGACGAAACTGTTGGCGCCCAACTCGTAGCTCTTCAGCACATCGCGCTCGGCCTGCGAGGTCGACAGCACCACCACCGGGATATGCCACAGCGAGGGGTCGTTCTTGACGTCGGCCAGCACCTCGTGACCGGATCGTCCGGGAAGGTTGAGGTCGAGCAGCACCAGATCGGGACGCGGCGCCCGCTCCCATTCCTCGCTGGCGCGACGCAGAAAGGAGATGGCATCGTTGCCGGTCTTGACATGATGAAGCTTGCAGGCGTGGGAGCCGCCGTTGACGGCGATGCGAACCAGGCCGGCATCGCCCAAGTCGTCCTCGACCAGGAGAACATCGAATGAATTCTTCATGTGCCGCATTGGTCGAGCCACCCTTTTTTGCGAGTTGAAGGATCGGCGATAGCGCTTGTCGGCGCAAGCACAAAAGCTCAATTTCGGCGGGTGGATACGACGGTAGTACTTCCTTGGGGTAAGGCATGAACCGGCCCGTGCCCAGGCGGCCGGCATTCTGTGCGCAACGGCTGGTCGCGCGCTGCGAATCGAGGGAACCATGACGCGAACCTATCCCAGTCATCCGATCCCGGCGGTGCTGGCCCTGGTGGTCCGCGATGGCCGTGTGCTGCTGGTTCAACGCGGCCGCGAGCCCAATCGCGGCCTCTGGGGCTTGCCCGGCGGTGCGATCGAGGTCGGCGAGACCATCGCCGCCGCCGCGTTGCGCGAGTTGGCGGAGGAGACGGGAATCGAGGCCGAGGCGGGGACGACGCTCGACGTGTTCGAGACCATTCTCCGCGACGAGGACGGCCGGGTCCGTCATCACTACGTCCTGGCGGTGGTGGCCTGTCGCTGGCGCGGCGGCGAGCCGCGCGCGGGAGACGATGCCGCCCAGGCGGGGTGGTTCGCCCCCGAGGACCTGGGCGGACGCCCCGTCGCCCCCGATCTGGTCCGGCTGGTGGCGATGGGTCTCGGCGAGAGCGCCGCACCTTCAGGGCAATCGGGTGACGGACCGCAGTCCTTTGCAATGTCCGTCATCCCCGGGAAGGCGGGGATCCATGGTCGGGGCGGATGATGCGGAAGGCCGAAGATCACGCCCGCGGACGCCTGGATCCCCGCCTTCCCGGGGATGACGGACATGTTTGTGGGACCGCCATTCCTCCACTCGATTGCCCTGGGGATTACCCCCTCCAGGGGGCGAAGAAGGTGTCGTCGTCCATCTCGCGACAGGCCATGGTCGGCCGCCCGTCGGCGTCGATCAGGCGGTGTTCGGCCAGCAGGCCGGTGACCTTGAGGAAATGCTCGATGTTGTGCAGCTTGACGCCGCCTTCAAGCCAATTCTGCTCGATGAAGCCGAGCAGCGCCGGATGTCCCAGCTCGGCCTCCCACAGAATGCCCAGCAGCGAACTCATCGCTTCTTCCAGGTCGGCTTCCATGGCGAACACCGTCTGAACGGCGTTGGCCTCGGCTTTGCGCCCGGTTTCCGGCCCGGCGCCGAGGCCGAAATCGAGGACGTGGCGGCGTGCCGGGGCGGCGCACTGGTAGTGGGCGACCTCGTGGATCAGCACGCTGGGTTCCATGCGGGCGGCAACGTTGGTGCCGTCCCAGGTGAACCAGGTCTGCGGATCGACGTCGAGGATGCCGAAGCCGAACCGCCGGCACAGCGCGACGCCCTCGGCATGGTGACGGGCGTCGGTGGACAGGCTCATCAGGTCGCCGTCGGGGATGACCGCGGTGATGCGGGTGAAGACGCGGTGGGCCAGGGGATGCGGCGCCAGGGCGCGGTCGAGGCCGGACAGCAGATCCGGCAGGGCGGCGTGGTCGATGGGCGTGAGAATCATGAGTGCGGTTTTAGCGCAATCGGGGGAGCGAGGGAAGCCGGGAACCGGCGGCAATGCCGGCCCGGCGGCCCGCTCTCAGTCGATCACCGCCGCCGGATCGGGATCCTCGCACCAGCCGGACTCGGGTTCGGGGGTGCGGGCCAGCCAGCGTTCCAGGGTGGCGACGTGCTCGGCCTCTTCGTCGGCGAACGCGGTGGCCAGAGCCCGGATCTCGGCATCGTCGCCGGTTTGCGCCGCGGTGGCGTAATACGCCATCCCCTTGCGCTCGTTCTCCAGCGCGAAGGCCAGGGCATGCCAGGGGCGCATCAGATAATGGGCGACGCCGGGATCGCCGTCTTCCGGCGGCTCGGGCATGTTCCAGCGGAATTCCCACGACTTCAACCGCGGCAGCTCGTAGCCCGAGGCCCGCTGCCGCACCGACAGCGCATGCATGTGCGAGAACTCCGACATCTGGCGGAACATCTCGGCGACGTCGGCATTGTTGTGGACGGCCATCATGTCGGCCAATTCGGCATAGCGCTCGGAGGCTTCGTTCTCCATCGCCAGCGCGTGGGCAAGGAAGGTGGCGACCTTGGTCGGCATCGTGTTCCTCCTCCAGTTCGGGGTAGAATGCACTACCCGAGTGGGCGGGGCAATGCCCAACCTTACACTGGGCCGCCGAGCGTGCCACACTGGCGAAAAGCGATGCCGAAAGGATGCGCGGTTGGAAACCATCGACCTGTTCCAGCGAGTCGGCCTGGCCCTGGCGATCGGCATGCTGATGGGAGTCGAGCGCGGCTGGCAGGCCCGCGACCTGCCCGAGGGGATGCGCGCCGCCGGCATCCGCACCTTCACCCTGATCGGCATCCTCGGCGGCGTGGCCGGGGTGTTCACCGCCACCCTCGGACCGCTGGCGCTGGCGGCGCCGCTGCTGGCGCTGGCGGCGCTGGTGGTGGCCTCGCACATGGCTCGCGCCCGCAGCGAGGGCGATCTCGGCATGACCACCGAGGTGGCCGAGCTGGTGTGCTTCGTGCTCGGCGCCCTGGCGGCGATGGGCGAGATGGCGGTGGCGGCGGCCGGGGCGGTGGTGGCGACGGCGCTGCTGGGCGCCAAGCAGACCCTGCACGGGGCGCTGAAGCGGGTCGAGGAACTGGAGCTGATGGCGGCGATCAAGCTGCTGCTGATCTCGGTGGTCCTGCTGCCGGTGCTGCCCGACCGCGGCTATGGGCCGGGCGAGGTGCTCAATCCGTTCAAGCTGTGGCTGCTGGTGGTGCTGGTGGCGGCGATCTCCTTCGTCGGCTATTTCGCCATCAAGCTGGCCGGGCCGCGCATCGGCAGCCTGCTGACCGGCCTGTTCGGCGGCCTGGCCTCGTCGACGGCGCTGACGGTAAGCTTCGCCCGCATGGGCCGCGACAGCCCGGCGCTCCAGCCGGTCCTCGCCGCCGGGGTGGCGCTGGCCAACACCACCATGTATGTGCGCCTGTGGGTGATCGTCATGCTGCTCAACGGCCGGGTCGGGCGGGCGTTGATGGTGCCGGTGGGAGCGATGGCCGCCACCGGTCTGCTGGCCACCTGGGTGTTGTGGCGCAGTCGCGCCGAGGGCGGCAAGCCGGGGCAGGCCCATCTGTCCAATCCGTTCGAACTGGGGATGGCGCTGAAATTCGCCTTCCTGCTGGCCTTGGTGATGCTGGCCTCGAAGCTGCTGCAGGCCACGGTCGGCTCGGCCGGCCTCTATCTGCTGGCGGCGGTGGCCGGACTGGCCGATGTCGACGCCATCGCCCTGTCCATGGCCCACATGGGCGGTCGCGATGCCACCATCGCCGTGGCGACGGCGGCGATCGTCGTCGCCGTGTTCGTCAACACCGCGGTGAAGGCGGCGCTGGTGTTCGGGCTGTGCGGCGGCCTGATGGCCTGGCGCATCGGCCTGGCCGTCCTGGCCATGACGGCGGCGGGGGCGGTGGGGCTGGCGGTGGAGCAAATTCGCTAAAATTTGCCGCAAATCCCCATACGGAAGGTGCAGAGCGCCTATGGCGATTCTGATCTTTTCGGATGGGGGTCGGTTGGGTATGGTCCCTGCTGCTGGGGTACTCTCGTTGGCAGGGGACGTAGGATGAATACGGGGTTCGAGGACGTATTGGCCGCCATGGCGGTCCTGTCGTGGGCGTCGCTGTTTCTCGCCGTGTGGGCGGAGGTGAGGGCATTCAAGTAGGCGCATTCAAGTGGGAGGCGGCACTTTTCGATTGCCTCCTGCCCCGGTCGGCGCGACAACCTCATTCCTATGAGCGCCGATAAGCGAGCCTGGTTGGTCGAGATCCTGGAGCCGTTGCGGCCGGTGGTCCGCGAGTTGCTGACGGCGTCGCTGTTCATCAACCTGATGGCCCTGGCCTCGCCGATCTTCGTCATGCAGGTCTATGACCGGGTGATCGGCCATTCGGCGATGGAGACGCTGAAGGGCCTGGTGATCGGCGTCGCCCTGCTGGTGCTGTTCGACTTCGTCCTCAAGCAGTCGCGCGGCCGGGTGATGCAGACGGTGGCGCTGCGCATCGACGTCGAGGTCGGCACCAGGCTGTTCGACAAGATCATGGCCCTGCCGCTGCGCACGCTGGAGGCCAAGCCGGCCGCCTTTTGGCAGCAGTTGTTCCGCGACGTCGACACCGTGCGCAACACCCTGTCGGGACCGACGGCGGTGCTGGCCGCCGATCTGCCGTTCGTGCTGCTGTTCCTCGGGGTGATCTTCATCATCGGTCGGCCGCTGGCGGCGGTGTTCCTGATCATGTTCGTGGTCTTCCTGTTCCTCGCCTGGCGGTCGGGCAAGGCGCTCAACGACAGCGGCGCCAAGGAAAAGAACGTCACCGCCGCGCGCGATGCCCTGGTCGCCGAGATCGTCGCCGGCCGCGGCACGGTGAAGGCGGCGGCGCTCGACCGCGCCATCCGCCCGATGTGGGAGGAGCGTCAGGCCGGCGCCATCGAGCACGCCATCCACCGCGGCGCCACCGCCGACGGCTACGTCAATCTCGGCGCCGAACTGACCCAGTTCACCTCGATCATGCTGACCACCGTGGGCGCGATCTTCATCATCGACCACGAACTGACCATGGGCGCGCTGGTCGCCTGCAACATGCTGTCGTCGCGCCTGTACGGGCCGATCAACCAGTTGGTGGGGGCGTGGCGGACGCTGGCCGGGTTCCGCCAGGCGGTCGACCGTCTGGGCGAGACGTTGGGCGCCGAGGAAGACCGGACCGCCGTCACGTTGCGCCATGGCCGTCCCAACGGCCATCTGCTGCTCGAAGAGATTTCCTTCTCCTACGACCCGCAGCGTGCGCCGGCGGTGGAGCTCGACCGTCTGGAGTTCCGCTCCGGCGGCGTTACCGCGGTGCTGGGCAAGAACGGCTCGGGCAAGACGACGCTGCTGAAGCTGATCCTCGGGCTCTACAAGCCGAGCAAGGGGCGGGTGCTGCTCGACAGTGCCGACATCCAGCAATTCGCCCGCGGCGAGCTGGCCCAGTGGATGGGCTACGCGCCGCAGGAATGCGTGCTGTTCAACGGCACGGTCAAGGACAACATCGCCCATGGCGCGCCGGGCTGTAGCGACGAAATGATCCTTGCCGCCGCCCAGGCGGCCGGCGTGCACAACGCGGTCATCGACCTTCCCGACGGCTACGCCACCCAGATCGGCGAGGCCGGGTCGCGGCTGTCGGCCGGGCAGCGGCAGCGGATCGGCATCGCCCGCGCCCTGGTCGCCGATCCGCCGGTGCTGGTTCTCGACGAGCCGTCGGCCAGCCTCGACCGCCAGGCCGAGGAGGATCTGCGCGGCATGCTGGGCGAACTGGCGAAGGCGCGGACGGTGATCATCGTCACCCAATCGCCGGTGCTGCTGCCGGTGTGCCGCGACGTGGTGGTGATGGACAAGGGCCGTCTCGCCGCCGCCGGCCCGGCGGCGGAAATCCTGCCGCGGCTGTTCGGACCGCGGCCGGCGTCCCCCCCGCGTCCGCCGGCGGGAGTCCCCGCTGCCGCTGCCGCTCCCGTCCCGGCGGTGCCGTGATGGCGATGGTCGACTCCGCGGCGCTCAAGCGCAGGCTGGCCGCCGCCCGCGAGGCGCTCAACGGTCCGCTGGCGATGGTCGTGGCGGCGGTCAAGCGCTGCCGGACCGGGACCGGCGCCGCCGAGGAACTCAAACACGACCTGACCGTGGCCGGCCAGACCGCGGTCAAGGCGGCGCGCTGGCTGGTCGAGGGCGGCGTGCCGCTCGGCCACGGCGAGACCGAGAGCGCCCGGCGCCTGCGCGAATTGGCCGACCGCTATCCGCTGCCGACCTGGAAGCTGCTGGCGCGGGTGTCGATGGGGATGATCACCGTCTTCATCGTGTGGGCCAGCGTCGCCAGCCTCGACGAGGTGGCGGTCGCCACCGGCGAGGTGGTCCCCGAGGGCAAGGTCAAGGTCATCCAGCATCTGGAGGGCGGGACGGTCCGGCAGATCGACATCACCGAGGGTCAGGAGGTCAAGGAGGGGACGTCGCTGATCCAGATCGACCTGCCGGCGTCGAGCATCAACCGCGAGGAGTTGCAGGTGCGCCTCGACGGGCTGGTGCTGCAACGCGCCCGGCTGGAGGCCGAGCTCAAGGACAAGCCGCTGATGGTCCCCGAGGAGGAGGCGGCCCGGCAGCCCAAGCTGGTCGATGCCGAACGCCGCACCTTCGAGGCCCGCCGGCAGGCGTTCAAGGCCTCGATCGCCGTGCTGCACGACCAGGCGCGGGGCAAGGCCCTGGAGGTTCAGGAGCTGGAAAGCCGCCATCGCTCGGTGGCCACCAGCCTGCGGCTGTCGAAGCAGCGCTTCGAGATGTCCAAGGAGCTGATGAAGTCGGGCCTGACCGCGCGCATGGAACACGTGTCGCTGGAAAGCCAGATGGAAGAGCTGGAAGGGCAGTTGGCGACTCTCAATTCGTCGATTCCCCGCGCCCAGGCGGCCCGATCCGAAGCGCAGAGCCGCATCGAGGAGGAGCAGGCCCGCTACCAGCGCACCGCCCAGGGCGAATTCGGCGAGGTGGAGCTGAACGTCGCCCGCACCTCGGAACTGCTGGTCCAGGCCTCGGATCAGCAGCGCCGCACCATGATCACCAGCCCCATCGACGGCATCATCAAGAATTTGCGTGCCAACACCATCGGCGGCGTGGTGCGGCCGGGCGATCCGATCATGGAGATCGTGCCGCTGCACGAACGCATGCAGGTCGATGCCAAGCTGTCGCCGATGGATCGCGGCTATGTCGAGCCGGGCCAGCAGGCGACGGTCAAGCTGACCGCCTACGACTACACCACCTATGGCGGGCTGGAGGGGATCGTGACCCTGGTCGCGCCCGATACCACCACCGGTCAGGACAACCAGCCCTACTACCGGGTGGTGGTGCAGACCGACAAGGCCTATCTCGGCAACGAGGAGTCCAAGCGCCTGATCACCGCCGGCATGCAGGCGACGGTGGAGATCCACACCGGCACCCGCACGGTGATGGAATATCTGGTCAAGCCGGTCCTGAAGCTCCGCCACGAAGCGTTCCGCGAGCGATAGGCTTACATCAACGGCCGAAAACGTTGACACGTTTTCGGCGCCCTCGCCGGGCGCGCGCATCCACGCGCTTGGCCGCCGCCTCAATGGCGGCCTGACAATGGCACAAGTCAACATTTCGTGCCGTTGGTCTCACGCCCGTGGCAGCGCGACGGTGAACACCGTCCCCTGGCCCTCGGCGCTGTCGACGGCGATGCGGCCGCCATGGGCGGTGACGATCCGCGAGCAGATGTAGAGCCCGAGTCCGGTCGACGGCTCGCCGTCGGTCCCGGCGGCGCCCTGGCAGAAGGGCTGGAACAGGTGTTCGCGGATGGCTCCCGGGATGCCGGCGCCTTGGTCGGCGACGGCAATCTCCAGCCAATCGTCGGTCGCCTGCACCGAAACCCGGACCGTGTCGCCGCGACGGGAGAATTTCACCGCGTTGCCGATCAGGTTGTCCAGGACCCGCTCGATCTTCATCGCGTCGCCGTGCAGGGGACGCGGCCCGTCGATGGGCGGGGCGACCACCACGGCGACGCCCTTCGCTTTGGCCAGCAACCGCCCATGCTCGACGGCGGCCGCCACCAGCCGGGTGGCGTCGATGGCCGCGCGGTTGAGCGGCGTATCGGCGGTCTCGGCCACGGCCATCGCCAGCACGTCCTCGATCAGGGCCAGCATGAAGGCGCTCGACGAGCGGATGTGGCCGAGCGACTCGATCTCGCGCGGCTCGACCCGGCCGGCCAGGACCATCTCCAGGAACTCGGCATAGCCGCTGATGATGCCGAGCGGATTGCGCAGATCGTGGGCGAGGATGCCGATCATGCGGTTCTTGAAGGCCACCGCGGCGCTCAACTTGGCCACCAGTTCCTCGCGCTCCAACTGGGCGGTCATGCGGGTGATGGCGTAGCGGATCGAGCGGACCACCGAGCCGTGCGGCCCTTCCTCCTTGACCAGATAGTCCTGGGCGCCCAGTTCGAGGATGTGTTCGGCGAAGGTGGGGTCGTCGAGGCCGGTCATCACCACGATCGGGACGCGGGCCGTTGCCGCGCGCATGCGGGCGACCGTCTCCTCGCCGAAGGCATCGGGCAGCGACAGGTCGAGCAGAATGACATCGGTCGGGGTGCCGGCGGCGATATGGGCGATGGCCGCATCCAGCCGCAGAACGTGGGTGACGGTAAACACCGGCTCGATGGATTGCCGCAAGGCCATCCGCACCAGCGTCGCGTCCGGCACGCTGTCCTCGACAAGCAAGACATGAAGGCGGGGCGGGAGCGACATGCCGAAGGCCACGGAAGAAGACGAACGCGCCACAGCCAATGTGGCGGAGGAATGTCTTATTAGGGAAGCTGCAATAACGATAGCTGTGCGCTACAGGGGGCGCAATCGGCATTCGGACGGCCCTGGGTTCCGTCAATTGCACGACTGAATCCGGTCGAAGGCGCGGCGGCCTCAGACCAACGGCCGATGAGGTCGACTCATCGGCCGTTGGTTAAGCCGGCGCGGCGCTGGAGCGAAACCCGCGCGGCATGAAGGGAGTGCCGGTATCAGACCGCGCGCACGTCGGCGAGGAAGGAGCCGATCAGCCGCTTCAATCCCTCGGCCTCGGCATTGAGGCCGCGCGAGGCCACCAGGACCTCCCGCGACGCCAGGCCGGTCTGATCGGCGGCGGCCTGGACGCCGACGACGTTGCTGCTGACCTCGGCGGTGCCCGCGGCGGCCTGCTCGACGTTGCGGGCGATCTCCTTCGTCGCGGCGCTTTGCTCCTCGACGGCGATGGCGATGCTGGCGGAGATCTGCCCCACTTCCTCGATGACGTGGACGATGCCCTGGATGGTCGCCACCACGCGGGTGGTCTGCTCCTGGACCTCGGTGATCTGCTGGCCGATCTCGCCGGTGGCGCGGCCGGTCTGGTTGGCCAGCCCCTTGACCTCGTTGGCGACCACGGCGAAGCCCTTGCCGGCTTCTCCGGCGCGGGCGGCCTCGATGGTGGCGTTCAAGGCCAGAAGATTGGTCTGGCTGGCGATGTCGTCGATCAGCTTCACCACGTCGCCGATCTTCTGCACCGTGCGGGCGAGTTCGGCGACCGCCGTCTCCGCCCGTCCGGCCTCGGTGACGGCAGAGGCGGAAATCTCCGAGGCATGGGTCACCTGGCGGCTGATTTCGTTGATCGATCCCGACAATTCCTCGGCCGCGGAGGCGACGGTCTGGACGTTGACCGACGCTTCCTCCGAGGCGGCGGCCACCGCGGTGGCCTGGGCGCTGGTCTGTTCGGCGGTGGCGCTGAGGCCCTCGGCGGTTCCCTGCAACTGCTGCGCCGCCGAGGCCACGGTCTGCACCGCCGTTTCGGCCGAGCGGTCGAAGCCGGCGGTCAGTTCCTCGATGCGGGTGGCGCGCCGCTTGCGCGCCTCGTCCTCGGCACGCTGGCGGGCCTCCAGTTCCCGCTGACGGACCAGGTTGGTGCGGAAGATTTCAAGGGCGGCGGCCATTTCGCCGATTTCGTCGCGGCGCTCGCGCCCGGGGACCGACACCGTCAGGTTGCCGTCGGCCAACTGGCTCATCACCGTGGTGATCGAGACGATCGGCGGCACGATCTTGGCGCGGGTCACCGCCACCACCACCGCCGCGACCAGCAGGCCGAGGATCAGGCCGAGCAGCGACCCCCATTGGAGGCTGTTGGTGTCGTTCGCCGCCTGCGCGGCGTCGCGATCGAGCAAGGCACGCTGATTGTCGATCAGCCCGCCCGTGCGCTTGCCGTCGGGCGCCTGTTCGCCTTCGAACAGGACCACCAGCCGCCTGACCCGGGGAATGGCTTCGCCGGCCAGGATCTTCACCGCCTCCTCGCCGGGACCGGCCTGCTCGGCCCGGCCCTGGGCGGTGTGCAGTTCGCCCAGCAACTGCTTGGCCTCGGTCCACATCTGACCGTTGCGCGGATCGGTGAAGCGCGGCGCCAGGGCGTCCATGCGCAGCGACAGGGCGGCGATATCCGTCCAGGCCAGCTCGCGCTCGCGCTTGAAGCCTTCGTTTCCGGTCAGCAAGTAGCCGCGCAGGGCCGCCAGCGACATGTAGACATTGCGGCCGATGGCCCCGCTGGTCTCGGCAACCGGAATACGGAACCCGGTGATGCGCGTGACGGCGCCGTCGACCCGCGAGGCTTCGATAACGGCAAGACCCGAGATGACGGCCAGCAACGCGCACAACGCGCCGAACCCGGCCAGCAGGCGTACACCGATCCGCATGGCACCCCCCTTATGGACGGGGCAACTATATCTTATGGCGGGGGAGCAAAACTTGACGCTGGTCATCTGGCGCCGGCAACCCACGCCATGGCGGTGCCGGCCGTCGATCCCGTCATGGGATTGGCGGATGAGTTGGCTATGACCTGTGGCATAATTGCGTGGGTTTGGCGCTCGAAGGGACGTTCGCATGGCAGGTTGGGCGCTGATGCGGTCGTGGGGCCGGCGCATTGCGGCGGCATTGGCCATCGTCGGTGCCGTCGGCTGCGGGCCTGCGGCGGCGGCCGGCCCGCAGGTTCTGTTTCTCTCGTCGTTTCACAAGGACTTGCCGGCGCAGCGGGAATTCGAGCGCGGGCTGGAGACGGTTCTTGGCCGCGGCAGCGCCAACGGAATTCTTTTCGAATTCCTCGACAGTCCGCGCGTTCCCGCCGGGGACGCGGCCGAGGGCATGGCAGCGCTGATCGAGCGCAAGTACCGCAGCGTGCCGCTGTCCGCGGTGATTGCCTGGGGCAGGCCGGCCGCCGAGTTCGCCGCTACGGCGCGAGGGAGGTTGGGCCGGCCGCCGACGCTGTTCGTGGAAATTGCCGACGACGTCGCCGCAGCGGTGGTCGACCGCTCCGCGGGGGATTTGGTCTATGCCGGCCAAGCCAATTACGGGCAGTCGCTGGTCGAGGCCTTGCGACTGAGCGGACCCGAGCGGCTGGTGGTGATCGGCGACGGCACGGTGCCGACCGCGGCGGTGCGCCAGGCCGGTTTCAAGGATGCGGTGGCGGCGCTCGGCATCGGCCTGCCGGTCGAGTATCTCGTCGAGCGTCCGCTGGAGGAGGTTCTTGACCGGGTGGCGCAGCTGCCGCCGAAGACGATGATCTTCTATCTGCTGAGTTTTTCCGACGGACGCGGCACGCCGATGACTCCCTATGAGGTGGCGCAGCGAATTTCCGCCCGCGCCAACGCTCCGATGTTTTCCGCTTGGGCGAGCCTGATGGGCAGTGGCGTGGTCGGCGGCCATGTTCTCAGCATCGAGGCGGCGGGCGAGGACGTCGGTGCCGCGCTGCGGGCCTTGGCCGCGGGGCAACCGGTGTCGGCGCCCCGCAGTGCCATGCGGCTGGTCTACGACTGGCCGCAACTGCGCCGCTGGGGGTGGGACGAGGCGTCCCTGCCGCCCGGATCGGCCATCGTCAACCGTCCGCCCAGTGCCTGGGAAATCTATCGGTGGGAGATGAGTCTGGTGGCGGCGTCGATGGCGGCGTTGGGGAGTCTGGCCGGCTTTCTCGCCCGTGCGGTGCGCAGCCGGGATGCCGCCCTGGCGGCCTTGGCGGTGGAGCGCGCGTCGCTGGCCGAGCGGGTGACCGTTCGCACCGACGAGTTGGCGCGGTCGAACGCCGAGTTGCAGCAATTCGTCTATGCCGTCTCGCACGACCTGCGCCAGCCGCTGACCGCCATCAGCGCCTACATCACCCTGATCCAGCGCGCGCTGGGGCCAACCGCGGATGCGGAGGTCGGGCACCATCTGGCATTCGTCGGCGCCGGGGCCAAGCGGATGAACGCGATGATCGGCGGCCTGCTGGACTATTCGCGAGTGGGCCACAGCGGTCGGTCGACGCAGGCGGTGGACCTGGGCGTGGTGGTCGCCGAGGCGTTGGACAACCTGCAGCCGACCATCGCGGAATGTGGCGCCCTGGTCACCGTGGCCGACGGCCTGCCCACGGTGGCGGGCGACGACCTGGAGTTGATGCGTCTGTTCCAAAACCTGATCGGCAACGCCATCAAGTATGTCGCTCCCGGCCTCCGGCCCGAGGTGGCGGTCGACTGGGTGGCCGAAGGCGAGGCGGTGCGCATCACGGTGGCCGATAACGGCATCGGCATCGCCGCCGATCAGCGCGAGCGCGTCTTCGGCGTCTTCCAGCGGCTGGTGACGCAGGACGAATACGCCGGCACCGGCCTCGGCCTGGCGTTATGTCGAAAGATCGCCGAACACCACGGCGGGCGGATCCGGATCGAGGACAACCCCGGCGGCGGCAGCGTGTTCGCGGTCGAGTTGCCGCGCGGTGCGGGTTAGCTCCAATACGGTTCAGTGAAGCAGATAACCGTTATCTATCAAATTGGTGCCGTCATGGCCGGGCTTGCCGCGGCCATGACGGCGAGCGCGTGGCGTCCCCGGCCCGGAATTCGCAACGTTCCTGCAACCTGCCCTTACGCCAGATCCTCGCCCCGTGCCGCCTTGTCGAGCAGGGTCACCGTCTCGGCGATGCCGTAGAGCTTGATGAAGCTGCCCATGCGCGGGCCCTGGTCCTGGCCCAGCAGCACCTCGTAGCAGGCCTTGAACCACGCCTTCATCTCCGGGAAGGCCGGGCGCTTGCCGATGGTGTAGACCGCCTCCTGGATCGCCTCCGCCGACGAGTCGGCGGGCAGGGCCGCCAGCGCGGCGGCGAGGTCGGCGAAGGCGGCGGCCTCGTCGGGGGTGGCCTGGCGGTAGCGCTTGGCCGGCTTGACGAAGTCGCGGTAGTAGGCGGTGGCGCAGGTCACCAGGCGGTCGAGGATCGGTGCCGTCTCCGGGGCCGCGCCGGGAGCGTAGCGGCGGATGAAGCCCCACAGCACCGCCTTGTCCTCGGAATTGCACACCGAGGCCAGGTTGAGCAGGATCGAGTAGGACAGGTGCGCGTCCTCGACCGGCGGCTGGCCGTGGTGGATGTGCCACACCGGATTGTCCAGGCGCCTGGCCGCATCGCCTTCCTCGGCGTACTTGCCGAGGAAGGTCAGGTAGTCGTCGACGGCGCGGGGGATGACGTCGAAGTACAGCCGCTTGGCCGCCTTGGGCTTCTGGTACATGAACAGGGCCAGCGATTCCTGCGGCGCATACTTCAGCCAGTCCTCGACCGCCAGGCCGTTGCCCTTCGACTTCGAGATCTTCTGCCCCTGGTCGTCGAGGAACAGCTCGTAGGTCAGGTTCATCGGCGGGGTGGCGCCGAGGATGCGGCAGATCTTCGACGACAGCTCGACCGAGGGGATCAGGTCCTTGCCGCTCATCTCGTAATCGACGCCCAGCGCGTCCCAGCGCATCGCCCAGTCGGCCTTCCATTGCATCTTGCAGTGCCCGCCGGTGACCGGAGTCTCGACCAGCACGCCGTCGTCGCGGCGATAGACGATGGTGCCGGCGGCGACGTTGCGCTCGACCACCGGGACCTGCAGCACCACCCCGGTGTCGGGGCAGACGGGCAGGAACGGCGAGTAGGTCTGGCGCCGCTCCTCGCCCAGGGTGGGCAGGACGACGTTGATCACCGCGTCGTAATGCTTGAGCACCGCCAGCAGGGCGGCGTCGAAGCGGCCCGACTGGTACCACTCGGTGGCCGACTGGAACTCGTACTCGAAGCCGAAGGCGTCGAGGAAGGCGCACAGGCGGGCGTTGTTGTGGGCGCCGAAGCTCGGGTGGGTGCCGAACGGGTCGGGGATGCTGGTCAGCGGCTTGCCCAGATGCTGGCGCACCATCTCCTTGTTGGGGATGTTGTCCGGCACCTTGCGCAGGCCGTCCATGTCGTCGGAGAAGGCGAACAGGCGGGTGGGAATGTGCGGGGCCAGGCAGGCGAAGGCGCGCCGCACCATGGTGGTGCGCACCACCTCGCCGAAGGTGCCGATATGGGGCAGGCCGGACGGACCGTAGCCGGTCTCGAACAGCACATAGCCCTTGGCCGGGACCGCGCCTTTCAGCCGCTCGTCGAGCAGCGCCCGCGCCTCCTGGAACGGCCAGGCGGTGGCGGAACGGGCGAGGGCGGAAAGGTCGGACATGGCGCGGGACTTCCAACGGGATGGGGAAGCGGCAGGCTAGTCGTCGCCGCCGACGCCGTCAACGAGGTGGGCGCGTTCCCATCCTCGACGGGACGGGTTATCATGCTTCCTATCCTCATGGAAGGCGGACCCCGATGCGTAAGACGTTGGTGACGGCATTGTTCGCCGCCCTGCTGTGGGCCCTGCCGGCGACGGCCGAGACGGTGCGCCTGACCTTCCTTCATGCCAACGACATCTACGAATACCGGCCGGTGAACGGCATCGGCGGCCTCGCCGAACTGTTGACCCGGGTCGAGGACGAGCGTGCCCGTGCCCCCGAGGCCCTGCTGACCTTCGGCGGCGATCTGCTGTCGCCCTCGCTGGCCTCGCAACTGACCCGCGGCGCCCACATGGTCGAGGCGCTGAACGAGATGGGGGTGGCGGCGGCGGTGCTCGGCAACCACGAATTCGACGCCGGCCCCGACAATGCCGCCCGTCAGGTGCGGGCCTCGCGCTTTCCCTGGCTGGTCACCAACGTCTTCGCCGCCGACGGCACGCCGTTCGCCGGTGGGCCCCAGACCATGGTGGTGACCATCGCCGGGGTCAAGGTCGGCCTGTTCGGCCTCCTCACCGTGCGCACCGCCGAGCTGGCGACCGCGCCGGGGGTCTCGTTCACCGCCGAGCTGCCGGCCGCCCGGGCCGCGGTGGCGTCGCTGCGCGCCCGGGGGGCCGAGGTGGTGGTGGCCCTGACCCATCTCGACCTCGACGACGACCGGCGGCTGGCGCGCGAGGTCAAGGGCATCGACCTGATCCTCGGCGGCCACGACCACGACCCGATCAGCTGGCAGGAAGGCGGGCCGCTGGTGGTCAAGGCCGGCGCCGACGGCCATTACCTCGCCGCGGTGGAGCTGACGGTAACCCGCGGCCACGGCGAGACCCGCGTCGCTCCGGCCGCCTGGCGCTTCGTGTCCACCGCCGGTGCCGCGCCGCATCCGCGCCTGCTGGCGATGATGGCCAAGACCGACGCCCTGCTCGACGACGCGCTCGGCCAGGCGGTGGCGACCACCCGCACCGCCCTCGACAGCCGCACCGACACCGTGCGCACGCGCGAGGCGGCGCTGGGCAATCTGGTCGCCGATTGCCTTCGCACGGCGCTGAAGGCCGACGTCGCCCTGCTCAACGGCGGCGGGCTGCGCGGCAATCGCCAGTATGTCGCCGGCACGGTGCTGACCCGGCGCGACCTGCGCGCCGAGATGCCGTTCAACAACGTTCTCGTCGCGCTCGAGGTCACCGGCGCGCAGTTGTGGGCGGCGCTGGAGAACGGGCTGTCGCAGGTCGAGGCCAAGGCCGGCCGCTTTCCTCAGGTGTCGGGCATGACCATCCGGTACGATCCGGCGCGGGCGGCGGGGGCGCGGGTGGTGGCGGTCAGTATCGCCGGCCAGCCGTTGCAGCCGACCCGGCGTTATCGCCTGGCGACGGTCGACTACCTGTCGAAGGGCGGCGACGGCTACCTCGCCCTCAAGACCGCCGCGCCGCTGGTCGATACCGCCAGCGGGCCGATGCAGGCGGCGGCGGTGATCGAGGTCCTCGCCGGGCTCGGCACGGTGGCGCCGACCGTCGAGGGGCGGATCACCGCGCTCCGTTAGTCGGGCACACCGCGCCGCTGGCCGGCATCTCCAGGCCCCAGCCGTCCCGGTCGCCGAAGGCCGGCACCCAGCACCACGCGCGGGCCGCCGCCGCCGGGCGATGGCGCCGGGGCGGCTCGGCCTGTCGCGGGCGCGGGCGCATGCCGGCGAAGGCGGGGCGCACCTCGGCCAGCGACAGCCGGTGGTCGCCGTCGCCGTCGAGCGCCGCCGCCAACCGCGGATCGAGCCCGGCGGGGAACTCGCGACGCGTCACCGTGCCGTCGCGATTGCCGTCGTAGGCGTCGAAGCGGCCGGTCAGGGCGCTGCCGCGGCGGCGCTGCATCTCCGCCACCGCCAGTTGGCCGTCACCGTCGGCGTCGAGCCAGGCGAACAGGGCCTCGGCGGCGGCGGCGCGACCCCGGCCCAGCAACTCGTCGGTGTCGAGCGCGCCGTCGCCGTTGCGGTCCAGCGCATTGAAGCGGGCCAGGGCCGCCCGTCCCGAGGGGGAGGGCGGCACCGCCGCCGCGACCAACAGGGGCAGCGCCATCGCCGTCAGGAGTGCAAGGGGGCGCATGGATGACCTCCGGATGCCGTGTCCGTTCGACATCTGGGGTCGGGTGGGAGCGAATCCCTGCGACAAATACTTGCATAGCCTCTTTCGCAGGCGCACCATCCCGGCGGGCTCAAAAAGGGGGCACCATGTTGAGACGCATCCTTTCCCTGGGTGCCGCGGCGGTGGCGGCCTTGACCGCGGCCTGCGGCGACGGGCCGGCGACGGTGGGGGGCAGCTGGCGCAGCCCGGCGACGTGGAGCACCATGTTCTGGGCCACCGCCCAGGGGCCGATGCTGGTGCAGATCCACGGCGCCCCTTTCTCCATGGATGGTGCCGAATTCCGCACCCTGGTGGCCGAGGCGATGTCCGATCAGGTCATCGGCCGGGTGGTGCGCTTCACCGCCAGCCACGAGCTGGCCCGCCATCCCGAGGCGCGGGTGGTGGTGGCCTTCGACACGCCCCCCGACCTGGCGAGCGACGCGCTGTGCACCGGCGAAGTGGCGACGGCCGTGGCGGGGGGAGACCGGATCGCCGTGGAGGCGGCCTTCTGCCACCGCGGCAGCCAACTGGCCGCGGTCCGCGGCTGGGTCGCCCGCGGCACCGGCCCGCGCGACAAGCGGTTCCGTCAGTTGTTGGGCCAGGTGGTGCGGGAATTGTTCGGCGCGCCGGAATAGGGCGGCGCGGCGCCGGCCGAATTCAACGCGTGGCGGGAGCTCATGACGGAGTTCCGCGGCGTCCGACGACGAGGAATTCCTTGTTGCCCTCGGGGCCCTTGATCGGGCTGTCGCAGATCCCGGCCACGCTCCAGCCCGGCAGATCCGCCAGCCAGGCGGCGATGGTGTCGCAGACCTCCTGGTGCAGCTCCGGCTCGCGGACCACCCCACCCTTGCCGACCCGGCCCTTGCCGACCTCGAATTGCGGCTTGATCAGCGCCGCCAGCGCACCGCCCGGCCGCACCAGCGCCAAGGCCGCCGGCAGCACGGTGCGCAGGCCGATGAAGCTGGCGTCGCACACCACCAGGTCGATCGGCTCGGCGATCCGTTCGGCGGTGAGGAAGCGGGCGTTGGTGCGTTCCATCACCACCACCCGCGGATCGGTGCGCAGCTTCCACGCCAACTGGCCGTGGCCGACGTCGACGGCATAGACCTTGGCGGCGCCGCGGCTCAACAGCACGTCGGTGAACCCCCCGGTCGAGGCGCCGACATCGACGCACACCGCTCCGCACGGGTCGAGGCCGAAGCCGTCCAGCGCCGCCACCAGCTTGAGCCCGCCGCGCGAGACCCAGGGATGATCCTGGCCCTTCAGCTCCAGGGGCGCCTCGTCCGGCAGGGCGGTGCCCGGCTTGTCGATGCGCTTGCCGTCGCTGCTCACCAGCCCGGCCATCACCAAGGCCTGGGCGCGGGCGCGGCTTTCGACCAGACCGCGCTCGACCAGCAACTGGTCGACCCGTTTGCGCGCGCTCATCGTATCCTCATGGCGCCATGCACAAATCGGGTATGGATATTGCGCATGCGAGCCTTCACTATCATCGACATGACCTCTCCAGGGATGTTCGGCGCAATAATATGACCACTCTGCTGTATACGCATCCATCCGGCCTCGACCACGCCACCGGCGAGTACCATCCCGAATGCCCCGAGCGCCTGAAGGCGGTGCTTGCGGCACTGGAAGGCGAGGAGTTTTCCCTGCTGCTCCGCGACATCGCGCCGCAGGCCACCCGCGACCAGCTTCTGCGCGCCCACGACGCCGAGCATGTGGACCACGTGCTGTCGGCGGTGCCGAGCGACGACAGCCAATACCATATCGACCCCGACACCGTCCTGTCGCGCGGTTCGGGCGAGGCCGCCCTGTGTGCCGCCGGGGCGGTGGTGGCGGCGGTCGATGCGGTGCTGGGCGACCAGGTGCGCAACGCCTTCTGTGCCGTGCGCCCGCCCGGCCACCACGCCGAACGCGACGCCGCCATGGGCTTCTGCCTGTTCAACAATGCCGCCATCGGCGCCCTGCACGCGCGCGAGGCCCACGGATTGCAGCGGGTGGCGGTGGTCGATTTCGACGTCCATCACGGCAACGGCACCCAGCACATCTTCTGGGACGAGCCGGGCATGCTGTATTGCTCCACCCATCAGGAACATGCCTATCCCAATACCGGCTTCGTCGAGGAGACCGGCGGGCAGGGGCGGATGGTCAACGTGCCGCTGCCGGCCGGGAGCGGTTCGGACCTGTTCCGCCAGGCCTTCGACGAGATCATCATCCCCAAGCTGGATGCCTTCCGGCCGCAGATCATCCTCATCTCGGCGGGATTCGATGCCCATGCTTCGGATCCGCTGGCCCATCTGCGGCTCAAGACCGCCGATTTCGGCTGGGCGACCGCCAGGCTGATGGAGGTTGCCGCCCGCCACGCCGAACGGCGGATCGTGTCGGTCCTCGAGGGCGGCTACGATCTCAACGCCCTGGCCGCCTCGGCGCGCGAGCACGTGCGGACGCTGATGGGCGTGGCATGAGGGAAGGCCCCTCTCCCGCTGGCGCGCTGAGGCGGTGACTTAGGGTCGGACTGGCCGTCCACCCCATCATCCCGGCCGGAGCGGAGCGGAGAGCCGGGATCCATCGTCGTGCACCACCATGGATCCCGGGCCGCGCTGCGCTTGCCCGAGGGTGACGATTTTTTGAAACGGAATGGCGAAGTGTGAACGCCGTAGCCCGCGAGCGGGAGGGTGGCGCGCAGTGCCGGGTGAGGGCGTTACGGACTCCTCTGCTCCCTCCGCGACAACGATAGCGAAAGGGCAACACCGACGCGCCGGGGCGATTTTCCGGCTGCTGCAACGCAGCGCTTGCCCTCCTATATGGCGCACGGCTAATAAGGAGGCCTGCCGTTCATCTGGAGCGGCGGGGGGTTAGGATCCGAACTTTGTGAGGGGTGAGCGTCATGACCAAGTGGGTGTACAGCTTCGGCGGTGGGCGTGCCGAAGGCCGTTCCGAGATGAAGAACCTCCTGGGCGGCAAGGGTGCCAACCTGGCGGAAATGGCCAATCTGGGGATTCCGGTTCCGCCCGGCTTCACCATCACCACCGAGGTGTGTACCTACTACTACGCCAACGGCAACGCTTATCCCCCCGAGCTCAAGGAATCGGTGATGGCCGCCCTGGCCCAGGTCGAAGAGATCATGGGCGGCGCCACGTTCGGCGACAATGCCAACCCGCTGCTGGTCTCGGTGCGCTCGGGCGCGCGGGCCTCGATGCCGGGCATGATGGACACCATCCTCAACCTCGGCCTCAACGACCTCTCCGTCGAGGGCCTGGCCAAGCGCGCCAACGACCCGCGCTTCGCCTATGACAGCTATCGCCGCTTCATCCAGATGTACTCGAACGTGGTGCTCGACATCGACCACCACAACTTCGAGGAAATCCTCGAATCCCACAAGGAAGACAAGGGCCTCCACCTCGACACCGACCTTAAGGCCGAGGACTGGAAGGTGGTGGTCGGCCGCTACAAGGAGATGGTGGCCAAGAAGCTCGGCCGTCCCTTCCCCCAGGACGTCGGCGAGCAGCTGTGGGGCGCCGTCGGCGCCGTGTTCGGCTCGTGGATGAACCAGCGCGCCATCACCTATCGCCGCCTGAACGACATCCCCGAGAGCTGGGGCACTGCCGTCAACGTGCAGTCGATGGTGTTCGGCAACATGGGCGACGATTGCTGCACCGGCGTGTGCTTCACCCGCGACCCCTCGACCGGCGACAACCTGTTCTACGGCGAGTTCCTGGTCAACGCCCAGGGCGAAGATGTGGTCGCCGGCATCCGCACCCCGCAGCAGCTGACCATCCAGGGCAAGGACGCCCAGCGCTCCGAGCTGCCGGCGATGGAAGAGGTGATGCCCGCGGTGTTCCGCGAGCTGAACGCCATCCGCCACAAGCTGGAGTCCCATTACAAGGACATGCAGGACATGGAGTTCACGGTGCAGCAAAAGCGCCTGTGGATGCTCCAGACCCGCACCGGCAAGCGCACCACCAAGGCGGCGCTGAAGATCGCCGTCGACATGGCCCGCGAAGGCCTGATCAACCGCAAGGACGCGGTCAAGCGCATCGACCCCTCGGCGCTCGACCAGTTGCTGCACCCGACCCTCGATCCCAAGGCCGCCCGCACCCTGCTGACCCGCGGCCTGCCCGCCTCGCCGGGCGCCGCCTCGGGCAAGGTGGTGTTCTCGGCCGAGGACGCCGAGCATTGGGTCAAGGAGAAGAAGGAAAAGGTCATCCTGGTCCGCGTCGAGACCAGCCCCGAGGACATCGGCGGCATGCACGTCGCCGAGGGCATCCTCACCACCCGTGGCGGCATGACCAGCCACGCGGCGGTGGTCGCCCGCGGCATGGGCACCCCCTGCGTCGCCGGTGCCGGCGAGATCCGCGTCGACTATGCCGGCAAGACCTTCAAGGTCAACGGCAAGGTGGTCGCCGAGGGTGAGGTGGTGACCATCGACGGTTCGACCGGCGAGCTGTTCCTCGGCGCCGTGCCGACCATCCAGCCCGAGCTGACCGGCGACTTCGCCACCCTGATGGAGTGGGTGGACACCATCCGCACGCTGAAGGTCCGCGCCAACGCCGAGACCCCGCTCGACGCCGCCACCGCGCGCTCGTTCGGTGCCGAGGGCATCGGCCTGTGCCGCACCGAGCACATGTTCTTCGATCCCCAGCGCATCATCGCCATGCGCGAGATGATCCTGGCCGAAAGCGAGGCCGGTCGCCGCACCGCCCTGGCCAAGCTGCTGCCGTACCAGCGGGAGGATTTCGCCGGGATCTTCCGGGAGATGAAGGGGTTGCCGGTGACGGTCAGGACGCTCGACCCGCCGCTGCACGAGTTCCTGCCGCATGGCGAGGCGGAAATCGCCGAAGTCGCCGCCGCCGCCGGTGTCGACGCGGCGACGGTCAAGGCGCGCAACGCGGCGCTGCACGAGAGCAACCCGATGCTCGGCCATCGCGGCTGCCGCCTCGGCATCACCTATCCGGAAATCTACGAGATGCAGGCCCAGGCCATCTTCGAGGCGGCGATCTACGTCTCGAAGGAAACCGGCCGCTCGGTGATCCCCGAGATCATGATCCCGCTGGTCGGCACCAAGAAGGAGCTGGACCTGCTCAAGGCGTCGATCGACAAGGTGGCGGCCGAGACCTTCAAGGCGGCGACCCTGTACCTCGAATACAAGGTCGG
>JACRFY010000093.1 GCA_016212565.1 Magnetospirillum sp. | reverse complement strand
GGCCCCCTTGGCCATGGCCATCTGGCTGGCGGCGCCGATCTGGCCGTCGAGCGTGCCGATGATCAGAAGTCGCATGGCCGTCCCTCTTGTTCCTTGCCGTCCTGCATCGTCACACCCGCGATAGAACCTCCCATCCTCGTCATGCCCGGGCTCGACCCGGGCATCCCCGCCCGTCCGCCCCTCCGCCGAGGGTGCTGCGGCCCCCCGTGGATGGCCGGGACGAGCCCGGCCATGACGGGAGAGGCGCACGTCATCATCGCGTTGCCACTCCACCCCATCAGCTGCGATCGGTCTTGATGATTTCCGTCATCGTTACCCCCAGGCGATCTTCGACCACCACCACCTCGCCGCGGGCGACCAGGCGGTTGTTGACGTAGATGTCGATCGCCTCGCCGACCTTGCGGTCGAGTTCCACCACCGCGCCGCGGCCCAGCTTGAGCAACTGGTTGACCTGCATGGTCGCCTTGCCCAGCACCGCCGAAACCTGGACGGGAATGTCGTAGACCGCCTCGAGATCCCGCGCCGACCGCGGGGTGTCGGCCATTTCGCCATGGCCGTCCTCGTCCTTGAAGTCGTTGAGATCGAAATCGGCCATGACCCTCTCCTCGCACCTCCGGCGCTAGACGCCGGCATCCGCATCGCGCTTGCTACCCGCCGAGCGACGCTCGGGCGGAGCCAACGCGCGTTCGACCACCGTTTCGACTTCCTGCCACAACCGCGCCTGGTCGCGTTCGGCGCCGCCATCGGTCCACTCCACCCGGCAGTCGCCGACCGCCAGGCGTTCGTCGGCCTGCACCACCACCCGACCCTCGAAGCCGTGGCCCTCGGCCACCGCCTCCAGGCGCTCGCGCACCGGTTCGGCCAGCGCCTGGGCGACGCGGACGATGATCCGCGGCTCGTCGAGGATGTGGCCGACCACCTCTTCCACCACCCGGGTCACCTCGTCGAAGGCGTATTGTTCGCACGCCGCCGGCAGCATCTTCTTCACCACCGCCAGCGCCACCCGCGCCGCATTGCGCTGCGCGGTATCGTTGGCCTCCTCCTGGCGGGCCTGGAGGGTATCGAAGTGTCCGGCGATCATCCCCAGCGCGGTGGCGATCTGCCGTTCGGTGCTCTCGGCCCCTTCGGCCAATCCGGCACGACGCCCCTCGTCGAAGGCGAGGTCGCGGGCCAGCGCCAGCTCTTCCTCCGTGAAGGTCGGGGCGGGGGGCTCGTCGGGCTCGACCGTCCGCTCCTCGGCCCGCGCCTCCTCTTCCGCCAGCACCGGCCGGCGCACCGCGTGCGGATCGAAATCGAGGTCGAACATATACTTGCGAATGGTTGCCATTCCCTTTGCCTGACGACGTTAGTAGACCAGCTCGTCCTCTTCGCGGCCCTCGGAGATGACGATCTGGCCGGAGGCGGCGAGTTCCTTGGCCATGGCGACGATCAGCGACTGCGCCTGGTCGACGTCGCGCAGGCGCACCGGGCCCATCGCCTCCATGTCTTCGCGCATCATCTTGCCGGCGCGTTCGGACATGTTCTTGAAGAACAGATCCTTGATGGCGTCCGAGGCGCCCTTCAGCGCCAGGCCCAGCTTGTCCTTCTCGCAATTCCTCAGCAGGGTCTGGATGCCGGCGGCATCGACGCGGGTCAGGTCCTCGAAGGTGAACATCAGCTGCTTGATGCGCTCGGCCGATTCGCGGTTGCGCTCTTCCAGGGCCGACATGAAGCGGTTTTCGGCGTTGCGGTCGAGGTTGTTGAAGATGTCGGCCATCAGCTCGTGGGCGTCGCGGCGCTGGGTGCGGGCGAGGTTGGACATGAATTCGGTCCTCAGGGTCTTTTCCACGCCGTCGAGCACCTCCTTCTGCACCGCTTCCATGCGCAGCATGCGCATGATCACTTCCATGGCGAAGTTTTCCGGCAGCAGCGCCAGCACGCGGGCGGCATGGTCGGGCTTGATCTTGGCCAGCACCACGGCGACGGTCTGCGGGTACTCGTTCTTGAGGTAGTTGGCCAGCACCTGCTCGTTGACGTTGCCGAGCTTGTCCCACATGGTGCGACCCGCGGGACCGCGGATTTCCTCCATGATGGTGTTGACCCGGTCCTTGGGCAGCGACTTCATCAGCAGCCGTTCGGTGCTCTCGTACGAGCCGACCAGCGAGCCGGTGGAGGAAATCTGGTCGGCGAACTCGACGAACAGCCGCTCGACCAGATTGGCCGAACAGGTGCCGAGATTGGCCATGATCTGGGAGAGTTCCTTGATCTCCTCGTCGTCCATCATGCCGAACAGCTTGGACGAGTGTTCCTCGCCCAGCGAAAGCATCAGCATCGCCGCCTTCTGCGGGCCGGATAGGGAGCGGTAGTCTTCCTTGATGCGGGCCATGGCCTAGGTTTCCTGATAGAGCCAGGTGCGGATGATCGACAACGCCTCTTCGGGGTGCTTGTCGACGATTTCGCCGATCTTGCGGATCGAGGACGCCTTGACCCGGCCCTCGACCTTGTCGATGTCGATCAGTTCGTCGGCGATCACCTCTTCCTCGCCGCCCAGGGCCGGCGCCGGCATGCCCGGCGCGCCGGGGCCGGCCAGTTGCGGCACCGGCAGCCCGTCGGGGCCGGTGATCATGCGCCGGCCGTCGGGACCGACCTGACCCTGCATCGACTCGATGGCGCGGCTGATCAGCGGGCGCAGCACCAGGAGCAGGAACAGGATGGCGACGATGGAGAGGCCGAGGTTGGAGGCGACCTTCTCGACGAAGTCGCGCCGCATGCCGAAGATGAACTCGTCGGGCTCGGTGGATTCGAACTGTTCGTCGGAGCCGAAGAACTGGTTGGAGATGACCTTGACCTGATCATCGCGGTCCTTGTTGAAGCCGATGGCCGACTTCACCAGATTCTCCAGATCCGCCAGCTCCTCCTTGCTGCGATCGCGCTTGTATTCGAGCTTGTTGTTGTTCTGCGGGTTCTTCTCGCGGATGCCGTCGACCAGCACGGCGGCGGTGACGCGCTTGATCTCGCCCATCTCGCGGACGACGTTCTTGGTCTTGCGCGAGATCTCGTAGTTGACGGTTTCCTGCGACTTGTTGGCCTTGGTCGAGGAGCGGGTGCCCGACGATCCCGACGCGGCGGGATCGGGCAGGTTCTGCGCCACCGTCACCGGATTGGGCTCGGCATCCTGGCTCGACTCGTCCTCGTTGACGGTGACCTGGCTGCGCACCACCTTGCTTTCCGGGTCGTAGGTCTCCTCGGTGGTCACCGCGCGGGACATGTCCATCTCGACCGAGACCTCGGCGCGCACCCGTCCCGGGCCGACCGAACGTTCCAGCAGCGCCTCGATGGTGCGCGCCAGCCGAGCCTCGGTGGTCAGGCGCATCTCGTCGGCGTTCTGGGTGGCGAATTCCTGGTCGTTCTCGTAGCCCTTGGCCAGCAGGGTGCCCTTGTCGTCGACCACCGAGATGCGCGACGGCTTCATCTTCGACACCGCGGCGGCGATCAGGTGCTGGATCGCCTGCACCTGCTGGCGTTCGAGACGGTTGGCGCCGTTCATCTTCAGCACCACCGAGGCCGACGGCTCGTTGGCCTCGCGGGCAAAGGCCTCGCGCTTGGGCAGCACCAGATGGACGCGGGCCGACTTGACCTTGTCGATCGAGCGGATGGTGCGCGCCAGCTCGCCTTCCATGGCGCGGACGTAGTTGATGTTCTGCTGGAAGCTGGTGGTGCCGAGCGCGTCCTGCTTGTCGAACAGCTCGTAGCCGGCGACGCGGCCGCCGCCGGCGGGCATCGCCTGCTCGGCCATGCGCACGCGCAGTTCGTTCTTGCGATCCTTGGGCACCCACACCTCGGCGCCGTCCTTGCGGATCTCGAAGGGAATCTTGTCGGTCGACAGTTTTTCGATGATGGCCTTCGAGTCGGCCATCTCCAGATCGCCGTAGAGCAGCTCCATCTGCGGCGCCGCCACCCGGCTCATCAGGTAGATGAAGAAGCCGAGGATGGACACGCCGACGCCGGCGATGGCCGCCAGCCGCATGGGCCCTAGGCCCTTCAGCATCTGGAAGAAGGCGTTCACGTTCGACAAAACCCCAAGCGCCGGGCGGAGGGGCTCGGTCCGCGGTGGGCCCTCTCCTTCGATGAGAGGCTATCCCCCGCAAGATTTAAACCGCGTTAACGCTGGGCAAAGATTGCCGGGCGGACGCGCCCACCCTCTCCCGCTTGCGGGAGAGGGGAACGCTGTCGGCTAATCGCGGCGGACGCCGAGGAACTGCAGCAGCATGATGAACAGGTTGATGAAGTCGAGATAGAGGGTCAGCGCCCCCATCACCGCCTTCTTGGCGGCAACCTCGCTGCCATCGGCTTCCCAATAGATCTCCTTGATCTTCTGGGTATCGTAGGCGGTCAGGCCGGAGAAGATCAGCACCCCGGCGGCGGAGATGATGAACTGCATCATCGTGCTGGCGAGGAAGATGTTGACGATGCTGGCGATGATCAGCCCGAACAGGCCCATGACCAGGAACGAGCCGAACCCGGTCAGGTCGCGCTTGGTGGTGTAGCCGTACAGCGACAGGCTGCCGAAGGCGGCGGCGGTGATGAAGAAGGTCCGGGCGATGCTGGTGCCGGTGAAGACGATGAAGATCGAGGCCAGCGAGGCCCCCATCAGCGCCGCATAGACCCAGAACAGCGCCTGGGCGGTCGAGGCCTTGACGTGCTCGATGCGGAAGCTGATGAACATCACCAGCGCGAAGGGAGCGATCATCACCACCCACTTCAGCGGCGTGCCGAAGATCAGCGCCAGGGCATCGGGCGACGAGGCGACCAGCAGGGAAACGATGCCGGTCAGGGCCACACCGGAGGCCATGTAGTTGTAGACCCGCAGCATGTACTGCCGCAGCCCGACGTCGATGTGGGCCGCGTCGGCTTGCGCGGCGGTCATGTATTTGCGATTCGATCCGAAGGCCATGTGAGCAATCCCCGTCTGAAAGGCGGTATTTCAAGCCCTATCAATATGGCGCGACGGCCGGGGGAATCAAGTTATGGATTGCGCAACCACGGCGCCGCCTTGGCCCGCATGGCGCGGAAGGTGCCGGCGAACCCGGCGCCGAGGCTGGCAAGGACGCACACCGCGACCGTCGCCGCCGCCGCGCCGGGCAGGAACGCCCAGTCGGCCTTCATCACCCGGGTGAGGATCGCCCACGCCGACGCGGTGCCGATGATCCCCGCGCCCAGCCCGGTGACGGCGCCGATCACCCCGAACTCCAGCAGCCACGCCCGCCACAGGTCGCCGCTTGTGGCGCCCAGGACCTTCAGCACCACCGCTTCGTGGACGCGGCGGCGATGGCCGGCCATCACCGCGCCGGCCAGCACCAGCCCGCCGGCGGCCAGGGTCACCAGCGCCGCCAGCCGCACCGCCAGGTCGGCGTTGGCGATCAGGCCGCGCACCGAATCGAGCGCCTCCTTGATGCGGATCGCCGAGACGTTGGGCAGGGCATCGGTCACCGCCCGCTCCACCGCCGCCTCGGTCGCCGCCGGGGCGTGGACGGTGGCGATATGGGTCATCGGCGCCCCGGCCAGGGCGCGGGGGTCGAGGATGAAGGCGAAATTCATGTTGAGGCTCGACCATTCCACCTCGCGGATCGAGGCGATGGTCACCTCCATCGTCCGGCCGAGCACGTTGAGGGTCACCCGGTCGCCGAGGGCCAGGCCGAAGCCCTTGGCGATGCCCGCCTCGACCGAGGCCAGCGGCGGTCCGGCATAGTCGCGCGCCCACCATGCCCCCGCCGCCAGCCGCGTCCCGGCCGGTGCCACGGCGGCGGCGGTGAGGCCGCGGTCGCCGCGGGTCGCCCACTCCGCTTCGGGCGCCACCACCGCCTGTGCCACCGGGACTCCTTTGATCCCCGTCACCCGTCCGCGCACCATCGGCGCCGTCTCGACGCGGGCCGCCGGCGCCGCGGCGGCGACGGCGGCGGCGAAGGGCGTCAGCTGATCGGGCTGGAGGTCGATGAAATAGAACGACGGCGCCTCGGCCGGCAGACGCTCGCCGAACTGGCGGGCCAGATTGCCTTCGACCAGGGCCAGGGCGACCATCACCGTCAGCCCCAGACCCAGCGACAGCACCACGCTGACCACCGCGCTGCCCGGCCGGTGCAGATTGGACAGGGCCAGCCGGCCGGTCGGCGCGGCGGCGAGGCCGCGGCGGCGGCGCGACACCCGGGCCGCGCCCTCGGACAGCAGCCAGGCGAGGCCGCGGAACAAAGCCAGGGTGGCCAGCGAGGCGGCGACGAAGGCGGCGGCGAGGCCGCGGCGCTCGGACGACAGCACCGCCAGCGCCGCCAGGGCACCGCCGGCCGCCAGCAACGCCGCCAGCGCCGGCCAGCCCGGACTCTCCTGCGCCGGATCGACCAGATCGCGCAGCAGCGC
>JACRFY010000092.1 GCA_016212565.1 Magnetospirillum sp. | reverse complement strand
GGCCGTGCAGGAAGCGCAGGACCTCGGCGCGGCAATGGTTGTAGGCGGCATCGTCGGCCAGCTCGACCCGCCGCCGCGGGCGCGGGATGTCGACGGCGAGGATCTGGGCGATGGTGGCGGCGGGGCCGTTGGACATCATCACGATGCGATCCGACAGCAGCACCGCCTCGTCGACGTCGTGGGTGATCATCAGCACGGTGTTGCCGAGGCGGCGGTGGATCTCCATCAGGCTGTCCTGGAGGTGGGCGCGGGTCAGGGCATCCAGCGCCCCGAACGGCTCGTCGAGCAGCAGCACCTTGGGCTCCATGGCCAGGGCGCGGGCGATGCCGACCCGCTGCTTCATGCCGCCGGAGATTTCGGCCGGCTTCTTGTCCCTGGCGTGCTCCATGCGCACCAGGTTGAGGTTGTGCATGGTCCAGTCGTGGCGCTCGGCCTTGCTTTTGGCCTGCTTGTGGACCTTGTCGACCCCCAGGCGGACGTTGTCGTAGACCGACAGCCAGGGCAGCAGCGAGTGGTTCTGGAACACCACCGCGCGGTCGGGACCGGGGCTGTCGACCTCGCGTCCCTCCAGCAGCACGCCGCCCTCGGTGGCCTGCAGCAGGCCGGCGACGATGTTGAGGATGGTCGACTTGCCGCAGCCGGAATGGCCGATGATCGAGATGAACTCGCCCTTTTCGACCTTGAGATCGATGTGGTCGAGGGCGCGGAAGCTGCCCTTGTCGGTGGTGAAGGTGATGCCGACGTCCTCGATCGACAGATAGGCGGTCATGGCGTGCTCTCCTGGCGAAGGGTGATCGCGGCGGCATCGGCGGCGGCGAGGGGATCGAAGCGGGCGCCGCCCAGCAGGCGGTCGGGGCCCATGGGGATCGGCCGGGTGGCCCGCTCCAGGATCCACGGTCCGGCGTGCTCGCCCTCGGTCTTGGTGTCGACCAGCGGCACGTCGAGGCCGAGGCGCAGGGCGGCCAGGCGATAGAGATCGGGGCGGAACACCGCCTCGGCGGTGGCGCGGGCGTCGGTCCCGGCCGGCAACTGGCCCCAGCGCTGCATCTGCGCCAGGTACCACATCGCCTGCGAGCGCCAGGGGAAGTTGGCGGCGTGGCGGTGGAAGGTCAGCAGGTCGGCGGGCAGGCCGTTCTCGCCCAAAAGGGCGGCGGCGATGTCGTCGAAGGGCGTGTTGAGGTATTGCGGCTGCGCCAGCAGTTCGGCGGTCTCGGCGCGGTTGTCGTCGCACCAGCGGGCGGCGGCGATCAGGGCCTCGATCACCGCCAGATGGGTGTCGGGATGGGTCTCGGCCCAGGTCCGGGTGACGGCGAACACCTTCTCGGCGCGACCGGCGAAGATGTCGGGGCTGGTGACCACCACCCGCCCGAGGCCGAGCCGGGCCGCCGCCGAGCCCCACGGCTCGCCGACGCAGAACCCGGTGACGTTGCCGGCCGAGAGATGGCCGACCATCTGCGGCGGCGGCACCACCACCAGGCGCACGTCGCGTTCGGGGTCGATGCCCCCCGAGAGCAGCCACAGCTTCAATTCGTAGCTGTGCGGCGAGAAGGGATAGACGGTGGCGAAGACCGGCGGCGGACGGCCGGCGGCGCGGTCGTCGTCGATCGCCCGCTTGAGCAGGGCGGCCGGCAGCGGACGCCGCTGCGCGGCGTCGGGGTCAAGCGCGGACAGGCGCTCCCACAACCCGCGGGCGAGGGTGATGGTGTTGCCGCCCAGGTTGAGCGCCATGCCGGCCACCATCGCCACCTGGATCGGCGAGGCGCCGGTGGTCATCGCCAGCGGCAGGGGCGCCAGCATCTGGGCGCCGTCCAGCGCGCCCACCGCCACCTTGTCGCGGATGCTGGCCCAGGCGGCCTCGCGGCTCAGTTCGACCTCCAGGCCGGCCTCGGCGAAGAAGCCGCGCTCCTTGGCCACCACCAGCGGCGCGGTGTCGACCAGGGGAACGAAGCCGAGCTTGAGATGGGTCTTTTCCAGCGTCATCGTCGTCTTCCCCTAGCCCGAGATCTTCTTGCCGAGCGCCGTGATCAGGCGGTCGAGCATGAACCCCACCAGGCCGACATAGACCAGGGCGAGGATGATCTCGCTCATCAGCGAGCTGTTCCAGGCGTCCCAGATGAAGAAGCCGATACCGACGCCGCCGATCAGCATTTCGGCGGCGACGTTGCGGTAGTCCTGGGGAATGTTGGCGACGCCGACCGCGGTGTTGAGGATGATCGGCCACACCGAGGTGATGAAGATGACGAAGATCGCCGAGGGGTCGGCGGCCTTGAACGCCGCCAGCGAGATCGGCAGCCAGGCCAGCGGCGGCACGGTGCGCAGGACCTGGAAGATGGGATCGAGGGCGCGGAAGGCCATCCGGCTCTGGCCGATCAGCACCCCGAGCAGGATGCCGACGCTCGCCGAGAGGGCGAAGCCCATCGCCACCCGCTTCAGCGACGCCGCCAGGTGCCAGAACAGGCCCTTGTCGGTGCCGCCGTGGTCGAAGAAGGGATTGACGATCAGTTCCCAGGTGTCGGTCACCACCTTGAACGGCCCGGGCAGCATGGCCCCGGGCCGCGAGCAGGCCAGCTCCCACAGCCCGAGCAGGACCGCGAGGCCGATCAGCGGCGGCAGGATGCGGCCCGCCGCCTCCGACACCGCCTTGGCGAGGGGGCGGGTGGCGGGACGGGGCCGCGAGAGGGCGGCGGGGGCGGCGGCAATCGCCGCCTTCACCGCCTCGGGTTCGGTCACCAGGGTCATGTCGGGCTCCTCGCTCATGGCGTCAGGCGCGCTTGATGGCCAGGCTCTTGAGGTAGGCCTGGGGGTTGTTGGGGTCGAAGGTCTTGCCGTCGAAGAAGGTCTCGATCCCGCGCGAGGTCGAGGTGGGGATGGTCGACGGCGACATGCCCAGGCTCTTGGCGGCGTCGCGCCAGATGTCCTCGCGGTTGACCTGGCGGATCAGCGCCTTGGCGTCGAGGTCGGCGGGCTGGTAGCCCCAGCGGATGTTCTCGGTCAGGAACCACAGGTCGTGGCTTTGGAAGGGATAGGAGGCGAAGTCGCGCCAGAACTTCATCGCCAGCGGCGAGCGCTCGATCCGCGGGCGGCCGTCGCCGTAATCGATGGTCCCCAGCGAGCGCTCGGCGATGTCCTCGACCGGCACCTTCAGCCATTCGCGGCCGGCGATGATGGTGCACATCTCGGCCAGATTGGCGTCGCACCACGCCTGGGCCTCCATCACCGCCATGGTGACGGCGCGCGCCGCCTTGGGGTTCTTGGCCACCCAGTCGGCGCGCATGGCCAGCGACTTCTCGGGATGATCCTTCCACAGCTCGCCGGTGGTCAGGGCGGTGAAGCCGATCTTCTGATGCACCTGCTGGGCGTTCCACGGCTCGCCGACGCAGAAGGCCTCCATGGTGTCGACCTTCATGTTGGCGACCATCTGGGGCGGCGGCACGGTGATGGTCGAGACGTCCTTGTCGGGGTCGATGCCGCCGGCCGCCAGCCAGTAGCGGAGCCACAGGTCGTGGGTGCCGCCGGGGAAGGTCATCGCCACCTTGACCTCCTTGCCGGCCGCCCTGGCCTTGGCGAAGGGCGCCGCCAGCGGCCTGGCGTCGGTGGTGACCTTCAGGTCCTTGTAGGCGTTGGCGACCGAGATCGCCTGGCCGTTGATGCTGAGGCGGGCGAGGATGCTCATCCCCACCTTGAGGTTGTTCTTGGTGATGCGGCCGGATGCCATCAGGTAGGGCATCGGCGTCAGGATGTGGGCGCCGTCGATGCCGCCGCCCGCCGAGCCCAGTTCGAGGTTGTCGCGGGTGGTGCCCCAGCTGGCCTGCTTGACCACCTGGACGTCGGGCAGGCCGTGCTTGGCGAAGAAGCCCTTCTCCTTGGCGATGATCAGCGGGGCGGCGTCGGTCAGGGCGATGAAGCCGAACGTGGCTCCCTTGACTTCGGGCGTGGTGTCGGCGGCCCAGGCGCCCCCCGGCAGGGCGGCCCGGGCGGCGGTAACCAGGGCGGCGGTGCCCGAGGTCTTGAGCAGGGTGCGGCGCGAGACGGTGATCGGCATGGTCGGGTGGTCCTTCGCGGTGTTGCGACAAAAAAGAACGGCGTTCCGCGGAGTCCGGCCGCCGCCCCGACAGGGCCGCGCCAAATTCCGTGGAACGCCGTTGTTCCGTTTCGGTCCTGCCGGCGCCGTCGCCGGCCGGACCGTTCAACTCGGTGGTCGCCACCTCCTCGCCATTGAGGACGCGGCAGCGTCGCCTGGAAGTAAAGCAACCGCCGTGCCAAACGCGGTGCGGCGCCATCCGGGGATTCCGGCGGCGATTTGGGCCGGGGTGCTGGTGAAAATAAAGGCAGAAGCGTCCGGCAAGCCCAATTTGC
>JACRFY010000089.1 GCA_016212565.1 Magnetospirillum sp. | reverse complement strand
GCCGGCAAGTACATGGGCCAGCAGGGCGTCACCCTGCCCAAGCTGTAGACGAGACACCGCCGCGGCCGCTATAAGCGGGCCATGCTTCGCTTGCTCAAGATCGCCGCCGTCAATCTCGGCCTGCTGCTGGCCGCCGCCCTCGCCGCCGAGCTGGTGTTCGGGACGTGGTTCAGCAGCGATCCCCTCGACGGCCTGGTGGTGCCGCGCGACACCGCGGTGACCGTCTCGGCCAAGGGGCTCTATCCCGGCGGCGGCGAATTCAGCTACCGCCGCGACCATTGGGGCTTCCGCGGCACCGCCACCGACCCCGCCCGCGTCGACATCGTCACCATCGGCGGCAGCACCACCAACCAGCTCTATCTCCCCGAGGCGCAGACCTGGCAGGCGGCGACGCAGCGCGCCCTGGGCGAGCACGGCAAGACGGTGACCATCGCCAATGCCGGCATCGACGGCCAAAGCACCGTCGGCCACCTCAAGAACCTGGAGCTGTGGCTGCCCGCCGTGCCGGGGCTGAAGCCGCACTTCGTCCTCGCCTATGTCGGCATCAACGACACCCACATCACCGGGCCGGCGGTCGACCTGCTGGAGCACTCCAGCTGGTCGAAGGTGGCCAAGCAGAAGAGCGCGCTGCTGCGGCTCGCGGCCACGGTGCAGGGGACGCTGAAGGCGCGCAAGGCCAAGCTCAACCACCAGGCGGTCGACTTCGCCACCGCGACGTGGACCGGGCAGCCCAACTATCCCGATCCGGCGACCTTGCCGACCCTGACCTTCCCCGACCGCTACAAGGCGCGGCTGATCCGCATGGCCGAGTTGATCCATCAGATGGGCGCGGTGCCGGTGTTCGTCACCCAGGTGCGCGGCGACGCCCGCCGCCACGGCGACGGCTGGGAAGGCCTGGCCGCCGCCGCGGGGCTCAACGGCCTCGACCATCAGCGGCTGCTGGCGCGCTTCAACGCCGCCACCCTCGAGGTGTGCGCCGAGCAGGGCATCGTCTGCCTCGACCTCGCCGGTGAAGTGGAATTTTCCGACGGCGATTTCTACGACCATGTCCACAACACCCCCCAGGGCGCCGAGAAGGTCGGCCGCTGGCTGGCCGCCAAGCTGGCCGGGTTGGTCTGAGCCCTGGAACGGCCGGGAAAAAGCGGGTAAACAGGGCTCCCGCTGTAGGGAGTTGGTTGACGTGCCGAGTGTAGACAAGCTGGTGATCGCCCTGCCCAAGGGCCGCATTCTCGACGAGGCGATGCCGCTGGTGCGCGGCGCCGGCATCGAACCGGAAGCCGAATTCGACAATCCCAAGACGCGCCTGCTGCGTTTCGCCACCAACCATCCCCATATCGACATCATCCGCGTGCGCTCGTTCGACGTCGCCACCTTCGTCGCCTTCGGCGCGGCACACCTTGGGATCTGCGGCAACGACGTGCTGATGGAATTCGACTACCCCGAACTGTATGCCCCGCTCGACCTTGGCATCGGCAAGTGCCGCCTGTCGGTGGCCGAGCCGGCCGATCTGGCGGAAAGCGACGATCCCCGCCGCTGGAGTCACGTCCGCATCGCCACCAAATATCCCGAGGTGACCCGGCGCCACTTCGCCGCCCGCGGCGTCCAGGCCGAATGCGTCAAGCTCAACGGCGCGATGGAACTGGCGCCGTCGCTGGGTCTGTGCTCGCGCATCGTCGATCTGGTCTCGACCGGCTCGACGCTGAAGGCCAACGGACTCAAGGAGGTCGAGGTGCTGGCCGAGGTCACCAGCCGCCTGATCGTCAACCGCGCCGCGCTGAAGACCCGCCCCGACGAGCTGACCGGGTGGATTTCGTCCTTCCGTACCGCCTGCGAGGCTCGCCGTGCCGCTTGAACTGAATGCCGCCGCCGCCGATTTCGACGCCGCCTTTGCCGCGTTGCTGTCGTCGAAGCGCGAAACCGATGCCGACGTCAACGCCGACGTCGCCGCCATCCTCGCCGATGTGCGCGCCCGCGGCGACGCGGCGCTGATCGACTACACCGCCCGCTTCGACCGCCTGCCCGGCCTGACCCCGGAGACGCTGCGCATTTCCGCCGCCGACGTCGCCGCCGCCGCTGCCGCGGTGCCGGCCGAAACCATGGCGGCGCTGGACCTGGCCGCCGAGCGCATCCGCGACTTCCATGCCCGCCAATTGCCCAAGGACTATGCCTACACCGACGTTGCCGGGGTGCGCCTGGGCTGCCGCTGGACCGCGGTCGAGGCCGCCGGCCTTTACGTTCCCGGCGGCACCGCCGCCTATCCGTCCTCGGTGCTGATGAACGCCATTCCGGCCAAGGTGGCCGGGGTCGAGCGCATGGTGATGGTGGTTCCCACCCCCGACGGCCGCCTCAATCCGCTGGTGCTGGCCGCCGCCAAACTGGCCGAGATCGACGAAATCTACCGCATCGGCGGCGCCCAGGCGGTCGGTGCGCTGGCCTATGGCACCGCCACCATCCGCGCGGTGGACAAGATCGTCGGCCCCGGCAACGCCTATGTCGCCGCCGCCAAGCGGCAGGTGTTCGGCACCGTCGGCATCGACATGATCGCCGGCCCGTCCGAAATCCTGGTGGTTGCCGACGGCGCCAACGATCCGGCGTGGATCGCCGCCGACCTGCTGTCCCAGGCCGAACACGACACCGCCGCGCAGTCGATCCTCATCACCACCGACGCCGCCTTCGGCGCCCGGGTGGCGGCGGCGGTCGAGACTCACCTGCTGACCCTGCCGCGGGCCGGCATCGCCCGCGAGAGCTGGCAGCGGCACGGCGCGGTGATCGTCGTCGACAGCCTGGAAGCCGCCCTGCCGCTGATCGACCGCATCGCCCCCGAGCATCTGGAACTGGCGGTGGCCAATCCCGACGCCCTGGCCGCGCGGGTGCGCCATGCCGGCGCCATCTTCCTCGGCCGCTATACCCCGGAGGCCATCGGCGACTATGTCGGCGGTCCCAACCATGTGCTGCCGACGGCGCGCTCGGCGCGCTTTTCCTCCGGCCTGGGGGTGATCGACTTCATGAAGCGCACCACCTTGCTGGGCTGCGACGCCGAGGCGTTGCGGGCCATCGGCCCGTCGGCGGTGGCGCTGGCCGAGGCCGAGGGGCTGGGCGCGCACGGTCTGTCGGTGGCCATCCGGCTCAATCTCGGGAGTGCCTGATGCCTCACCGGCAGCGCCTCGTTCACGTCAAACTCGACGAGAAAACGATGGTGCGCCGACGGGCCGAGGTCGAGCACGAGCGAGCCATCGCCATCTACGATCTGCTGGAGGAGAACCACTTCGCCCCGGTCGGCTTCACCGGTCCCTACAACCTCCATCTGTCGCTGGAAGACAACCGGCTGAACTTCGACGTCCGCACCCAGGACGACCGCTCGCTGGTGGTGGTGCCGCTGCCGCTGAAGCCGTTCCAGTCCATCGTCAAAGACTACTTCATGGTCTGCGAGAGCTATTACCAGGCGATCCGCAAGTCGACGCCGTCGCAGATCGAGGCCATCGATGTCGGCCGCCGCGGGCTGCACGACGAGGGCTCGGACCTGCTCAAGGAGCGGCTGACCGGACGGATCGAGATCGATCACGTCACCGCCCGGCGGCTGTTCACGCTGATCTGCGTCCTCCACATCCGGGGCTAGGGCGGTGGTCGGCGATCTGCCATCGGCCGTCCTGTTCTGCTGCACGATGAACGCCATCCGCTCGCCGATGGCCGAGGGGATCCTGAAGCGCCTGCACGGCACGCGCATCTATGTCGATTCGGTCGGCGTGCGCCGCGGCGAGATCGACCCCTTCGTCGCCGCGGTGATGGCGGAAATCGGCATCGACGTCGCCCGCCACCGGCCCAAGGTATTCGAGGACATGGAGGACGACAGCTTCGACGTCGTGGTATCGCTGTCGCCCGAGGCCCAGCACAAGGCGGTCGAGCTGACCCGCCACAACGCCTGCGAGGTCGAGTTCTGGAACACCTTCGACCCCAGTCTGGTCGAGGGCAGCCGCGAGACCCGGCTGGAAGCCTATCGCATGGTCCGCGACGACCTGATGCGCCGCATCCTCGCCCGCTTCCCGCCCCAGGGGATGGCGCGGGAATAGGGATCAAAAGCCGTCGAAGATCATGTCGATGGCGGCCTTGATGTCGTGCCGTCGATGGGCGAGCGAGCCACGCTTTTCGACCAGTTCCGCCACCGGGACCGCGGCCATGAACTGTGTGCCCATCACGTAGCGCGCCCCGCCGATGGTGAAGACGGGGTTGAGGCGATTGGCCGGTTTCGGGGCCTCCTCGATCGGCAGCAAGGGGACGGCGAGGCGCGAATTCAGGCCGTCCATCAGGTCGGCCTGAACGTCCATCAGGAAACCGACCCCATAGGAATAGACGTCGAACTGCGCCATTCAGAACTTCCGGAACTTAGCCAGCGGCAATCCGTGCCGTTCGACAAAGTAATTCGACGACGCGATGGCGTCCTTATTTTCCTCCCGCCATCGCTGGGCTTGGATTTCGGCGATCTGCATCTGCAATCCCAGCTCGCAGGCTCGCGAAATGTTGATTTTTAACTGTCGCGCTTGCTCCAGCAGCCCTTCATTGAGCGAAAGATTGGTGGCGCGCTTGGGTCCGTCGACGCCAAAGGCCAGTTCCGTACGCCTCGACATGTCAAATCGCCCCCGACGGTGCTCTTGCGCATAAATGTGCGCACGTTCATGCGCATGTCAAGATGCCCCATCGGCCGGCACCGAGGGCTGCGACGCGGTTGGGGGTTGCAAGTCGCCGCCGGGCAGGACAAAACAACCGCCATGACCACCCTCCATACCCTCCCCGATCTGATCCTCGCCTCCGCCTCGCCGCGGCGTCTCGACCTGTTGGCCCAGATCGGCCTGATCCCCGGGGCCGTCGACCCGGCCGCGGTCGACGAGAGCCCGGCCAAGGGCGAACTGCCGGTGCCGCACGCCGCGCGCCTCGCCGAGGCCAAGGCGCGTGCGGTGGCGATCCGCCATCCCGGGGCGGCGATCCTGGCCGCCGACACCGTGGTCGCCTGCGGGCGGCGCATCCTGCCCAAGGCCGAGGACGAGCGCACCGCGCGGGCCTGCCTGCGCCTGCTGTCGGGCCGCCGCCATCGCGTCCTCGGCGGCGTCTGCCTGCTGACCGCCGAGGGCAAGGCCCTGACGCGGCTGGTCACCACCGTCGTCACCTTCAAACGCCTCGACGATACGGAGATCGCCACCTACCTCGCCTCGGGGGAATGGCACGGCAAGGCCGGCGGCTATGCCATCCAGGGACGGGCGGCGCTGTTCGTGCGCGCCCTGTCGGGGTCGTACTCCAATGTGGTCGGCCTGCCGTTGTTCGAGACCGGAAACTTGCTCCATGGCGCAGGGGTGATCGATGGCGGTGGAAATCCTCTATGAATGGGGCCCGGGCGAGTCGCGGCTGGCCCTGGTCGAAGACGGCATCCTGACCGAGCTGGCCCTCGACCGGCCGGAGCTGCTGGCGGGCGCGGTGATCCTCGGCCGGGTCGTCGAGGCGGTGCCGCGCCTCAACGCCACCTTCGTCGACATCGGCCAGGAACGGCCCGGCCTGCTCGACGGCGCCAGCGGCCGGGTCCAGGGCCAGGACATCCGGGTCCAGGTGCGCGCCGACGCCTGGCCGGGCAAGGGAGCGATCCTTCACAAGGCCAAGATCGACGACCCGGCCCTCCGCGTCGCCATCGAGCGCGCCGCCGAGAAGGCGAAGGCGCCGGCGCTGCTGTGGCGCCCCGACCCGCTGGAGCGGATGCTGGCCGCCAATCCCGAGGTTGCCGCGGTGTGGATCGACGACGGCGCCACCTTCGCCGCCGCCCGCTCCCGCTTCGGCGACCGCATCCAGCACCACCGCAGCGGCGCGGTGTTCGAGCGCCACGAGGTCGCCGAGGCCGTCGAGCAGGCCCTCGCCCCCACCGTCCTCCTGCCCGGCGGCGGACGGATCAGCATCGAGCCGACCCGGGCGCTGACCGCCATCGACGTCGATACCGGCCGCGACGCCACCGATGCCGTCAATCGCCGCGCGGTGGACGAGATCGCCCGCCAGCTCCGCCTGCGCGCCATCGGCGGACAGGTGGTGATCGACTTCGTCTCCGCCGCCTATCGCGGCGCCCTCTACAAGCTGTCCGATGCGCTGAAGCGGGCGACGGCGTTCGATCCGGTTGCCGTCCACGTTCACGGCGTCACCCATCTCGGCCTGATCGAACTGGTCCGCGAGCGCCGCGGCCCGTCGCTGGCCGAACTGACCAGCGAAACCGCCCTGCGGCCGACGGCGCGCGCGGTGGCGCATCGGGCCATGCGCAGCGTGGTCGCCGAGGCCGCCCATCGTCCCGGCAAGGCGTTGACCCTGGTGGTCGCCCCCGCGGTGGCGGCAGCGCTGGCGGCCATGGGCGAGGCGATGGCCGCCGCCGAATCCCGCGTCGGCCGTCCGGTGGCGATCCGCAGCGACAACGCCCGCGCCCGCGACGACGTGATGATCGAGGAGCAGCCATGACCCGTGCCGCCAAGCCCTGTCCGGTCTGCGGCCAACCGGCCGCAGTCGAAACGTACCGTCCGTTCTGCTCGAAACGCTGCGCCGACGTCGACCTGCACCGCTGGCTCGGCGGCGTCTACCGCGTCGAGACCAACGAGCCTCCGGACGACGAGGACGCCCCTCAACCGGAGTAGCCGGCCCACCGTTTTTGTTGCTCCGCCCCGCGCATCGGGCGATCATGGCCGCTGCTGTGGCGTGCCGAGGAGAGGAACGATGCGGTTGCGGTCGGTGATGGCGGCCCTGGCGGTCGGCATGAGCCTGGTGGCCGAATCGGCGGGAGCCGCGGGCATTCCGGAACCGGAGGTGGCCTCGTATCGGCAGATCCTCGCCAACAAGGCCCCGCACCTGAAGCTGTTCCAGTGGGACGGCAACCCCAGGATCCTGCTGCTCGACTTTCCCACCCTGGGCGAGCAGGCCGACATGTTCAACCGCATCGTCGCCCTGGTCGAGCGCATGGGCGTGCCGCGCGACCGGGTGCTGACCACCGAAGAGCTGTCGGCCTACATCAAGACGGTGGGGCGCACGCCGTACACCTTCGCCCTGGGCAACGATTTCCGCGTCAGCGAACTGGTGACGTTCTTCAACCTGCTCGACTACAGCCGCCTGTCGCCCACCGCCGGCGAGGCGGCACTGCGCGATTACCTGCTGTCGTCCGGCTACATGGGCGAAAAGTTCGGCTTCTACCAGTTGATCGCCCCCGACCGGGTGATCCTGTCGATCCCCCAGGAACAGGCCCAGCCGATCGGCGAGGGCCGCACCCTGCACATCACCGCCGCGGCCCGCACCACCATCCTGCGTCACGAGCTGTCGCACGGCGAATATTACGCCAACAAATACTACACCGATTATTGCCGCCAGTTCTGGCGCTTTGCCCTCAGCCCCGACCAACGCCAGGCCTTCGTAAAATTCCTCGGCGACCGGTCCTACGACACCAACAACGCGGAAATGATGGTCAACGAGGGCCAGGCCTACCTGTTCCACACCCCCGATCCGGGCTCGTTCTCGGCCAAAGCGGTGGGCCTGAAACCGGCGGAGCTGGACACGCTGCGCAAGATGTTCATGGACTACAATCCGCCGACCCCGCTGTTCGAGGCGGCGAAGTAGGCGGAGGCGCAGCGGACCTGTCGCGCAACAATCGACACCGACCGGTTTGTCCTCCGCCGGTCCGGCATTGGGTGTATGGTAATCGCGCGCAACACCGCAGGGGGAAACAATGTTCTTTCGGCACCTCAATACGGCACAGAAGTGCCAACTGGTGGTCATGGCCTATCGCATGATGGTTGCCGACCACCGCATCCGCGAGGAAGAGCAGTCCATCCTTGCCGCACTGGAACACCACCTGGGCGTCAAGGACCAGGTGACCGAGGAGGATTTCCACAAACCGCTCGATCCCGGCCTGTTCGACAGCCACGAAAGCCGCGTCGCGGTAATGCTCGAACTGTTCGCCGTTGCCTATTCCGACCGCGTCATTCATGCCTTCGAAGTCGACATGCTGCGTCACTACGCCCGCGAATTCGGCTTCGGTGCCGACATGTTCGAGCGCATGTCCGACTGGACCAAGCGCCACATCCTTCTCCTCGCCGAGGCGAAGGGGTTCCTGTCGGAGCGATGATATCCCGATTTGGGCCTTGCGCGACGTCGCTCGATTATTATATCAGAGACGTCTAAAGTAACCGCACAGGTCCGCTTCCATGTTCAACCGAGTCTTCGGCCCCCTGTTCGCCGCCCCACCGCAACCCGAGAACGTCAGCGTCGTCGAGGCGGCGGTGATCAAGGGCTGGGTCGCCTCCGGCGAAGCGGTCCTGGTCGATGTCCGCGAAGCGCGGGAGTTCGAGGCCGAACACATTCCCGGCGCCACCAGCGTGCCGCTGTCGGCCTTCGACCCCGCCCGCCTGCCCGCCCTCAAGGGGCGCAAGCTGGTGATCCATTGCCGCTCGGGATCCCGGTGCGGCATGGCCGCCATCCGGCTGGCAACCGCGGGCTTCGACGCTCCGATCCACCGCATGCAGGGTGGACTCATCGGCTGGAAGTCGGTGGGAGGCAAGACCACCACCGGCTGATTCCAGCCCGCCTTCCCCTCCGGAAACCCGCCGCCTCGCCGCCCTGTCTGCCGCGAGCGGAGTTGACTATTGTCAACCCCGCATCCGACTGATAGCCTCTCCTAATATAAACGGGACAATAACCGTTTTCAGGGAGGAAACTGCACATGAGAGCGAGTCTCTTCGCGCTACCTTTGTGCCTGGCGCTGGCGGCAATGGTGCCGTCTGCGGTCAAGGCTGCGGAAATGAACGTCATGGCGGACGCCTGCGGCGGCTGCCACGGCACGGACGGCCAGAGCGTCGGCGCGATGCCGAGCTTCATCGGCAAGGATGCCGCCACCCTCGAAAAGTTCCTGGTCGAGTATAAGACCGGCAAGCGGGAAGCCACGGTCATGGACCGCATCACCAAGGGCTATTCCGACGAGCAGTTGAAGGCCATTTCCGCCTTCTATGCGTCGCGGGCGAAGAAGTAAGGGGAGCGGACTCATGACCAACATTTCGCGCAGGACCTTCAATGGCCTGCTGGGTGCGACCGGCGCTCTGGCGCTGGGCGGCAGCCTGTCCTCGTGCACCGGCGGCCCCAAGATCGTCGTCGTCGGCGGCGGTTTCGGCGGCGCCACGGCGGCCAAGTACGCCAAGCGCTACGATCCGT
Source organism: Magnetospirillum sp. (assembly GCA_016212565.1). Classification (GTDB taxonomy): domain Bacteria; phylum Pseudomonadota; class Alphaproteobacteria; order Rhodospirillales; family Magnetospirillaceae; genus JACRFY01. The sequence continues at coordinate 32,288 of JACRFY010000089.1, read as the reverse complement.
CGGCCGATGTCGTGATGATCGACGCCGCCAAGAGCCACTACACCTGCCCGTTCTCCAACACCGTCATCGCCGGCATGAAGGACATGGCCTATATCGACCGCAAGTTCGATGGCCTGTCGTCTCTCGGCGTCAAGGTGGTCCAGGGCATGGTGACCACGGTCGACCCCGCCAACAAGGCGGTCAAGCTGGCCGACGGCACCACCTTCAACTACGACAAGCTGATCCTGTCGCCCGGCATCGACATGAAGTGGGGCGCACTGGCCGGTTACGACGAGGCGGCGTCCGAGCTGATGCCGCATGCCTGGAAGGCCGGCCCGCAGACCATGCTGCTGCGCAAGCAGCTCGAGGCGATGAAGGACGGCGGCCTGGTGCTGATCTCGGCCCCCGGCAACCCCTTCCGCTGCCCGCCCGGCCCGTACGAGCGCGCCAGCCTGATCGCCTATTACCTGAAGAAGAACAAGCCGAAGTCGAAGGTGTTGATCCTCGATTCGAAGGACGACTTCGCCAAGTCCGGCCTGTTCAAGGAAGGCTGGGAGAAGCTCTACGACGGCATGGTCGAGTGGGTGCCGGCGTCGAAGAACGGCAAGGTCACCAAGGTCGACGCCAAGGGTGGCGTGGTCGAGACCGACTTCGACAAGTTCAAGCCGGCGGTGGCCAACATCATTCCGCCGCAGAAGGCGGGCATGATCGCCGAGAAGGCCGGGTTGACCAACGAAAGCGGCTTCTGCCCGGTCGATCCCAACACCTTCGAGTCGACCAAGGCCAAGGACGTCTATGTCATCGGTGATGCCGCCATCGCCGGTGCCATGCCGAAGTCCGGGTACTCGGCCTCCAGCCAGGCCAAGGTGGCGGCCCGCGCCGCCCTGCTGTCGCTCGCCGGTGCCAAGCCGGAAGAGTTCACCGCCATCAACACCTGCTATTCGCTGCTGGCTCCCGACTACGGAATCTCCGTCGCCGCGGTCTACGCGGTGCAGGGCGGCAAGATCGACGGTGTCAAAGGCTCGGGTGGCGTCAGCCCCAAGGGTCAGAATTACCAGTTCCGCAAGAAGGAAGCCGACTTTGCGGAAGGCTGGTACAGCAGCATTTCTCGCGACACCTGGGGCTGATAATTCGTCAGTTCAATAATCTGCTGGCGCCGTCCCCGTGTTCTGCGGGGGCGGCGTTGGCTTTTTTGTGCGGTGCGGAAAACTGTTCTCGCCGTTACCCGACCGGGATCGCATTTTGTGCCTTGTAACGTCCATCGCCCTTCAAGCATATTAGCGAACTGAGAACCGAGGTGGGGCCTACCTGCCCGGTGCCGTCTTGACAGGTTAGAGGGAACACGTCCACATGAACGCGCGTCGCCTGACCCGCCTCGCTACCATCGCCGTGGCGATGGCTTTCGGCTTGGCCACCCTGCCGGCTTCGGCCGCCGAAATCGAATCCGCCATCGCTCGTGGCGGCCGTCTGTACGACACCTGGTACAAGGAGGTGAAGAAGGACCGCCCCGAAAACACCCATCCGTCGTATCCCGCCGCGGGCAAGGCGCCCAAGCAGTCCTGGCGCTGCGTCGCCTGCCACGGCTGGGACTACCGCGGCAAGGACGGCGCCGCCGGCAAGGGCGGCGACGGAGCCGGCATCAAGGGCATCACCGGTGCCAATGGCAAGGACCCCAAGGCGATTGCCGAGATCATCCGCAATCCCGCCCATGCCTATACGCCCGAGATGCTGACCGACAAGGACGTGGGCGATCTCGCCCTGTTCGTGTCCAAGCAGATCGACCTGACCAAGTTCGCCGACGCCGCCACCGGCAAGCCCAAGGGCAATGCCGGCAAGGGCGAGGTCTACTACAACACCCTGTGCGCCGTCTGCCACGGCACCGACGGCAAGAAGGTGTCGACCGGCAAGCCGCTCGGCGAGGCCTCGGACAATGCGTGGCTGATGCTGCACAAGGCATTCAACGGCCAGCCCGGCGAGTCGATGCCGATGCTGCGCGCCTTCGACAACAGCATTGGCGCCGACATCGTCGCCTACACCCAGACCCTGCCCAAATGACCGCTCACAGCAAGGATCGTGCTGCCGATGGGGCCGCCCACCATACCGGTGGGCGGCATTCCAAGCGCGGCGGCGGGAAGATCGCCTGGGGGCGTAAATTCGCCATCCTTGCCATCGGTGTGGTGGTCGGCATCTTTACCATGGCCGGCTTCGTCACCGCCATCGAGTGGACCAACAGGACCGAGTTCTGTATCTCCTGCCACTCGATGGTGACGAACTACAACGAGTACAAGGACTCGATCCATTACATCAATCGCACCGGCGCTCATGCCCAATGCGCCGATTGCCACGTGCCGAAAGCGCTGGGCCCGAAGCTGGTGCGCAAGTTCTTTGCCGTCAACGACATCATCTCCGAGATCAAGGGAACCATCGACACCCCCGAGAAGCTGGAGGCCAAGCGCGGCGAACTGGCCGAGCGGGTGTGGGCCTACATGACCCAGAGCGACTCGCGCGAATGCCGGTCGTGCCATTCCTACGACTCGATGAATGTCCAGAAGCAGACCACCACCGCGCGGCGCAAGCATCCGGAGGCGGCGCTCGAGGGCAAGACCTGCATCAATTGTCACAAGGGCGTGTCCCACAAACTCCCCAAGAGCGGCGACGACGACGTCTGACGGTCGGTCGGCAGCCAAAAGAGTGAAGGCCCCTCCCCCACCCGGGCGAGGGGCCTTTTTCATCCCCCGCGCCCCTCGATCGCGAACATGTCGCGTGGCGTCAGGATCAGGTCGAGCCCCAGGCGCAGGCATACCGCCAGCACGATCAGGGCCAGCAACAGCCGCAGTTGTTCGGCCTTCAGCCGCGCCCCCATCCGCGCCCCGATCTGCGCTCCCACCACACCGCCGGCCAACAGCGCCAGGGTCAGCACCACATCCACCGAATGCGTGGTGGTGGCGTGGAGAAAGGTCACCACCGCGGTGACGAAGACGATCTGGAGCAGCGAGGTGCCGATCACCACCGAGGTGGGCATCTCCAGCACATAGATCATCAACGGCACCATGACGAAGCCGCCGCCCACGCCCATCACCGCCGACAGCGCGCCGCCCACGCCGCCGACCGCCAGCGGCATCAGGATGCTGATGTAGAGCCCGGAGCGGGGAAAGCGCACCCGCCAGGGCAGATTGGGCCACGGATGGCGGTGACGCTTGCGCGGCGAGGATTCCGCCGGGCGGCCGCGGACCACCGCCCCCAGGCTCTCGACCGCCATCACGCTGCCGATGACGCCGAGAAACACCACATAGCTGAGGTTGATGGCCAGATCGACCTGGCCCAGCCGCTTCAGCCAACCGAACAGCACCACCCCCAGGCCGGAGCCGGCAAAGCCGCCGATCACCAGCACCACCCCCATCCGCACATCGACGTTGCGCCGCCGCCAATGGGCCCCCAGGCCGGACACCGAGGCGCCGACCACCTGATTGGCCCCGGTGGCCACCGCCACCGTCGGCGGAACGCCGAGGAAGATGAGGGCCGGGGTCAGCAGGAAGCCACCGCCGACCCCGAACAATCCCGACAGGAAGCCAACCCCGCCGCCGATGGTCAGCAGGGTGTAGACGTTGACCGAAACCCCGGCAATCGGCAGATAGATGTTCACCGCGGCGCCCTCCCCTGGCGGCGAGACATGGTCCCCGCCGGCCCCACGGTCGAGATGGACGCTTGGCCTGGTGCTATTGCGCACGCGGCGGGGTGCGATCCATATCCAGCACACCACCGAGGCCGGGACTCGCCGCCATCTCCTCGTCCTGGCCCGGTGGCGTGGCGGTAAGCCGGGCATTGCTGCCGGCGCAGCCCCCCAGAATCAGCAGCAGCAGCAGCAGAACCGAAAGACGCGTTCCGGTCGCCATGGCGGAATCCTCCGTTGCCGCCGGGACATGGGGCGAATCGGTGGGCTGGTCAAGAGATCGGACCACGGCGCATCAATCAATAATTAGAAAATTACGACAATTTTATCTACATTCATGACAAAAATATTACGCGGCCACCCAAACGTATAGATATCGTTCATCCGCAGCATAAACGTTGTTATCGTTGTGCCACATTTGCAAAAATTGCTATTCCTGTTACCAGAAATTCACATCCTGTTCATGGAACGCCATCATGACCGATCGCACCGAACTGGAAGAACTGGCCAACCTCCTGATGACGGAAATCTGCGGCGGCATGATCGACCGGCGCCGTGCGCAGGAACTCGCCCGCCGCCTGATGCCGACGACGCCCGAGTTGCGCCATACCCTGGCCAGTGTCAATGAACGGATGAGCCGGTCCCCGCGGGAGGGCGGGCCATACCCGCCTATCCCTTGCGCAGGGTAAAGAAGAACCGGCTGCCCTGGTCTTCCACGGATTCCACCCAGATGCGGCCGCCGTGCCGCTCGACGATCTTCTTGCAGATCGCCAGACCGATGCCGGTGCCGTCGTAACGCTCGCGACTGTGCAGGCGCTGGAAGATGCGGAAGATCCTGTCGAAATATTGCGGGGCGATGCCGATGCCGTTATCGCCCACCGAGACCAGCACCTCGTCGCCGCGGCTCTCGGCGGCGATTTCGACCCGCGCCGCCCGCTCGGGATGGCGGTATTTGAGGGCGTTGCCGATCAGGTTCAGCATCAGCCGGCCCAGTTCCTCCTCGTTGGCCAGCACCACCGGCAAGTCGGGGGCGATCGCCACCTCGGCCCCCGCATCGCGCACCGCCACCGCCAGACCGCGCATCGCCACCTCGACCGCATGGCCCAGCGCCACCGGCACCAGCGGGCGGTCGATCCGGCCGACCCGCGAATACTCCAGCAGATCGAGGATCAGACGGTCCATGCGCACCGCCCCGTCCTGGGCGAAGGCGATGAACTCGCGCCCCTCGGGGCCCAACTGCTCGCCGTAACGCTTGGCCAGCATCGACACAAAGCCGCTGACCATCCGCAGCGGCTCGCGCAGATCGTGCGAGGCGACGTAGGCGAACTGCTCCAATTCGGCATTGGAGGCCTCCAGACGCGCGGTCTTCTCGGCCAACGCCGCCTCGCTGAAACGACGGGCGGAAATGTCGCGGACGAACCCGCAGATGTAACACTCGCCGTCGGCTTCCATCAGCCGCGCCGAAACCTCGGCGGGGAAGATTTCGCCGCCCATGGTCCGGTACTCGGTTTCGAAGCGCAGGCTCTCGCCGGCATCGAAGCGGCGCAAGCTCTCCGGCCAGTGCTCGGGCGAGAACGTGAGGTCGAAGCCGTCCAACCGCATCCCCAGCAAGCTGTGCCCGGCACCGCAAAGCCGCTCGCAGGCGGCGGCGTTGGCATAGAACACCCGCGCGTCGCGGTCGACCCACAACACCATGTCGGCGGCATGGTCGAGGGCGAACTGCGCCAGACTCAAACGCCGCTCGCTGATCGCCAGCGCCCGGGAGATCGCCTCGTCGCGGCGAATTTCCCCCAACAGCACGGTCGTCACCACCACCACGACCACCACCGCGATGGCCGCCGCCAGCGTCAGGCGGATGGCATTTTCCCGCCACTCGGCCAGCAGTTGCACCTCGTCGAGCGAGACGTTGACCAGCAGCGGATATCCGTCCACCTGGCTGTAGCCGATCAGACGCGGATGGCCGTCGATGGGGCTCGGGCCGCGCGACAGGCCGCGGGGCGGTGCGCCGGCGGCGAAGATCGGCAACCGGGCGAAGACCCGCCCGACCTCGCCGGGGGCCGCCGGATGGCGGGCCAGCAGGGTGGCATCGGTGCGGAACATGGCGAAGGCGCCCCCCTCCGTCGGCACCACCGAGGCGAATTCGCTCTCGAAATAGGCCGGGTCGACCGCCGCCAACACCACGCCGTCGAAGCTGCCATCGGGACGCGTCAGACGACGGGTCACCGGGATCAGGGTCCGCCCGTCGATCTTCGACGTGCTGGGCCCCCCGATCACCAGTTCCGATCCCGGTGTGTCGCGGTGGAAGGTGAAGGATTCGCGCTCGTGGATCGACCGCCGGTCCGGCGGTATGGTACGGGCCGACCCGACCACCTCGCCCCGGGCATTGGCCACCACCAGACCGAACAGGTAGGGCGTGCCGATGATCCGCTCGCGCAGGTGCTCGTCCAAGGCCGGCGAGGCCCGCGCCGCCACCCCGCCGGGACCGGACATCGCGGCCACCGTGGCGTCGACGATCAGCCCCACCGAGGCGAACGCCCGCCCGGTGTGATCGGCGAGCGCCCGACTGAGCGACAGCAGGCTCCGCTGCGCGCCGTGCAACACCGCCTGGCGCTGCCGCCACACCTCGTAGGTGGTCAGCGCCACCACCGCAACGACCACCGAAATCGCCAGCGCCAGCAGTACCCGCGCACCGCCGAGCTGTCTCCGCCCCGGGTCATCGCCTGTGCCGGCCACCGTCATTCCCCCGATCGACCTATCGCTGGGGCGCTAGGCTAGCACGACCCGGTGGCCGAAGCCACCGGGTCGCCCCCTATGCCGAGCGCGCCGCGGCAGCCCGGGCGGCCAGCGGCGCGTCGTCGTGCACCGTCATCAGTTCCTCGGGATAGGCGGTGATCTGATGGATGGCCAGATCGGCGCCCATGAACTCGTCCTCTTGCGACAGGCGGATGCCGACGGTCGCCTTGAGGCCGCCGTAGACCGCCAGACCCGACGCGAAGGCGAAGGCGGCTCCGGCGACGGTGCCGGTCACCTGCGCCCCCAGGCTGACCCCGCCCAGACCGCCCAACGCCTCCTGGCCGAATACGCCGCAGGCGATGCCGCCCATGAAGCCGCACAGGCCATGCAGCGCCCACACGCCGAGCACGTCGTCGATCTTCCACTTGTCCTGGCACATCTCGAACGCCCACACGAACAGCCCGCCGGCGACGCCGCCGGTGACCATGGCGCCGATCGGGTGCATGACGTCGGAGCCGGCACACACCGCCACCAGACCGGCCAGGGCGCCGTTGTGGACGAAGCCGGGATCGCTCTTGCCCACCACCAGGCTGACCACGATCCCGCCGACCATCGCCATCAGCGAATTGAGCGCCACCAGGCCGGAAATGCCCTCGATGGTCTGGGCGCTCATGACGTTGAAGCCGAACCAGCCGACGCACAGGATCCACGAGCCCAGGGCGAGGAAGGGAATGTTCGACGGCGGCACCGCCACCACGCGCCCGTCCTTCTTGTAGCGGCCCATGCGCGCGCCGAGCATCAACACCGCCCCCAGGGCGATCCAGCCGCCCACCGCATGCACCACCACCGAACCGGCGAAGTCATGGAAGGGTTGCCCGAACACGCCCTTGAACAGGTCCTGGACGCCGAACCGCGTGCCCCACATCATGCCCTCGAAGGTCGGATAGACCAGACCGACCAGGATGCCGGTGGCGATCAATTGCGGCACGAAGCGCGCCCGCTCGGCAATGCCGCCGGAGATGATCGCCGGAATGGCGGCGGCGAAAGTGGCGAGGAAGAAGAACTTGACCAGATCGTAGCCGTTGGCGCCGAACGCCGAGCCCTCGGTCTTGCCCACCAGCGTCCCAGCGCCGGTGAAGAAATGGATGCCATAGGCGACGGCGTAACCGACGAAGAAATAGGCCAGCGTCGAGACGGCAAAATCGGTGAGGATCTTCACCAGGGCGTTGACCTGGTTCTTCTTGCGCACGGTGCCCACTTCGAGGAAGGCAAAGCCGGCATGCATCGCCAGGACCATCACCGCCCCCAAGAGGACGAACAATACGTCCGCCCCGGTTCTCGTCGTCTCCATTTGCCAATACTCCCGTCGTTGCCTGCGCCGCCGCAGGGGCGCAGATGCGCAGGCAAGTCGCGTGCCATTCGCGGCGATAGATCATTATCGTTATGGAACAATGAGTTATGCCACTGCACAGCGGATAGGCAGATGGGCGGCGCCTATTGGCTAGGCAGTCGTGGCGGCGAATAGCCTATTTGGCAGGCATGTCGACGATGGGCGGCACGAGGGGCGCGGCTCCGCCTATTTTTGCGCCACGTGGATTTATTGGTCAACAATTGTGCATTTTGTCACCCTGTCGTGCGAGCCCGCGGTCTTTCACCGCCCCTGCTCGATCAGCGCTTCCAGGCACGACAGCACCTCCTCGGCGGCGGCCGATACCGTTGCCATGGCCGCCGCCGCGCCGGCGGCATCGCCGGCAGCGGAAAGCCGCGCCGCCGCCGCGGCCTGCTCGTGGAACCGGCGATGCGGCATTTCGAGACGACGGAAGGCGGGGTGATTGGCCCGCACGCCATCGGCGACGCCAGCACACCAGCGCCCCAGCCGGCAGCCGGCGTGGTCGCCCAGATCCTCGGGCCGCACCGGCTCGCGTCCGGCCAGCATGAGGGCCAGACGCTTGCGCAGGATGCCGTGATCGGCCTTGGCCTGGTAGAGCACGGAATCGGCAATCTCCAGCCCGGCCATCGATTCCAGATGGCTGGCCAACAGGCCGCCGGCATGATCCATCACCGCGGCGACCCCGGCGACGGCGGCGACGTTGCGTCCGGTCATCGCGGCGATGGCGGCAACGCCGTGCGAAACCTCGTCCGAGGCCTCCACCTGACGGCCGAGCAAGACGGCGACGCCGTCCATGCGGGCGCTGACCGCGGCCACCTGGGTCGCCAGGTCGTGCATGCCGGTCCCGGTGGTGGCGATCACCGCGCTGCCGTCGTGGACGGCCCGGCTGCCCTCCTGCATGGCGCCGACGATGGCGGCCATCTCGTGGCGCAGCACATCGATGCGGCGGCGAATGTCGGCCGAGGTGGCGGCGGTGCTGGCCGCCAGTTGCTTGACCTCTCCGGCGACGACGCCGAATCCGCGCCCGGCGACCCCGGCGCGGATCGCTTCGATGGTGGCATTGAGGGCCAGGAGATTGGTCTGGCGCGCGACGGTTTCGATCTCGGCGACGATGCCGGCAATCTCGGTCGAGACTTCGACCAGCCCGTCCACCGTGGCCGCCGCCTCGTCGACCGCCACGGCGATGGCCTGCATGGTCGCCACCGCCCGGTCGGCGGCGGCGCGCCCTTCGGCGGCGGCCGTCTCGGCGGTGCGGGCCGCCGCGATGGCGGTGCGCGAGGTCGCACCGATGGCGGCCACCGAATCGGCGACGCTCGCTGCGCTGGCGGCGATGGCGGTGCTCTGGCGGTCGATGGCGGCAATGTTGCGCTGCATCCCCGCCATTTCCGTATAGGCACCGTCGACGTTGACCGACATCGTCACCCCGCGCGCCAGCTCCGCTCCGGCACGGGCGGCCAGCGCCTCGGCCAGTTCCTTGAGCTTGCACGACAGCGGGTCGGTTCCGGCGGGCACGGCGGCGAAGCGGCCGGCGGCGATGGCGTCGAGAGCGGCCTCTGCGGCGGCGCGGTCGGTGGTCATGGCCGGCGTCCCACCATCTCGCGCATCCGCGCCACCAGGCCCCGCGAGGCCTCGTCGACGCCCTTCAGGGCAACGATGGCCCCCGCCACGTCACCGTCGCGGTGTTTCTCGACCGCGGCCTGGCCGAGGATGTGGACGCGCACATTGGCCTCGCCGACCGCGGTGAAGGACGGATGGGCGGTGACGGCCGGGTCGACGACGCTGTGATACCAGCGCCCGAAGCGACAGGCGCGGGGATCTTCGAGCTCGTCCTGGCGCAGCCCCGACTGGCCCAGCAGCAGCTCGGCCAACCGGGCGCGCCACACCATGTGATCGGACTGGGCGATATGCAGGTCGCGGTCGGCGATCTCCAAGCGCCCGAAATCGGCCAGCGACCGCGCCACCGTGCGGGCCGCCCCCTGGAGCGCCTGGATCACCCGCGCGGCATTGGCGACGTCCTCGCCGGCCATGGCGCCGACGGCGGCAACCCGGCCGACGATGTCGTCGGCCACCGCGCGCTGCCCGACCAGCAGGCCGGAGATCGCGCCCATGCCCTCGGCCACCGTGGCCAGGTGTCCCTCCACCTGCACCATGTCGCCGACGATGGCGGCGATGGCCACGCGACCGCGGTCGACCGCGTCGGCGCCGGTATTCATGGCCTCGGCGATCACCGCCATTTCGTCGCCGAGCCGACGGATGCGGTTGCGGATCTCGCGCGTCGCCCGCTCGGACCGCTCGGCCAGCCCGGCGACCTCGGCCGCCACCAGCGAGAAGCCGCGGCCGGCCTCGCCGGCCCGCGAGGCCTCGATGCTGGCATTGAGGGCCAGAAGATTGGTGCGCTTCGACCCGGCGCCGATCCGGGCGACGGCATCGGCGATGGTGCGCAGCACCTCGGCCATCTCGTCGACGGTGGCACCGACGCCGGCGACGGCGGTGGCGATGGTCTGCATCCCGGCCACCGCCCGACCGGCCGCCGCTTCGCCGTCGCGAGCGGCGGCGTGGGCGGCGGAGGCATCGGCGGCGGCGCCTTCGGCATGCGCGGAGATGGCCTCGACCGCCTCGACCAGCGAGGCCACCGCCGCGGTCATCGACCATGCCAGCCCGTCGATGGCCCCGATCTCGTCCATCGCCCCGGCGGCATCGAGCACCGCGGCGTTGATGTCGGCGGACATCGACACGGTTGCGGACAGCGCCGTCACGGCATCGGCTTCGAGACCGTCGGCAAGGCGCTTGAGTTTCGCGGCGACCGCGCAATCGCCGCCCGGCACCGACCGGTAGCGCCCGGTCAGAATCAGGTCGATGGCGGCGATCGCCTCCTGCTGCCATCCGTCGTCGTCGGCAGTCCCACGCAGCTCGGCCATGGCTTCCCCGTCCCGGCGCAAGAACGGAGTATGGCGCGATCCGACCGGTCGCTGCAACCGGCGAACGAAGGAGACTACGCGGCCAGCAGCACCCCATGCCCGGACGGGGAGCGGCCCTTGCAGCCGGCCACCCGGGTCAAGGTGGCGGCGATGGTTTCGCTTTCGCGCTGCCAGCCGCGGCCCTGCGGCATCTCGACATCGAGATGGCAGGCGATCCAGCGGGCGATGGTCCACGAGCGGGCACGGCCGTTGCCGCACACCACCAGCAGCGAGCGGATGCCCTTCGCCGCCAGCGAATCGGCGAAGTCGCGGATCTCGGCGGCATCGGCGGCCAGGAACGGGCGCCAGGGAAAATCGCTGCCGAACAGCCGCTCGCCCAGATGCAGGCAGCGTTGGCGATCATGGCCCATCACGCGCAACAGCACGCGCTCGCCGATGCTCAGGCCGGTACGGCCGACGTCCCAGAATGCCAGCGGCAACACCGCGCCCCAGCCACCGACCGCCAATTCGCCGGCATCGTTCGCCCAGTCCTCGACCGGGTCGTAGATACGCAATATGGCTGTCGCCCGGTTGGGCGCGAAGCCGGAAAAGTCGCTTCGGGCCACGGTGGTGATAACCATCATTCGCTCCGTTCATCGTTTCACCCGGACGGTGATATAGGAGCGGTTTTGTGCAGTGCAACAACTTTAATTTTTCTTCGATTTCAGCAGACGTGGCGCAATCCGCTTACCCGAACCATCGCCACGGCGAAACGATCTGTCGAGCCATGCGCCGCCCGCGCCGCGGTGCGAGCGAAAAGCACTTGCATTCTTTGCGGCTTTTTGCGTTATTGATAATCGTTCGCATCTTTTTCGACAAGGGGGACCGTCATGTCGCTTCTTCGCTTCGCGGTGCCGCTGGCCGTGATCGGATTCGCCGTCCTGACCCTGCCGGCGCTGGCCGGGACCTACTGGCAGGAGGTCGGCACCCGGGTCGGCCGGGCGGTCGACTCCGCCGCCGCCGCGGCCGCCAGGGGCGACAAGGAGACGGCCAAGCGCACCTTGTCGGCGGCCTATTTCGTCGATTTCGAGGACAGCAAGCTCGAAGCGGCGATCCGCCGCCAGATCGGCGCCAAGCGGGCGGCGGAGATCGAGAAGATGTTCGCCGACCTGCGCAAGGCCATCGTCGCCGGCGATAACGCCGCCGTCGCCGGGCTGACCGCGCGGCTGCGCGACTGGGTGGCGGCCGACGCCAAGGTCCTCGACGCCGCCAACGTCTCCCCCCAGGTCTACGAGGTCAACCAATGAGTTCCCACCGACGTTGCGGACCCGCAGCGGATGGAACCAGCCGCCATTGCGGCGGCGGCCGTGCCGCCCGGCGAGGGCCGTTTCTTTCCGGAGCGCTTGTCCTGGTTCTCGCCCTGCTGGCCTGGGCCGTCCCCGCCGCCGCCGATGCCATCGACCACCGCGCCGTCGCCCGCACGCTGACGGCGGCCGGCGACGCCATCGTTGCCGCCTATCGCCCCGAGGACGGCGCCCTGACCGGCGATGCCATCTCCGACCTCTATTTCGGCGTCTTCGAGGAAAGCGGCCTCGAGGCCGATCTCGGCGCCTTCGACCCGTCGCTGAAGACCACCATCGAGTCCCACTTCGCCTCGGTGATCGCCCTGGCCACCCGCGGCGCGGCGCCGGCAGAGCTGCACCGCGCCTGGCAGGACCTGTCGACCGAAGTCCGCACCGCCGCCGACCGCCTGGCCGAACGCGGCAGCGGCAGCGGCACCGGGGCCTTCCTGCAATCGCTGCTGATCCTGTTGCGCGAAGGCTTCGAGGCCATCCTGGTGGTCGGCGCCCTGACCGCCTATCTGCGCCGCCTCGGCGCCGCCGACAGCCTGCGCCCGATCGGCTGGGCGGTGGTGGCGGCGGTTGCCGCCAGCCTGCTCACCGCGGTCGTTCTCGCCACCCTGCTCGACGCCTCCGGCGCCGCCCGCGAGGGGCTGGAGGGCGTTACCGTGCTGGTGGCGGCGGCGGTGCTCGCCTATGTCAGCCACTGGCTGTTCGCCCGCCGCGACGCCGAGCGCTGGAAGACCTACATCAAGGACCAGATCGGCCGCGCGGTATCGGGCGGGGAAATGGCCTCGGTCGCCTTCGCCGCCTTCCTGGCCGTCTACCGCGAGGGCGCCGAGACGGTGCTGTTCTATCAGGCCCTGCTGTCGTCCTCGCCCGGCCAGACGATGCCCATCGTCGCCGGCTTTGCCGTCGCCGCGGTCGGGCTGGTCGCCATCTACTGGACGATGCGCACCGCCTCGATGCGCCTGCCGCTGGGGCCGTTCTTCACCGCCACGGCGCTGTTGCTCTATGCCCTGGCGGTGGTCTTCGCCGGCCAAGGCGTGCTGGAGTTGCAGGAAGCGCGCTGGGTGGGGGCCACCCCCCTGCCCGTCATTCCGCGCCTGCCGGCGTTGGGCCTGTTCCCCACCGTCGAGACCGTGGCCGCCCAGGCCGTGGTGTTGCTGGCCCTGATTCCCCTGGGCACAGCGTGGATGGCGGGGCGGCGGAAGGCGACATGACTCCCCTCCCCCTGCCGGCGGCGGCCGCTCTCTCCCGGCCGCCGCCACGGCGCTCCCTTCCCCTCGCCGTCGAGACCGTTCTGTTCCGCCATCAGCGGCACCTGCCCTGGGTGCACGGGGCGATGATGGCGGGGTTCGCGGTGCTGATCTTCCTGCCGCCGCTGCTCCCCGAGCCGGCCCCCGGCGACGGGCCGCTCGACCATCTGGTGCCGTTCGCCAATCTGGCGCTGTGGGGCGCGTGGTTCCCCCTGGTGCTGCTGTCGGTGATCGCCACCGGGCGGAGCTGGTGCGGGCTGTTCTGCCCGATGGGCGCCGCCTCCGAAGCGGCCAGCCGCCGCGGTCTCAAACGGAAGCCGCCGCGCTGGCTGGTCTGGCCGGGCACGCCGGTGGTGTCGTTCGTGGTCGTCACCGTGCTGGGCCAGACCACCGGCGTGCGCAGCCACCCCGAGGCCGCGGCGGAGATCTTCGGCGGCACCATGGCGGCGGCGATCGTGCTCGGCTTCCTGTTCTCGCCCGGCAAGCGCCCGTGGTGCCGCCATGCCTGCCCCATCGGCCTGCTGCTGGGCGTGTTCTCGCGCCTGGGGGCGGTGGAGTTCGCTCCCAAGCGTCCCGAGCCGGGCGGCGACCGCTGGACCGACCGCGGCGTCTGCCCGACGATGATCGATCTCAAGCGCAAGACCGAGTCGCGCCACTGCATCGAGTGCCTGCGCTGCATCAGCCCCAAGGCCCCCGGCGGCCTGGCGATCCGCTTCCGCCGCCCCGGCGCCGAGATCGAGGACATCGCCGCCCGCAACCCCAATCCCTCGGAGTTGCTGTTCCTGTTCCTCGGCGGCGGCGTCGCCCTGGGCGGCTTCCTGTGGGGGGTGCTCGGCGCCTTCACCCGCTGGAGGGACGCGCTTGGCGAGTGGGCCATCGACCGCGACATCGCCTGGCTGCTGACCTCCGGCCCCGGCTGGCTGATGAGCGTCCACCCCGAGCGCCGCGAAGTGTTCCTGTGGCTGGACTTCGTCATGATCGTCGGCTTCATGGGGCTGGTGATGGTCGCCTTCGCCGCGGTCTTGGCCACCGCGACGGCGGCGGCCGCCGCCCTCGCCGGGGCCTTGGGCGGCCGCGGCACCCTGGGCAGCCGCTTCCTCGCCCTGGGCTACCAGTTCGCCCCGGTGGCGATGGTGTCGCTGCTGATCGGCCTCGGCGGCGGCCTGTTCCAGGCCTTGGCTGCCCTCGGCCTGCCGGTCGGCTGGGTGGCGGGCCTGAAGGCCGGCCTGTTCGCCGTCGGCGGGCTGTGGAGCCTGTGGCTGGGATGGAAGATCCTCGCCGCACAAGGAATCCCCGCCCCCTGGCGCCCGCTGCCCCTTGCCCCCGGACTGGTCGCCACCGCGGCGGCGGCGGCGGCGTGGGCGCCGGCGGTGCTGTAGCGGGCTATGCGGCGGGCATCGGTTAAGCTATCGTGCCCGCACTCGTAATCCGCGGCTGTCGGTGGCCGACAACGGTATCGGCATTGCGCCCGAGCACCACCAGCGGGTCTTCGGCATCTTCCAGCGTCGGCATCCCCGCGAGCGGTACGGGGGCACACCTTCCACGTCACCCTTCCGGCAGGAGCACCCTGATGCGCATCTTCGGACTGGCCGGCTGGAGCGGTTCGGGCAAGACCACCCTGGTCACCGCCCTGCTGCCGCGGCTCACCGCCGGCGGGCTTCGGGTGTCGACGCTCAAGCACAGCCATCACGACGTCGAGGTCGACCGCCCGGGCAAGGACTCGCACCGCCACCGCGAGGCCGGGGCCACCGAGGTGATCGTCGCCTCGACGGTGCGCTGGGCGCTGATCCGCGAACGCCGCGATGCGCCCGAACCGACCCTCGACGACCTGATCGCCCGCCTCGCGCCGGTCGATCTGGTGCTGGTGGAGGGGTTCAAGAGCGCCCCGCACCCCAAGCTGGAGGTCCACCGCCCGTCGCTGGGCAAGGCACCGCTGTGGCCGGGCGACCCGGCCATCGTCGCCGTCGCCAGCGACGTCGCCCTCGGCGACATCGGCCGGCCGGTGTTTTCCCTCGACGACCCCGCCGCCATCGCCGCCTTCATCCTCGCCGAGACGGGATTTGTGCGCTAGACTGCGCCAACCTTCCGGTGCCCCTCGGGGAGAATCGGGAATGCGGTGAAACGCCGCGACGTGCCCAACGCTGTAAGGGGGACTGGCGGGATCGAATGCCACTGGCCTTGGCCGGGAAGGCGTTCCGCCGGGAGGAACCCAAGTCAGAAGACCGGCCGGAAGGAGATGGCTTGCCCCGCATGGACGGCGGGGCGAGCGTGCCATCACAGGGGAATGATGATGGACCACAGCACCCTTTTGCCCGCCACCGCCCTCTCTGCGCCCGAGCGCGCCGGCGTCTATCGCGCCATCCTCACCCGCCGCGACACCCGCGGCGAGTTCCTGCCCGATCCGGTGTCCGACGCGGTGTTGAGCCGCATCCTGGTCGCCGCCCACCATGCCCCCTCGGTCGGCTTCATGCAGCCGTGGAGCTTCGTCGTCGTGCGCAGCGAGGCGGTGCGGCGGCAAGTCCACGACGCCTTCGTCGCCGCCCATGCCGAGGCGGCGCTGATGTTCGACGGCGAAAAGCGCGAGGTCTATCGCTCGCTGAAGCTGGAGGGGATCCTGGAGGCGCCGGTCAACCTGTGCATCACCTGCGACCGCAACCGCGCCGGCCCGGTGGTGATCGGCCGCACCCACATCCCGGCCATGGACCTGTTCAGCTCGGTGTGCGCGGTGCAGAACCTGTGGCTGGCCGCCCGCGCCGAGGGCCTGGGCATCGGCTGGGTCAGCATCTTCGACAATGCCGCCGTGCAGGCGGCGCTGGAGATCCCGCCGGCCATCGTGCCGGTGGCCTATCTGTGCCTGGGCAAGGTCCGCGGCTACCACCCCCGCCCCGAGCTGGAAACCGCCGGCTGGCGCCCGCGCCTGCCGCTGGAGGACCTGATCCATTACGACACCTGGGGCGTCGGCGACCCCGACGGCACCCTGTCGGCGCACCTGCGCGACGACCAGCGCGCGGTTGCCGAGGGACGGTTCGTCGAACCGGAGTAGGCTCACCCGCAGGCGGGGTTGCCGCGGCGATCGGGCCGCGGCGGCCTCGCCATTCGCGACGGCGTCAGCGGGCCGGATCGTCGAGGCCCGGGCGTTGCTCCAGGATGCGGTTGGCGCCCGGAGCCGGGCCTCGATTCAGCCGCTGCAACTCCAGCCAGCGGAATCGCCGTGGATGGACGTAGACGTCGGCCACGTAGCCGAGCATGGCAGCCAAGGCGCCGATACCGATCACCAGCCCCAGCAATTCGTCTTGCGACATCGTCCCCTCCGCCTTGCCGAACCACGCACGGGCGCTCCTTGGCTCACGGAAGGCATTGTCTCGCCGCTGGCCGTTAAGGTTCGAGACGAGAGGTCGTAAAGGGATCCTTATGCGATTTTTATCTCCGGCCAACCGGCCCTCGCCGAGAACAAAACAGGAAAATAAAGATTTCATAAGGATCGGCGCGGCGAAATCCATATGGAACGCTTATGCCGTTCCCCTCTATGAGGCGGGGTCGTGAAATTTCTCGGAACTGCGCCCCCATGGCCGAAGCCGTCGCCATTTCCGCCGCCCATCCCCGGCGACTGTTCGTACTCGCTCTCGGCGCCGCCGGCGTGGTGTATGGCGACATCGGCACCAGCCCGCTTTATGCCCTCAAGGAATGCTTCGCCGCCCATGGCGGTCTGCCGGTGACGCCGGCCAACGTCCTGGGCATCGCCTCGCTGATCTGCTGGGCGCTGATCCTGGTGGTGACGCTGAAATACGTCTCCTTCGTCATGCGCGCCGACAATCGCGGCGAGGGCGGCATCATGGCCCTGCTGGCGCTCACCGGTCAGGGCGGGCGAAGCGGTCCGGTCCTGGTGGCGCTGGGGCTGGCCGGCGCGGCGCTGTTCTTTGGCGATGGGATCATCACCCCGGCGATCTCGGTGCTGTCGGCGGTCGAGGGACTGAAGGTGGCGGCCGACGAGTTGGAGAGCTTCGTCCTGCCCATCACCCTGGCCCTGCTGGTCGGGCTGTTCGCCATCCAGAAGCACGGCACCGCCCGGGTGGGGGCGTGGTTCGGGCCGATCATGGTGGTGTGGTTCGTGGCCATCGGCAGCTTCGGGGCGCTGGAGATCGCCGCCCATCCCGGCATCCTCAAGGCGCTGAACCCGCTGTGGGCGTTCCGCTTCCTCACCGAGAATTCCCTGCGCGCCTTCATGGTGATGGGCTCGGTGGTGCTGGTGGTGACCGGCGGCGAGGCGCTTTACGCCGACATGGGCCATTTCGGTCGCGTGCCGATCAAGCTGGCATGGCTGGCGCTGGCGCTGCCGGGGTTGATGCTCAACTATTTCGGCCAGGCGGCGCTGATCCTCGCCACCCCGGAGGCGCTGGAGAACCCCTTCTACCTGCTGGTGCCCGGCTGGGCCCTGCTGCCGATGATCCTGCTGGCCACCGCGGCGACGGTGATCGCCTCGCAGGCGGTGATCTCGGGGGTGTTCTCGCTGACCCGCCAGGCGATCCAACTCGGCTTCCTGCCCCGCCTGGCCATCGACCACACCTCCGACCGGGAGGTGGGCCAGATCTACCTGCCGTTCGCCACTTGGGCGCTGCTGGCGGCGGTGGTGATGCTGGTGGTCGGCTTCCGCTCCTCGTCAGGCTTGGCGGCGGCTTACGGCATCGCCGTCACCGGCACCATGGCCATCACCACCGTCCTGGCCCTGGTGGTGGCGCATCGCCAATGGCGGTGGCCGGTATCGCTGTGCCTGGCCCTGGGGGCGGCGATGATGGTGATCGACCTCGGCTTCCTCGGCGCCAACCTGTTGAAGATCCCCGAAGGCGGCTGGGTGCCGCTGGTGATCGGGGCCCTGGCCTTTGCCCTGATGACCACCTGGCGCCGCGGCCGCGTCGCCCTGGCCACCCGGCTGGAGGCCGAATCGATGCCGCTCGACCTGTTCCTCCGCCAGGGGGGCGGCAATGCGGTGCGCGTGTCGGGCACCGCCATCTTCATGACCGGCAGCGCCGATTCGGTGCCCCTGGCCCTGCTGCACAACCTCAAACACAACAAGGCCCTGCACGAGCGGGTGGTGTTCCTGCGGGTGGTGGCCGAGAGCGTGCCGCGCATTCCCGCCCGCGACCGCCTGGTGGTCGAGGGACTGGCGGAAGGCTTCTATCGCGTCACCGTCCGCTACGGCTTCTTCCAGGATCCCAACGTCCCCCAGGCGCTGCGGCTGGCCAAGGCGTTCGGGCTCGAGTTCGACCTGATGACCACCTCGTTCTTCGTCGGCCACGAGACTTTGATCCGTTCCCCCGACGATTCGCTGCTGTCGCCGTGGCAGGGCGCGCTGTTCGCCGCCCTCAGCCGCTGGTCGGCGCGAGCCACCGACTTCTTCCGCATTCCCGCCAACCGGGTGGTTGAGTTGGGGGCGCAGGTGCGGCTTTAGCCGCAGGCCGTACCGTCATCCCTCTTGGCGGTCGGCGTGGCGTCGCCTAAGGTGTCGGCAATGCCACGGGTGGCTCGCGTCCACGACGGTGGTTGTCGCCGAAATCGGGAGAAGAGAGCAACCATGCATGTGCATGACCTGGCGCCGTGGCAGCACGCTCATCGCTTTGAAACCGGTCAGGAAAATGCCGCCGAACGTCGTGCCCGCATCGTTGTTGCCCTGACGGTGGCGATGATGGTCGCCGAAATTGCCGCGGGAATGATGTTCAACTCCATGGCCCTGCTGGCCGATGGCTGGCACATGGCCACCCACGCGGGGGCGCTCGGCATCGCCGCCTTTGCCTATGCGTTCGCCCGCAGGCACGCCGACGACCGGCACTTCACCTTCGGTACCGGCAAGGTTGGAACCTTGGCCGGTTTCGCCAGCGCCATCGCGCTTGGCATAACGGCACTGCTGATGGCGTGGGAATCCGCCAACCGGCTGATGTCCACACAGACCATCGCCTTCGATCAGGCGCTCCTCGTCGCGGCGATCGGTTTGGCCGTCAACATCGCCAGCGCCGCCATCCTCGGCGGACATGGGCACGAGCATGGGCATGGGCATGGGCATGGGCATGACGACCATGGCCACCATCGCGGGCATGGCGACCACAATCTCCGCGCCGCCTACCTGCATGTGCTCGCCGACGCCGTCACCTCGGTGCTTGCCATCGCCGCCCTTCTGCTCGGCAAGTATCTCGGCTGGTGGTGGATGGATCCGCTGATGGGATTGATCGGTGCCGCCGTCATCGCCAAGTGGGCCTGGGGCCTAATGGCCAGCACCGGCGCAGTGCTGGTCGACCGCAGCGACGATAACGACCTCACCGAGGACGTCCGCACCGCCATCGAAAGCGACGCCGACAATCGCTTGGCCGATCTGCATCTGTGGCAGGTCGGTCCCGGCCATTGGGCGGCCATCGTCGCGGTGGTCACCGCGACCCCGCGCGACCCGGCCCATTACAAGCGCTTGCTCGCCCCGGTGCATGAACTCAGCCATATCAGCATCGAGGTGCAGCCCTGCTGCGACGAGGCATGCGGCGTGGCGCGGACCGCTACTCCCGCCCCTTGAGCCGGTATCCCACCCCCGGTTCGGTGACCAGCAGCACCGGCTGCGACGGGTCGGCCTCCAGCTTCTGCCGCAGTTGGTTGACGTAGACCCGCAGGTAGGCGGTATCGTCGGTGTGAGCCGGCCCCCACACCGCCTTGAGGATGTGCTTGTGGGTCAGCACATGATCGGGGCTGCGGGCGAACAGCTCCAGCAGTTCCCATTCCTTCTTCGACAGATGCAGCTCCTCGCTGCCGCGGGTGACGACACGGCGGACGAGGTCGATGCGAATGCCGCCCGCTTCGACGACGTCGGACTCCTTGGGGCTGCGCTGGCGCATCACCGCGCGGACCCGCGCCATCAGCTCGGCGACGCCGAACGGCTTGACCACATAGTCGTTGGCGCCGCGATCGAGCGCTTCGACCTTGTCCAGTTCTTCGGCGCGCACCGACAGCACGATGATCGGGACGTCCGAGCCCTCGCGCACGGCGCTGATCACCTCCTGCCCATCGAGGTCGGGCAGGCCGAGGTCGAGAATCAGCAGATCCGGCGACTGGGTCCGCGCCGCCGCGATGCCGGCGACGGCGTTCTCGGCCTCGATCACCTCGTAGCCGTTGGCGGTAAGCGAGATGCGCATGAATTTGCGGATCTGCGGCTCGTCGTCGATCACCAGAATGCGCGGCATCAGGCGGCTTCCTTGCCGCAAAGGTCGAGATCGGGCGGCAGCGGCAGGTGGATGATGATGCAGGTGCCGGTGCCATGCAATCCCGGCTCGGCCTTGATGGTGCCGCCATGGGCCTCGACGATGCCGCGGCAGATGGCCAAGCCGAGGCCGGTCCCGGCGATCTGGCTGTCGCCGGACTGGATGCGATAGAACATATCGAACACCTTGTCGCGATCCTCGGGCGGAATGCCCGGCCCCTGGTCGGCGACCTCGATGGAAATGCGCTCGGGCGTGCGCAGCGCCCACACCTTGACCGGCGTGTTGGGCGGCGCGTACTTGCAGGCGTTGTCGAGCAGATTGAAGAACACCTGCTCCATCAGCACCGCATCGAGGCACAGCAGCGGCATCCTGGGATCGATATCCACCCGGATGCTGTGATGGCGCGCCAGCCGTTCGGTGCGTTTGACCGCGGCGGCGACGACGTCGTTGAGGTCCACCCAGTCGACGCGCGGTTTCAGGGCGCCCGACCCCAGCTTGGTCATGTCGAGCAGGTTCTGGACGAAGCGGTTGAGGCGCTCGGCCTCGTCCTGGATGGTCTGGGTGAGATCGCGGCGGCTGGCGCCGTCCAGCGAATCGTCGTAACTGAGCATGGTCGAGGCCGCGCCCATGATCGAGACCAGCGGCGTGCGCAGGTCGTGGGACAGCGACGACAGCAGGGCGGCGCGCAGCCGCTCGCGCTCGGTGGCAACGCGGGCGGTTTCGATGTCGGCGACCAGGGTGGTGCGCTCGATGGCCACCGCAGCCTGGTCGGCCAAGGTCTCCAGCAGTCGCAATTGGTCCGCAGACGGCATGTCGGCGTCCTCCAGCATCTGCACCCCCATCACCCCCACCGGTCCCCGGGCCGTCTTCAGCGGCAGGAACAGCCAGTCGGCGGACGGAAGGGTGGCCGAGCCGCGTCCGGCCGGCTTGCCGTGGGCCCACGCCCAGTCGGCGGCTCCGGCCGATTTGTCGTCGATCTGGTCCTCGGGCGGATAGCCGGCGGCAATGGCAAGGCCGCCCTCGCCGGGCATCAGCACCAGCGAGCGGCCGTGGATGGTGGCGGCGACATGGTGGACCACCGCCCACACCACGTCGTCCAGGGTGGCGGCGGCGGTGATCTTGCGGCCGAAATCGTAGAGATTGGTGGTGCGCCGCGCGCTTTCCCGCGTCGCCTGGATCTGGGCGCGCAGGCGGGCGGCCATATTGCTGACGATCACCGCGGCGATGAGGAAGAACACCACGGTCAGGATGTTCTGGGTGTCGGTGATGGCGAAGGTGAAGCGCGGCTCGGTGAAGAAGAAATTGAAGGCCAGGAAGCTCCACACCGAGGCCAGAATGCCGGCGCGCAGGCCGGACCTCATCGCCACCACCAGCACCGCCATCAGATAGGCGACCGAGATGTTGGCCACCGGCAACGCCATGTCGATGACGAAGCCGAGCGCGGTTGCCGCCACCGTGGCGGTGAAGGCAAACAGGTAGCCGAGCAACAGGCGCCGGCCATCCTGCGGTTTACCCGTGGCCACGAACGGCTTGGGTTTCTCGTTTTCCTCGCCGCCGACCAGAACCACGGTGAAGTCGCCGGCCCGCTCGATCAGCCGGTCGGTGACCGACGGCCCCACCCGCCCGAACCAGCCCGCCCTCCTGGCGCGGCCGACCACGATCTGGGTGCAGTTGTGCTCGCGGGCGTAGGTCAGCACGCTGTCGACCACATCGTCGCCCTGAAGGGTCACCGCCTCGCCTCCCAATTGGGCGGCGAGGCGCATGGCGCCATCGACGCGGTCCCGGTCGGCCTCGGTGGCGGCATGGGCCTGCGCGGTCTCCACCGTTACCGCCACCCAGGCGGCGCCGCGCCGCTCGGCCGAGCGCTTGGCCACCCGTACCAGACGGTCGGCATCCACCTTCTCGTCGATGCACACCAGCACCCGCTCGCGGGCCGCCCACGGCCCGGGAATGGCGTGGGCGCGCATGTAATCGACCATCTGGCGGTCGACCCGCTCGGCGGCGTGGCGCAGCGCCATCTCGCGCAGCGCGGTCAGGTTGCCGGGGGAGAAGAAGCTGTTGATGGCGCGTCGGGCCTGCTCGGGGACGTAGACCTTGCCCTCCTCCAGCCGTTTGATCAGGTCCTGGGGCGGCAAGTCGATCAGTTCGATCTCGTCGGCGGTGGACAGCACGCTGTCGGGCAGAGTCTCGCGCACCTTGACGCCCGAGATCTGCTCGACGATGTCGTTGATCGATTCCAGGTGCTGGATGTTGAGGGTGGAATAGACGTCGATGCCGGCGGCCAGCAGTTCCTCGACGTCCTGCCAGCGCTTGAGGTGGCGCGAGCCGGGAATGTTGGTGTGGGCCAACTCGTCGACCAGGGCGATCCGCGGCCGGCGCCTGATCAGCCCGTCAAGGTCCATCTCGCGGAAGCTCTTGCCGCGATACTCGACCATCCGCGGGGCCAGGACTTCCAGTCCCGCCAGCAGGGCCTCTGTTTCGCTGCGGCCATGGGTCTCGACCACGCCCCCGACCACGTCGATGCCCTCGCGCAGCCGCTCGTGGGCCGTCTCCAGCATGGCGTAGGTCTTGCCGACGCCGGGGGCGGCGCCGAGAAAGATCTTCAGCCGCCCGCGCCCCTCCCGCTGGGCTTCGGCCAGCAGGGCCTCGGGGGACGGGCGGTCGTCGCGGTCGTCGCTCATGGCGTCCAGTTCACTTGATTGGCAGCGCTTCGTCGAGTGCCAGATTGAGCCGCAGCACATTGACCCGCGGTTCGCCGAGGACGCCCAGCGCACGGCCTTCGGTGTGCCGGGCGACCAGGGTCCGGACGGCTTCGACCGGCGCATGGCGGGCGACGGCAATCCGGTTGACCTGATACTGGGCCGCCACTGGCGAGATATGCGGATCGAGCCCGCTGGCCGAAGCGGTGACCAGATCCGCCGGCACCGGCCCCTTGTGGTCGGGATGGGCGGATCTGAGCGCCGCGATCGCGCTGCCCCCCCCCTCGACCAGGGCCTTGGAGGTGGGACCGAGGTTGCTGCCGCTGGAATTGGCGGCATTGTAGGGAACCGACCCCGTCTTGGTGGGGTCGTGGGGATCGGCACCGCTGGTCGCCGAGGGACGGCCCCAGAAATAGGCGGGCGCCGAGAACGACTGGCCGATCAATTCCGAGCCGATCACATGGCCGTCCTTCTCGATCAGGCTGCCCTGGGCCTGCCAGGGAAACACCGCCTTGGCCACCCCGGTGACGGCCAGGGGATAGGCGATGCCGGTGAGGACGGTCAGGACGACGACCATCGACAGGGCGGGACGAAGTTCCTTCAACATGGTCGGTCTCCGATCAGGCCAGCCCAAGGGCGGCAACGGCGATGTCGATCAACTTGATGCCGACGAAGGGGACGGCCAAGCCACCGAGTCCGTAGACGAGAAGGTTGCGCTTGAGCAACGCCTCGGCACTGGCCGGCTTGTAGGCGACGCCCTTCAAGGCCAACGGGATCAGGGCGACGATGATCAGGGCGTTGAAGATGATCGCCGACAGGATGGCGCTCTGGGGGCTGGCCAGCCCCATGACGTTCAGCGTCTGCAACTGCGGATACGAGGCCAGGAACAGCGCCGGGATGATGGCGAAGTACTTGGCGACGTCGTTGGCGATCGAGAAGGTGGTCAGCGAGCCGCGGCTCATCAGCAGTTGCTTGCCGATCATCACGATCTCGATCAGCTTGGTGGGATCGCTTTCCAGGTCGACCATATTGCCGGCCTCGCGCGCCGCCTGGGTGCCGGTGTTCATCGCCACCCCGACATCGGCCTGGGCCAAAGCGGGCGCGTCGTTGGAGCCGTCGCCGCACATCGCCACCAGACGCCCGCCCTTCTGATAGTCGCGGATCAGCTCCAGCTTCTTCTCCGGCGTCGCCTCGGCGAGGAAGTCGTCGACCCCGGCCTCGGCGGCGATGGCGGCGGCGGTGAGCGGATTGTCGCCGGTGATCATCACCGTCTTGATGCCCATGGCCCGCAGGGTGGCGAAGCGCTCGCGGATGCCGGGCTTGATGATGTCCTTGAGGTGAATCACCCCCAGCAGCCGTTCGCCCTTGGCCACCACCAGCGGCGTGCCGCCGGCCTTGCCGACCTTTTCCACCGCCTGCACCAGCTCCTTGGGCACGCCGCCGGGAATCCGCCCGGCTTTTTCCGCCACATAGGCGGCGATGGCGTCGGACGCGCCCTTGCGGATCTCCGCCCCGTTGATGGTCACACCGCTCATGCGGGTATGGGCGGAAAAGGGGATGAAGGTCATCGCCGCTCCCGCCGCCGGGCCGGGAAAGCCGAACCGGCTGCGGGCCAGGGCGACGATCGACTTGCCCTCGGGGGTCTCGTCGGCCAGCGACGACAGGAAGGCGGCCTCGGCAAGATCGCGCTCGTTGACGCTGGGCAGCGGGATGAACTCGGCCGCCTGACGGGCGCCGAGCGTGATGGTGCCGGTCTTGTCGAGCAGCAGCACGTCGATGTCGCCCGCCGCCTCGACCGAACGGCCGGACTTGGCGATGACGTTGAACTTCACCAGCCGGTCCATGCCGGCAATGCCGATCGCCGACAGCAGGCCGCCGATGGTGGTGGGGATCAGGGTCACGAACAGGGCGATCAGGAATACCATGGGGATGGCGGCGCCCGAATACGACGCCCAGGCCGGCAGGGTGGCGACGACGATCAGGAAGATCAGGCTCATGCCCACCAGCAGGATGGTCAGCGCGATCTCGTTGGGGGTCTTCTGCCGCTTGGCACCCTCGACCAGGGCAATCATGCGGTCGAGAAACGATGCGCCGGGATCGGCGGTGATGCGCACGACGATGCGGTCGGACACCACCCGGGTGCCGCCGGTCACCGCCGAGCGGTCGCCGCCCGATTCGCGGATCACCGGGGCCGATTCGCCGGTGATGGCCGACTCGTCGATGGTGGCGATGCCGGCAACCACGTCGCCGTCGCCGGGAATGGTGTCGCCGGCCTCGCACACCACCAGATCGCCGGCCCGCAACTGACCGGCGGGAAGCTCCTGATGGCGGCTGGCGTCGACGGCGGCGATCGTCTTGGCCACCGTGCCGGTCTTGGTGCCGCGCAGCGCATTGGCCTGGGCCTTGCCGCGACCCTCGGCGATGGCTTCGGCAAAGTTGGCGAACAGGACGGTGAACCACAGCCAGGCCGAGACCTGCACCATGGTGGCGAAATGCGCGCTGCCGGCGTCGCGGGCGGTCAGGATGGTCGCCAGCGCCGCAACCACGGCGGTGGCGAACATCACCGGGTTCTTGATCAACTGGCGCGGGTCCAGCTTGGCGACCGCGTCCTTGGCCGCCCGGCCGAGGATGGTGCCGTCGAACAGCGCCAGGTCTTGGGGACGATGGATGCTCATCGGAAGGCCCTTTCGTTAGAACAGGGTGCCGGCGCCGAGCATCAGCTGCTCGACGATCGGCCCGAGGGCGAGAACGGGGAAGAAGGTCAGCCCGCCGACCACCAGGATCACGCTCACCAGCAAGGCGACGAACAGCCAGCCATGGGTGGGAAAGGTCCCGGCCGAGGGCGGCACCGTCTTCTTGGCCGCCACCGCGCCGGCGATGGCCAGCACCGGAATGATGACCACGAAGCGGCCCAGCAGCATGGCGATGCCCTGGAGGGTGTTGTTGAGCAGGGTGTTGCCGGTCCAGCCGGCAAAGGCCGAACCGTTGTTGGCGGTCGCCGAGGTGAAGGCGTACAGCACCTCGGACAGGCCATGGGGGCCGCCGTCCTGGACCGACGCCGGTGCTCCCAACAGGCTGGCGGCGCCCAGCACCAGCACGCCCAAAGGGAAGATCAGCACCGCCAGCATCGCCAGCTTGACCTCGCGGGCCTCGATCTTCTTGCCCAGGTATTCCGGCGTGCGTCCGACCATCAGCCCGGCGATGAACACGGCGACGATGACGAAGATCAGCATCCCGTAAAGGCCGGCGCCGACACCACCGAAGATGACCTCGCCCAGCAGCATATTGATCATCGGCACCAAGCCGCCCAGCGGCATGAAACTGTCGTGCATGGCGTTGACCGAACCGTTGGAGGCGGCGGTGGTGGCGGTGGCCCAGATCGCCGAATTGGCGATGCCGAAGCGCACCTCCTTGCCCTCCATGTTGCCCATGAGGGGATCCATGCCGGCGGCGACCAGCGCGGGATTGGCCTGGGCTTCGGCCCAAGTGGCAACGCCCAGGCCGACCAGGAACATCAGCCCCATGGCGGCGAAGATCGCCCAGCCCTGGCGCTGGTCCTTGACCATGCGGCCGAAGGTGTTGGTCAACGCCGCCGCCAGCATCAGGATGAAGACCATCTCGACGAGGTTGGACAGCGGGCTCGGATTCTCGAACGGATGGGCGGACTTGACGTTGAAGAAGCCGCCGCCGTTGGAGCCGATCTGCTTGATCGCCACCTGCGAGGCCACCGGCCCCTGGGCGATCACCTGGCTGGCGCCTTCCAGGGTGGTGGCGGCGGTGTAGGTGTCGAAATTCTGCGGCATGCCCTGCCACACCAGGAACAGCGCGGCGAGGAAGGACAGCGGCAGCAGGATGTAGAGGGTGGTGCGCACCAGATCGACGTAGAAGTTGCCCACCGTGCGGGCGCTGGTGCGGGCGAAGCCGCGGATCAGCGCCACCGCCACGGCCACGCCGGTGGCGGCGGAGACGAAGTTCTGCACCGTCAGCCCGACCATCTGGGTCAGATAGCTCATGGTGCTTTCGCCGCCATAGGACTGCCAGTTGGTGTTGGTCATGAAGCTGACCGCGGTGTTGAAGGCGAGATCGGGCGGCACCGCCGCCATCTCGGCCGGGTTCAGCGGCAACATCCCCTGCAGGCGCTGGAGGCCGAACAGCACCAGGGCGCCGATCAGGTTGAAGGCCAGCAGCGACAGGGCGTAGCCGCTCCAGTGCTGCTCGCGGGCGGCATCGATGCCGCACAGCCGGTAGAGCGGCCGCTCGAACCAGCCGAGGAACCGCGACCGGCCCTCGAACACCTTGGCCATGTAGCCGCCCAGCAGCGGGGTGAGCGCGGTGATGAGGACGATGTAGATCAGGATTTGAAGGATGCCGGCGGCGTCCATAGCGTCCTCCTAGAAGCGTTCGGGCCGGATCAGCGCGACGCCGAGATAGCCCAGCAGGCCAAGCGCGGTCACCGCGCCGAGGATGAGATCGAGGGACATAGGGGGAAACCCTCCGTCAGATGTTTTCGCAGGCGCGGACGAACAGTCCGCCCAGGGCGAAGAAAACCACCACCGTAGCAACGAAAACGATGTCGAGCATCACGGCCCTCCGGTTGAGATTCCAACGCTGGAATCTCTACACCCGCCGTGCATCAGCGTTCCATGCGGGAAGCTGTAAACGGAGCGTAAAGGCGTCGCCGGGGGCAAGGCACGAGGTCGGGTGGATCGCCCTCCGCACGCCGCCGTCACCCAGAGCAGCGTCCTTCTTCCTTTTACCGGGACATATCCCTCATTCCTCCGCCAACACCGCCGCGTTCTCCTCCTCGTCGTCGAAGCCGCCCTGCCCCATGCCCAGCAGCACCTCCGCCTGCGCCTCGGGCACCGATTCCACCGCGCGCAGGGACCGTTCGATGGCCCGGCGGCGGATTCCGACGTCGTCGATGGTCTTTTCCGCCTCTTGCAGCTTCTTCTTCACCTTGTCGAGCACGGCGCCGTATTTCGAGAATTCGGTCTTCACCGCCCCCAGCACCTGCCGCACCTCGCTGGAGCGCTTCTCGATCGCCAGGGTCTGGAAGCCCATCCGCAGCGCGTTCAAGGTCGCGGTCAGCGTCGTCGGCCCGGCCAGCACCACCCGCAGGTCGCGCTGCACCTGCTCGAACAGACCCGGGCGGCGCAGCACCTCGGCGTAGAGGCCCTCGGCGGGCAGGAACAGGATGGCGAAGTCGGTGGTGTGGGGCGGGTTGACGTACTTGTCGCGGATCTCCTTGGCCTGCCCCCGGATGCGCAGTTCCAGGGCCTTGGCCGCCACCTCGACCGCGTCGGGATCGCTGCGTTCGGCGGCCACCAGCAGGCGCTCGTAATCCTCGGTGGGGAACTTGGCGTCGATGGGCAGCAGCACGTCCGGCTCGCCGTCGCCGCGGCCGGGCATGCGGATGGCGAACTCGACCCGCTCGGCCGAATTGGGACGGCACTGGGCGTCCTTGAGATACTGGTCGGGGGTGAAGATCTGCTCCAGCAGCGCCGCCAACTGCACCTCGCCCCAGGTGCCGCGGCTCTTGACGTTGGTCAGCACCCGCTTGAGGTCGCCGACCCCGGTGGCCAGGCTCTGCATCTCGCCCAGGCCCTTGTGCACTTGTTCGAGACGCTCGCTGACCAGCTTGAAGGACTCGCCGAGGCGCTTGTCGAGGGTACCCTGGAGCTTTTCGTCGACGGTCTGGCGCATCTGCTCCAGCTTGGCGGCGTTCTCGCCGCGCAGGGTGTCGAGGCGCTGCTCCACCGCCTGGCGCAGGGTCGCCTGTCCCTCCTGGTGACGCTGGGTGAGCTGGACCAGTTCCTGGGCGACCCGGTCCAGCCGCTCCTTCTGCGCCTGGCCCATCGACTCGCCCAACTGCTTCAGCTCGTCGCGCAACGCCTTGCCCAGCTCGGCCATCGACTTGAGCTGGCTGTCCTGGAAGGCACGCACCGCCCCGGCGGTCTCCTCGCGCAGATGCTTGGCATGGCCGCCGGCCTCCTCGCGTCCGCGGGCGGCCTCGTCGCGCATCGCCCGCTCCAGCCGCTCGATGCCCTGGATCAGCGCCTCGGTGCGCGCCCCCCTGATCCGCAGCAGCACCAGCAGCGCCACCCCCAGGGTGGCCAGGGACAGGAGGGCGGCGGCAAGGCCGAACAGGTCGGGAGTCATCATGGCCGGAAGATCCGATGCGAACGGGGGTGCCCCTGTTTACCATCGCGCGACGGGGGTGCCGAGCCGGAATTCCGCGGACGTTGGCCGCCGCGCCCCGGCGACCGGCAATGATTGACCTTGACTTGGCCGGGGGGAAGGGGGCACTCCCTTCGTCCAGGGTGTGGAATGCGGGAAGGGACGCCAAGCATGAGCCGTGTCGGCCAGCCGGTGGTGCGGCTGCTTGAGGACGATGTCGACAGCATCAAATTCAGCCTCGCCAGCCATCTTCTCTATTCGGTCGGCAAAGAGCCGATCAATGCCAACGCCCGCGACTGGTTCATGGCCACCGCCTATGCGGTGCGCGACCGGGTGGTCGAGCGCTGGATGCCGACGCTGTCGCGCTATTACACGCAGGATGCCAAGCGCGTCTATTACATGTCGATGGAGTTCCTGATCGGTCGCACCCTGACCAATGCGATGATCAACCTCGGCATCTACGACACCGTCAAGCAGGCCATCGGCGACATGGGCCTGGGTCTCGATTTCGACGAGATCGTCGGCTGGGAGGTCGAAGCGGCGCTGGGCAACGGCGGCCTGGGCCGGTTGGCGGCCTGCCTGCTCGATTCCATGGCCACCCTGGGCATCGCCGGCTTCGGCTACGGCATCCGCTACGATTACGGCATGTTCACCCAGCACGTCGAGCACGGCTGGCAGGTCGAGAGCCCGGAGAACTGGCTGCGCTACGGCAATCCGTGGGAGTTTCCCCGTCCCGGCGTCATCTATCCGGTGCGCTTCGGCGGCCGGGTCATTCACTACAAGGACGTGCTCGGCCACACCCGCGCCCAGTGGATGGACGCCGAGGAAGTGATGGCCATGGCCTACGACGTGCCGATCCCCGGCTACGGCGGCCGCACCGTCAACAACCTGCGCCTGTGGTCGGCCAAGTCGACCCGCGAGTTCGACCTCAAGTACTTCAATGCCGGAAACTACATTGAGGCGGTGCGCGACAAGAACGAATCCGAGACTCTGTCGAAGGTGCTGTATCCCTCCGACATGACCTCGCGCGGCAAGGAGCTGCGCTTCAAGCAGGAATATTTCTTCGTCGCCGCCTCGATCCAGGACATCTTGTCGCGCTTCCGCAAGTCGCATTCCGACTGGAACCTGCTGCCCGAGAAGGTCGCGGTCCAGCTCAACGACACCCACCCGGCGCTGGTGGTGGCCGAGCTGATGCGGGTGCTGGTCGATGAGCATCAGGTGGAATGGGCCCGCGCCTGGGCGATCACCAAGGCCTGCTGCGCCTACACCAACCATACCCTGCTGCCCGAGGCGCTGGAGACCTGGCCGGTCGAGATGTTCGGCCGCATCCTGCCCCGCCACCTGGAGATCGTCTACCAGATCAACCACGAGTTCCTCCAGGAGGTGCGCCACCGCCACCCCGGCGACAGCGAGCTGCTGCGGCGGGTGTCGGTGATCGGCGAAGGCCACGAGCAACGGGTGCGCATGGCGCATCTGGCGGTGATCGGCAGCCACAAGGTCAACGGCGTCGCCGCCATCCACACCGGCCTGATGAAGAGCACCATCTTCTCGGATTTCGAGCATCTCAGCCCGGGCAAGATCAACAACAAGACCAACGGCGTCACCCCGCGGCGCTGGCTGCTGCTGGCCAATCCCGGCCTGTCGAAGCTGATCACCGCGCGGATCGGCGATGGCTGGATCAGCGATCTCGACCAGTTGCACAAGCTGGAGCCGTTCGCCGACGACCCCGACTTCCGCGCCCGCTTCGCCGCCGTCAAACGCGCCAACAAGGAGCGCCTCGCCGAAGTGATCGGCCAGCGTCTCGGCGTCGACATCGAGGTCGATGCCCTGTTCGACGTCATGGTCAAGCGCATCCACGAGTACAAGCGCCAGTTGCTCAACGTCCTGCACGTGGTGACCCGCTACCTGCGCATCCGCACCAATCCGCTGCTCGACGTGGTGCCGCGCACGGTGATCATCGGCGGCAAGTCGGCGCCGGGCTATGTCACCGCCAAGCTGATCATCAAGCTGATCAACGACGTCGCCGACGTGGTCAACAACGATCCGCTGGTCGGCACGAAGCTGAAGCTGGTGTTCATCCCCAACTACAACGTCTCCACCGCCGAGCTGGTGATGCCGGCCGCCGAGCTGTCGGAGCAGATCTCCACCGCCGGCACCGAGGCATCGGGCACCGGCAACATGAAGATGTCGATGAACGGGGCGCTGACCGTCGGCACCTGGGACGGGGCCAATGTCGAAATCTGCGAGGAAGTCGGCGAGGCCAACATGTTCCTGTTCGGCCTCACCGCCCACGAGGTGGCCCGCCACCGCATCGACGGCTACGATCCGGCGCCGATGCTGGCCGCCCACGACGATCTGAAGAAGGCCCTGGACCTGATCGGCAACGGCTTCTTCTCGCCCGAAGAGCCCGACCTCTACAAACCGCTGGTCGACAACCTGACCGTCCACGGCGACCACTACCTGCTCACCGCCGATTATCCGCTGTATATGGCGGCCCAGGAACGGGTCGACCAGCTCTACCGCAATCCCGACGAATGGACCCGCAAAGCGATCCTCAACGTCGCCCGCATGGGCAAGTTCTCCTCCGACCGCACGGTGCGGGAATACGGCGAGGAAATCTGGGGCGTGAAGGGGCGCTGATCGGGCGCCCCCGCCACCCAAGAACGCGTCATCCCCGCTGGTGCGCATAGGCGCTGACTTAAGCCTTTTTCTCGCCACCAAGCCACCAAGACACCGAGGGAGATCGATCCGGTTCGGGGATTTGCCGCACGTTTCATCTTGGTGCCTTCTCTAATCGGGGCGTTTTTTGCAAGTCCCTCAAGCATCTTCACGACCTTTCGTGCCATCGGCTGCGATGGCGGGGCATTGGATCGGAGTTCAGGCCGCCGTCAAGGCCGAAGCCGCCGCAGGCG